>CAZQYA010000017.1:0-24299 GCA_964597325.1 uncultured Desulfovibrionaceae bacterium
CCGGCCGGCACGCCCTGGGCCTGGACCCGGAAACGGGCAAGGCCGAGGCCATGGAGGAGCGGGCCGTGGCCGCCTTCGTCTGCCCGTCCTACACCCTGTCGGCCACTGCGGCCTACCTGAAGGACGACGGCGCCCCAAACCTGCCCCTCTTCGCCTACGGCGCGGTCGGATTCGCCCGTGACCGCTTCTGGGTGGCGGCCACCCAGGTCGACAAGGACCGCCGACAGGTGTTCACGAACGTCGCCCCGGAACGCATCTCCAAAGGTGCCGAGGACCTGCTGCGACGCTTCCCAAAAAACCGCCTCATCCAGCATTTGTCGCGCTGCGCCCTGACCTTCTGCTGCCCCGCAGCCAAAAATTTCGCACTGGGCCGCTTCGAAGGTCCCCTGCCCACGGCCCGGACCTGCAATGCCCGCTGTTACGGCTGCATTTCACACCAGCCCGAAGAATCGGGCTTCCCCTCGCCCCAGAACCGCATCGACTTCACGCCCACGCCTGAAGAAATCGTCGAAGTCATGCTGGTGCACTCTCGGCGGGTCAAAAACCCGGTTCTCTCCTTTGGCCAGGGCTGCGAAGGCGAACCCCTGACCGAGGCCCCCCTCATCGCCGAGGCCATCGGGCGTTTCCGCGCCGAAGGCGGCCAGGGCACGGTCAACATCAACACCAACGCAAGCCTGCCGGACACCATCCCCGGCCTGGCCAAGGCCGGCCTCAACTCCATACGGGTCAGCCTGAACAGCGCCCGTCAGGCCGTCTACGACAGCTACTACCGGCCCCGCAGCTACGAATTCGGTGACGTGCTTCGCACCATCGCCACGGCCAAGGAAAACGGCATCTTCGTTTCCCTCAACTACCTCTTCTTCCCCGGCCTCAATGACACGGAGAGCGAACTGACGGCACTGACCGATCTGGTCTCGTCCACCAGGCCGGACTACATTCAGATGCGCAACCTGAGCCTGGACCCGGACCTCTATCTCGGATGCGTTGGCGAACCAGCCGAACCCTCCATGGGTCTGGCAAACTTCATGAAACGTCTCAAAAGGGAATGCCCGTGGATCAACTACGGGTACTTCAACCCGTTCCTTCGCGACGGCGAACCCGTCATCTGGACATAGGAAAAGGCCCCGGGACTTCCCGTTGAGGGAAGCCCGCGGGCGCCGGTGAAGAATGAAGGGAAACGAAAATGAAAAAGGCGGCCGGGCCGCCTAATCGCACGCGTCCGTGGAGGGGATGTCGATGCGGACCTGTTCCTCGCCGTCGACACGTTCGACGATCTCGCCGATAACCCAGGCATTCTGCTTGAAAGCGCCCAGGCGATGGACCACATCGTTGGCTACGTCCTTCTTGACGACCATGATATACCCAATGCCGCAATTGAAAATCTGCAGCATCTCCTCCCAGGCAAGCTTGCCCTCGGTGCGAAGCCAGTCGAAAACCGGAAGCATGTCCCATGCGCCGAAATCGATGCGGGCAGTCACACCCTTGGGCAGAATGCGCACGATGTTGTCGTAAAACCCACCGCCCGTGACGTGGACCATGCCGTGAATTTCCCAGTCGCGCATGACGTTGCGCACAGCCTCGACGTAGATGCGCGTTGGCGTGAGCAGCACCTCGGCCACGGTCTGCTCCGTACCCGGGAAGGTGTCGCCTGGCTGCAGGCCGGACTGGGCGTACAGCTTGCGCACCAGGGAAAAGCCGTTCGAGTGTACACCCGACGAAGCCAGCCCGACAATGATGTCACCAACCCCGATGCTCGATCCGTCAACGATCTTGTCGTTGTCCACCATGCCCACGCAAAAGCCAGAAAGGTCGTACTCGCCGTCGGCGTAGAACTCGGGCATTTCCGCCGTTTCGCCGCCAATGAGGGCGCATTGAGCTTCCTTGCAGCCATCGACGATCCCCCGGACTACGGCCTCCGCCTTGTCCACATCGAGTTTCCCCGTGGCAAAGTAGTCAAGAAAAAACAGAGGTTTGGCTCCCTGGACAATAATATCGTTGACACTCATGGCCACCAGGTCGATGCCCACTGTATCGTGTCTGTCAAACTGGAATGCCAACTTGAGCTTGGTGCCTACCCCGTCCGTGGAGGCCACGAGCACCGGCTCGTTGGCCATAGCCATGGATGGCTTGAACAGACCGCCAAACCCCCCGATATCGTTGACAACGCCCTTGGTATAGGTCGACGCGACCAGGGACTTGATGCGGGACACAAACGTGTTTCCGGCCTCGATATCCACCCCTGCATCCTTGTAGGCCTTGTCTCGCTGGGACATGTGCATCTCCTTGTTTCTTCGCCTTCAACGCGCTATGCGTATATTGATAATCCATCTTGTTTGGAGGCCACGTTGCATAAACTCGCGAATGGACCAAGTAAAGCAAAAATCGGGGCATTGGCAAGCGCGGCGATACTGGTGGCATGCTTCCTGCCAATCTGCCGGGCCTGGGCCTCGGATATCTCCATCCGGTCGGGCGAAGACGTCGACACGGTCATCATTGTCGGACCGAACGCAGGGCCCGACGCCCCCGGGACCATTCGCATGGAATCGGACCCGGACAACGGCACCCTCATGCAGGCCACGCCGCCCCGAAAGGGGGACGACGGGCTCTCGCCATCGGAGCCCATCATTATCATTCCAGAAATACACGTCAGGGGGAAAAAATGACCACGCCGGCGCTTCTTTGGCGCACACTCAAGGACGATACGGTACAGTGCAGGCTCTGCTCCCACTTCTGCCGCATCGAGGCCGGGAAGACCGGCCTCTGCGGCGTTCGCAGAAACGATGGGGGCATGCTCGTGACCCTCTCCCGCGACTCGGTTGCAGCCCTGAACCTGGACCCTGTGGAAAAAAAGCCGCTCTTTCATTTTCAGCCCGGTACCTCCACCCTGTCCCTCGGCACACAGGGATGCAATCTGGACTGCGCCTTCTGCCAGAACTGGACCCTCTCGAAACCTCCCCGCCAGGGCCGCCCGCCTGAAGGCCAGCGCATCGCCCCGGAGGAAATCGTGCGCCTGGCCATATCGTCCAACGCCGCTTCCGTCGCCTACACCTATTCGGAACCGACCATCTTCTTCGAACTCATGCTCGAAACCGCAACCCTCGCCTGCAGAGAGGGCCTGGCCAACATCATGGTCAGCAACGGCTTCCAGAGCCCCGAATGCATCGAAGAGCTGGACGGATTCATCCAGGCGGCCAACATCGACCTCAAATCCTTTCGGGAAGAGTTCTACCGGGACATCTGCGGCGCACGCCTGAAACCCGTGCTGGAAAATCTCATTCATATAAAACGCCTGGGCTGGCACCTGGAGGTCACGACCCTCGTCATCCCGAACGAGAACGACTCCGACGAGGAACTTCGCGATATTGCACGGTTCCTGATTTCGGAGCTCGGACCCGACGTCCCCTGGCACGTTTCGCGTTTCCATCCCTGCCATCGCATGACCGATCACCCGCCCACACCCGTCGAAACCCTCAGGCGCGCCTGGGACATCGGCCGGGCCGAAGGGCTCAATTACGTCTTTGTCGGAAACGTACACGGATCAGGGCTGGAGGACACGGTCTGTCCGGGGTGCGGTCTGACAGTGGTGAAACGGACGGGCTTCACCATTCAGGACAACAGGCTGCTCCAGGGTCGATGCCCAGACTGCGGGCGGGAAATCGTCAGGCAGGCTTGAGACGCCGGGCCGTCCAGGTCAGAACTCGATGCCGCGTCTGGCCTTTCCACCCTGGGAAAAAATATGGCGAACCTCGGTCACGTTTGAAACGATGTCCGCCATATCCGTCAGCCAGTCCGGAGCGCCGCGCCCCGACAGGACCAGATGACACTCCAGTTCCCCGCACCGCCGGACGAGTTCCAAAATCTCCTCCTGCAGCAGCAGGCCATGATTCAATGCATAGAGGGCTTCGTCCAGGATGAGCATGTCCACGCCCCGGTCCAGACATTCCCTGGCCCAGGCCAGCAGGTTCTCTGCCTTTTCCCGGTGAGTCTCGAACTCCGCGTCGCGGAAAAAACCCGCGCCCGAAGCAAGAAAGCGCTCTCCCAGGAGCTGCGACAGCATTTTCTGCTCACCGGCCTGCCCGTCCTTCTTCATGAACTGGCCGAAGGCCACGGCCATTCCCTGCCCCAGGGCCCGCACGGCCTGGCCCACGCAGGCCGTGGTCTTGCCTTTGCCGTTTCCCGTATAGACTATGAGCATGCGTCCGCCCCGGCTTCGGGCCGAGCCGTGAGCCGGGCCACCGTAGCGCGAACCTGCTCGATGATCTCGTCCTCGCCCTCCACCCGGCCGCCGAGCATAAGCACCCGACCGTCGCAGATGGTGGTGTCCACGCACGAACCATCCGCAGCGTAGATAAAATTCGAGACAGCGTTGTACCCCGGAACCATGCGCGGATCGTCAAGATTCACGAGAATACAGTCGGCGAGCATGCCGGACGCGATGCGGCCCGCTTCAAGTCCGTACATGCGCGCCCCCCCGATGGTCGCGGCGTCCAGGGCCTCGGCGGCGGGGAATGTGGTCGGGTCCATGGAAGTGACCTTGGCCAACAGCGAGGCGACCTTGGCCTCCTCCCGCATGTCCAGGTTGTTGTTGGAAGAGCAGCCGTCCGTACCCAGGGCCACGCTGACGCCGTGGGCCTTCATACCGGCGTAGTCGAACTGACCCGAGGCGAGCTTCATGTTCGAAACAGGGCAGTGCGCCACCTGCACGCCGTGAGCCGCCAGCAGCTCCTTTTCCCGATCGTCGACCCAGATGGCATGCGCCAGGCTCAGGTTGGGGCCGAGCAGGCCCAGCTCGTGGAGATATTCCACGGGCCGCTTGCCGAACCTGGCCAGACAGTCGTCCACTTCCTTGCGCGTCTCGGAGAGATGGGTGTGGATCAGCAGGTCGTGCCGGGCGGCGTATTCCTGAAGCCAACGCAGGGAGTCCGAGGACACGGTATAAATGGCGTGCGGTCCCAGGATGAAGCGGATGCGGTCGGAAAATGCGGCGCTGACCGCATGCAGGTCCATGACCTGGCGCTTCATCTTCTCTGCCCGCTCGGAATCCTCGAAATCAAAGAATGCTGCGGACAGGGCCGCGCGCATACCCATTTCCTCCACGGCCCGGGCCGTTCCCTTCCAATGCCAGTACATGTCGGAGAAAAACGTCGTTCCGGACTTGATCATCTCCAGACACGCGAGCCTGGCGCCCCAGTAGATGTCGTCCTCGGTAAGCCTGGCCTCGAAGGGCCAGATGTGCTCGGACAGCCAGGTGTGGAGTTCCATGTCGTCGGCGTAGCCGCGCAGGAGGGTCATGGCCGCGTGGGTGTGTGCGTTGTGGAAGGAGGGCAGGATGGCCTTGCCGGTCCCGTCGATGACCACATCGGCGAAGGCGTCCATATCCGCGCCGATGGAATCGAACCGGTTGCCCTTGACGAGCACGTCCACCACTTCGCCCCGCAGGCGTACTTTCTTGATCAGAATACTCACTGACACCTCCAATGGTTGGAGATATCTGATAACGGCATCACCATGGCGTTGTCCATAGACAGGAACTCTTCTCCCAGCCCTATAAAAATACTGATTTTTCCTCTCAGACTATTCTCTTTTACAGGAGGGTTCGCTATGGCTTGTCATACAAACGTCACATAAGGGGTGCCCATGAAAAATACAGACTCATCAGTACAGGCCGGAAAAGGAACGTTCTCGACGCTACGCGGAAAACTCGGTGCCGCCATCACCGTGCTGCTCGCGCTCAATGCTCTGGGCACGGCATGGCTCGTTCTTGCGGGGTGGGAGAGCATTTCGGCCGGCGCGCGCATCGGTGCAGCAGTCCTTTTCGTACTGGCCGTCGTTTTCGGAATCTTCGCCCTCAAAATTGTCTTACAGGAAGCCTCGCGGGGCGTGACCCAGCTGGGCGGAGTCTTCCAGAACCTCCAGGGCGAGGAAGCCGACCTGTCCTGCACCATGCAGGACCTGGACGACCCGGACCTGCAGCACATCTCAAGCTGCTACAACTCCTTCCTGGACAGCGTCCGCGACCTGGTCGAGCAGATCAGGCGAATGGGCATCGACATTGCCCTGGACAGCACGCGCGTGGCAAAATCCATTTTCGACACCAGGGCCAAGACCTCCAACCAGGGGGACATCGCCGAGGAAGTGGCCATGGCCAGCAACGAGGCCAACACCGCCATCGCCGAAATCGCCCAGAACACCCAGTACGTGGCCGAGAAGACCACCAACAATCTGAATACCGCGCACCGGTCCCACACGGAGCTGCAGGACGTCACGGACAAGATCCACAAGATCAACGATATCGTCGAATCCTTCCGCAACACCGTCGACGACCTCGGCAAGAGTTCGTCGAACATCCTGAGCATCGTGACCATCATCAACGGTATTTCCGAACAGACCAACCTCCTGTCCCTGAACGCCACCATCGAGGCGGCCAGGGCCGGCGAGCACGGCAAGGGATTCGCCGTTGTGGCCGAGGAGGTGCGGGAACTGTCCAGGAGGATCAAGCCGGCTACGGAAGAGATCTCCAACAACATCGCGGCCATGATCAAGATCGTCGAGCGCACCCAGACCGAAACCGCCCAGATCCTGCAGTACGCCAAGGACACCGACGGAGTGGTCACGACGGCCACCGTGAACTTCGAACACATGATCGGGGATTTCGAAACGGCCAACGACCAGCTCATCAAGATCGCCGCCGCCATCGAGGAACTCTCGACCAACAACAGCGAGGTCACGGGCAAGGTCAACAACATCAACGCCCTGAGTCAGGAGATCGCTGAGGACATGAACGCTTCGGCCGCGTCCGTGGACACGCTGAACGGCGTGACCGAAAAGATGCTTGAGATGGTGGCCCGCTTCAAGACCGGCGAGGGGATTTTCGACGAGGTGATCACCACCGCCAGGGAAATGCGCGACGACTTCCAGACGCGCATCCAGTCCATGAAGGACCGGGGCATCAACGTCTTCGACACCCAGTACAGGGAAGTGCCCAACACCAAACCCCAGAAGTATCTCGCGGCCTTTTCCGAGGCTTTCACCAAAGAGATGCAGACCGTGTTCGACGACTCGGCCAAGCGCATCCCCGGAACCATCTACTGCCTGGCCATCGACCGCAAGGGCTACCTGCCCGTCCACCACAGCGCCGTGTCCCAGCCCATGACCGGCGACCCGAAAAAGGACCTGCTCAACAGCCGGCAGCAGCGCATCTACCTCAACAACCGCACCGAGCAGCGCCGCTGCTCCCACACCGACCCCCTGCTGCTGCAGACCTACATGCGCGACACGGGCGAAATCCTGAACGACCTGTCCATGCCCATCTTCGTGGACGGCAAGCACTGGGGAGCCTTCATCATGGGCTTCGACCCCAAGAAGATGTTCTCGCAGGACGCCTGATTCCAGAAACCGGGAGGCCGGCAGACCGGCCTCCCGTCATACCTTCCGCTCCATCCGGCCGTTCAGGCCCCGGTCCACGGTCACCAAAAAATCCTGCACATTGGTCAGCATGCCCCGCGCCCCGAGGGAGCCGCGGTTGGCCAGCTTGGTGGTCACGAAGTCCGACATGTCCACACAGTAGAAGTAGACCGGACGCACCCGCCCGTCCCGCACGGTGTAGGACGGGGTCATGTTGCCCGTGGCGATGGAATGCAGCTGCGTGGCCAGGGCGATGACCGTCGTGGCCCGGCCGGCCTCGGCGCGCATGCGGTCCTGGGCCTCGTAGGCGTCGGCGATGGTTTCCGGAAGCGGACCGTCGTCGCGGATGGACCCGGCCAGGACATAGGGAATGTCCGCAGCATGCAGGGCGTGCATGACCCCGTCCGTGACCAGCCCCCCGGAGATGGCTGCCGGAATGGACCCGAGGCCGCGCACGGCGTTGATGGCGTCGAGATGGTTGTAGTGCCCCAAAAGGCGGCCCTGCCTGGAATAAATATCCTGCCCCAGGGCCGAGCCGTAGCGGCTGCCCTCCAAGTCGTGCACGGCCAGGGCGTTTCCGGCCAGGACGGCGTGCACGAATCCCCTGCGCACGAGATTGACCAGGGCGTTGCGGCTGTCGAAATCAAAGACCACGGCCGGACCGAGCACCCAGACGATGCGGCCGTGCTCGCGCTCGTGGCGCAGCAGGGCATAAAGTTCGTCATAATCCGAGGAAAAGGCCGTCTCGCGGCTGATGCGGCTGCGGAAGGCGAACTTGTCCGAAGGGTCCGAAGCGTCCCCGAACCCCGTGGCGTGCACGAAGATGCCGTCCTCCCCGTTCTCTCCCCGTCCCACGGCCACGAGGTCGCCCCGGCGCAGGTTGCGGAATTCCCGCACGGCCAGGACGTCGCCCTCGCGCACCAGCACGCAATCCATGCGCGAATGCTCGGGCAGGGCCCAGCGCCCCGGTTCAAGCTGGACATATTCGGGAAAAATCGATGTGGCGTGGAACCCTTCCGGGGCGACGCCGTCGGCAGGGGCCGTCTCGAAACGGGCAAGGGGTGCGCCGGCCAGGGCCGGTTCGCCGAAATCGGGAGCGCTGTAAGGGGGAAGGGTGAAATCCATGGAGCACCTCCTGGTGTCTTTTCCCCCTACCAGAATCAGCTCTCGGCAGGCAACGGTTCCCGACCCGCGCACAGTTCCAGAAAAAAGCCGTGCATCCTGGCGTCCCCGGTCAGTTCGGGATGAAAGGCCGTGGCCAGCAGGCGGCCTTGCCGGAGCGCCACCGGAAAATCGTCCAGGCGCGCCAGCACCTCCACGTCAGACCCCGTCCAGGTGACGCGCGGAGCGCGGATGAAGACCCCCGTGAAGGCTCCACCGTCCATGCCGTGCACCGACACGTCCCGCACGAAGCTCTCCCCCTGCCGACCGTAGGCGTTGCGGGCCACGGTCATGTCCAGGAGCCCTGCAAAGGCGACCTCACCCTCGACGCGCGCGGCCATGAGGACAAGCCCCGCACACACGCCCCACACGGGCCGGGTCGCGCCGAATGCCCGCAGGGCGTCCTCAAGCCCTCCCCAGGCGGCCAGACGGCGCATGCTCGTGCTTTCGCCGCCGGGGAGAATGAGCCCGTCAAGGCCATGGAGGGCAGCCGCCGTACGCACCGGCTCGGCCCGTACGCCCAGGGATGCGAGCATGGACGCGTGCTCGGCAAAGGCCCCCTGCAGGGCCAGAATGCCGATGCGCATCACCAGCCCCGGCCGGCGAAGCGCTGCTCGCCGTCAAGCATACGAGCGGCGATCCCGGGCATGGCGGCCCCCAGATCCCCGCTGATGCGGGCCAGGGCCTGCGGATCGTCGTAATGGGTCACGGCCTGCACGATGGCCCGCGCCCGGGCCGCCGGGTCCGCACTCTTGAAGATGCCCGAGCCCACGAAGACCCCGTCCATGCCGAGCTGCATCATCAGGGCCGCGTCGGCCGGCGTGGCGATCCCGCCGGCTGCGAAGTTGACCACAGGCAGACGGCCGAGGTCGCGCACCGTAAGGACCAAATCCAGAGGCGCGCCGATCTCGCGCGCATACGAAACCAGTTCCTCCTGCGGCATGCCGCAGACCCTGCGGACCGCCCCATCCACGGCGCGGGCGTGGCGCACGGCCTCGACCACGTCTCCGGTCCCGGCCTCGCCCTTGGTGCGGATCATGGACGCGCCCTCGGCGATGCGACGCAGGGCCTCGCCCAGGTTCCGGCAGCCGCAGACAAAGGGGGCCTTGAACCCCCGCTTGTCGATGTGAAATTCCTCGTCGGCCGGCGTCAGCACTTCGCTCTCGTCGATGAAATCCACGCCCACGGCCTCAAGAATCCGCGCCTCCATAAAATGGCCGATGCGGCACTTGGCCATGACGGGAATGGACACGGCGTCCATGATGCCCCGGATCATCCCCGGATCCGACATGCGGGCCACCCCGCCATCGGCACGGATGTCGGCCGGCACGCGCTCCAGGGCCATGACCGCGCAGGCCCCGGCCTCCTCGGCGATGCGCGCCTGCTCGGGGTTGACCACGTCCATGATGACCCCGCCCTTGAACATGCGGGCCAGGCCCGTGTTCAGCACTTCCTGTATTTCCTGATTCATGTCGTCCTCCTTGGTTGAATAGGACCGTCGTTGAACCAGCAGGATGCACAAAAGACAATGAGGGATTAATGCGGATGAAATATGGAGGTTTTCTCCATATCAGATCTCGTCGAGGGCCTGGAGGCTGACGCGGAGATTGCCCGACCGCCTGTCGAGGCCGAGCTTGCGGCGGATGCCGTGCCGGTGGGTGTCGATGGTGGACGTGCCCACGCCGAGGCGGGCCGCGATCTCCTTGGTGGACAGGCCCTGGCGGATGAGTTCCGCCACCCGCGTCTCGGCCGGGGTCAGGCCAAGGCTGGCCGCGCAAAGGCGATGCCGGAAGGGGTCCGTGATCTCGTCGAGGCCCAGCCGGATCTCGTCCACAAGACCCCGGACGTCGCCGCCGCAGGCGGCGTCCAGGCGGTCCAGGGCGGGGAGGATGCGGCGACGGATATTGGCCAGGACGGAACGTTCCAGTTCGCGCCGGTCCTCCTCGCGTTTGCGCAGCAGAACCTCAAGGGCGGCGTTCATGCCGGCCAGGCGATCGGCCTGCTGCGCCAGTTCGGCCGTGCGTTCGCGCACGCGCTCTTCCAACTCCTCGCTGTGCCGGGCCAGAAGGCGCTCCTCGTTCTTGCGGGCGGTGATCTCGGCCAGGGTGCCGACATACCCCAGGAGTTCACCGCGCGCCCCGTGAATGGGGCGGGTCTGTTCCTCCACCCATCCGGCCCGGCCGCTCGGGCACGCGAAACGGTACTCGGCCCGGAAAAGCGGCACACCCTCGGACACGGCCCGGGCCCGTGACCGGAGCAGCCCCGGAAGATCCTCAGGATGCACGGTTCTGGCCCAGCCGTCACCCAGGGCCTCGGCCTCGGACAATTCCATCATCTCGCAGAAGGTCGTATTCACGAACACGCACTGGTCCCGGGCATCGTCGAAGAAGATGCCCAGGGGCGAACCGTCCACCAGAACACGCATTCTGGCGCGCAACCTGTCGAGTTCGCCTTCGGACTCCAGCCTGCGCTCTTCAGGACCGGACACGGCGCCCCTCCCTGAAAAAAGACTGGACGCACCCGGCGGGTTCGCCGCCCGGAGCGCCTCGTTCGCGCCGCACCATCATCACATAAGTCCCCGTCATTTCGCTCCTGTGGCCGCCAGTCGGCAGCTCCTGGGCACCACTACCCCGACGTTACGAACTTTCCAATGTTTTTTGGACCGCCCGGCCGCACGGCGTCCCTTGACCCTTGATTGCAGCCGCGGCCCGGCGTAGACATGTACACGTCAACATGCAGCCATGGAGCGTGACATGAAGCATCTTCTCTTTTTTTTCGTCAGTTTTCTGCTGGTTTTCCCTGCCCAGGCCGGACCGTGGGTCGCCCTTGACCCGCTGGAGCTCCCTGCTTCCGGCTCCGAAGCCTCCCTGTCCGTTGGACAGGAAAAAGGCAAGATCGACAACCTGCGCTTCCGCATCGACGGCGCCACCGTCCACTTGGAAAGCCTGACCCTCGTCCCCGTGGAGGGCGATCCCATCCCGCTGCGCATTCCTATGATCCTCAAGTCCGGAGAATCCTCTGGACTCATCAACATCCCCGGCATGGCCGTAACCATCGACAAACTTAAGCTGGAGTACCGCATCAGCGGCGACCGTGGCGCCATCATAACGTTCCGTTTAAAACTGGATTAAGCCGCCACCGGACGAATTCCCGATGACACGGCAAAAAAAATTGCGGTTTATGCGCCCTGCATGTAGGCGGGGCGAAACAGAAACGCCCGCGTTTGCGGGCCAGAACTCTGCAGTGCGGAGGCAAGACCATGATCATCGAGGAAGACGATGTCCTGTTTTCGGACATCAAGCTTGACCCGGACACCTTTTACTTTCTGTACATCGGCGAAATAAAGACGGACTGCCTGAACCAGTTCATCAAAGAAACCCTGACCAAAATCCACGGCCGACCATTCGATTTCATCTCCATCCTGCCGGACGTCCTGGAATCCTACCCCCACAAGAATACCCTCGTCATCAACCCCATGGCCCGTGAGCTTTTCCGGGAAAAGAAGCGCAAGGTCAGCTTCCGGATACCTCCGCGCACCTTCGCTTCCCTGGTCTCGGCCTCGGAGACGGTCAACGAGCTGGTCCGCGAGCTTCTGGACAAACAGGGACAGGTCTTCATCCATGTCTTCGAATCCGTGCCGGAACTGACCCTGGCCCTCATCCCGGGCGTGCACATGCTCGGTCCCAGCGGGCACATCGCCAACATCTGGAACAACAAGCTCTATCAACTGCAGCGCCTCAGGGGCTGCGCTCCGGTCATCGACTACCGGGCCTGCCAGGACGCCGACGACATGTTGGAAACGGCCCGCAGCCTCTGGGAACAATGGTCCGACGGAATCTTCGTCAGCCAGCCCTATTCCGCGGCGGGCGTGAACAGCTTCGTAGCCATGAACCAGGGGGAAATCGAGACCAAGACCGCCCATCTGCGCGGCAAGTTCTTCATCAGCCGCTACATACCCCACGTGGCGGACCCCACGGTCCTGGGTGTCGTGGCCAACGCCAAGGACGTCTTCATCGCGGCCACGGCGGACCAGGAAATCCAGGACGGCAACAAGTTCCGGGGCTCGACCTTCCCGTCGGCCCTGCCCGCAGCCACCCAGTACGAGCTTCGGGAGATCACCCGCAGGGTCGGCCAGGTCATGGGGCGCAGCGGCTACCGCGGCATCTTCGGCTGCGACTACATCGTGGACGCCGAAGGGCGAATCTTCTTCGTGGAGGTCAACGCCCGCAAGCAGGGCACGACCATGGAAATGTGCTGCACCCTGGAAAACGCCCTGCCGACCGAAACCGCGGGACTTCTTGAGCTGGAGTACCACGCCGTCATGTACGACGCGTTCCCGGAGAACATGATGGAAATCAGGGAGGCCCTGAACGGCATCTGCTGGCGCACCTACAACTTCAAGATCGAGCAGGAGGCCGAAACCGACCACATTGTGCCCGTGGACGAAGACGAACGCACCCTCTTCCGGCAAGTCGTCTGCGAGGGACAGGATCACGGCGTCATCGTGGTCGAACATGTGGGCAGCAAGCAGGCCGTCATGCCCGGTACCTTCCTGGGCCGGGTCGTGGCCGTGGCCCGGGAACGCAGCCGCCTCGACGAGGACATCCGCCTCGGCATCGAACAACTGAACGACTCCATTCGAAAACACGCAGCTTCCGCAGAAGCCAAGGAGAACGAATCATGAGCGATCTGGACACGTTCACATCGAAATTCTTCGAATCACTCTGGACACGCAGACAAGATGGCGAGGCCCCCGAAAACGACCGAGCATCCCTGCCTCCCCTGCTGGGACAGGCCCGGCAGACGGAACTGACCGGCCCCATCGTAGACCTTTTCGCAAAACTGGCTGAAATCCACGCCGAAAGGGGATGGACCCCAGAACAGCTCGGCCTGTCCCGGACCGAACTTGAAGAGCTGGCCGCCCGCCACGAGAACATCGACGAGCACTGCGTCACCGTGGGCGGACGCGTCGGCAAGGCCCGAGGCATCGTGCGCGACGCCCGGAGCAGAGTCGAGGAATATCTCGATCGCCACCCCCGGGAAGCCCCGAGCGGGATCGAAATGTGGGGTTCCATCAGCGACAACCAGAAACGTATCCGTGAACTCCTCGGCATGAGCGAGACGGACTGGGACTCCTTTTCCGGCCAGCTCAAATACGCCATCGAAGACGTCGAGACACTGGCCAAGGTCGTGGATCTGCCTGCGCGGGCCGTGGAGGACGTGCTGCGCGTCACCAAGTCGTACCGCATGCGCCTGACCCCCTACTACGCGAGCCTCATCCTGCCCGGCCGGGTCAATGATCCGGTGCTGCTGCAGTCCGTGCCCACCGGCGAGATGGTCGACAACGCCGGGGTCGAAATCCCGCCCGTGGCCGCGGACCACTCTCCGGCCCGCCTCATCGACCAGTTCTATCCGCGGGTGGTGACCATCAAGGCCACGAACATGTGCGCCATGTACTGCACCCACTGCCTGCGCATCGCCCACATCGGTGCCAAGGACCGTCTTTACGGGCGCGAAGCCTACGGCGAAGCCCTGGACTACATCCGCTCCAACCCCGAGATCCGCGACGTGCTCGTCACGGGCGGAGACAGCCTGGTCCTGCCCAACTCCGTGCTCGAATGGCTCCTGGGCGAACTCGACGCCATCGACCACGTGCGCATGAAACGCCTGGGCACCCGCATCCCCGTGACCACGCCCCAGCGCATCGACGACGAGTTGCTTGGCATCCTCGAAGCCAGCAACGACAAAAAACCCTTGCGCGTGGTGACCCAGATCAACACGGCCCAGGAGATCACCCCCGTATCCAAGGCGGCCTTCAAGGCCGTGTCCAAAAGCGTCTCCGCGGTCATGAATCAGGCCGTGCTGCTGAAAGGCATCAACGACTCCCGCGTCAAGATGTGGAAACTCTGCGAAACCATCCAGGAAGCCTACGTGCGGCCCTACTACGTCTTCAACTGCAGCTACCGGAACCCCCAGTTCAAGCACCTGCGGGTACCCGTGGCCGTGGGGCAGGACATCGTGGAGAGCATGTACGGCAACATCTCCGGTGATGCCATCCCCCGCTACATCGCCACGGCCGGCGGCAAGATCCCGCTGCACCGGACCAACGTCCTGGAACACGGGGAAGGCACCGTGCACATGCGCAAACCCTGGAGCGGCGAAGAGGTCGACTACCCCGATCCTGAGCCGCAGGAATATGCCGACCAGAACTTCGGATTCGCACGGTACGCCAAATGACGCAGGACCTGCACGACAAGCTGCGGGGCTTCACCGACTCGTGCCGGGAAGAGGCCCTTGAACTCCTTGCCCGTCTGGTCGAAATCCAGAGCGGCAGCCGCAACAAGGCAGGCGTCGACCGCATGGCTGCCGAAATGGCCGCGGAACTGGGCAAGGTGCTGCCCGAAGCGAAGGTTCTGCCCTTCACCGAGGTCGGCGACATGGTCCAGGCCATGACCGGTTCCGCAGCGGAAGGACGCCCGGGTATCGTCCTGGTCGGCCACATGGACACAGTCTTCCCGGAAGACACCGCGTTCCGCCATTTCCACCAGGACGGGGCGCACATCCACGGCCCCGGGGTCTATGACATGAAGGGCGGTCTGGTGGTGGCGCTCTACGCGCTGAAGGCCCTGGACCACCTGGGCATGCTTGCTGAGCTGCCAGTCACCGTGCTTTGCAACTCCGACGAAGAGATTGGTTCGCCCGCGTCCCGCACCTGGATCGAGGAGATGACGCGAAACGCCCTGGCGGCCCTCGTTTTCGAGGGAGCGGGAGCGGACCGCGACGTGGTCACGGGGCGCAAGGGCCGTCTCGGCCTGCGCCTGAAGGTGCACGGCCGGGCCGGACATGCGGCCGCCGGGGGAGAAAAGGCCAGCGCCATACTGGAAATGGCCCACAAGGTCGTCGCCCTGGAAAACCTGAACGGCGTGGCCGGCGTCACCCTGAACGTCGGCCAGATCTCCGGCGGCATCGGGCCCAACACCGTCGCCGAGCTTGCGGAAGCGGAAATCGACGTACGCGTTCCGGACCAGCGGGCGCAGAATCTGATCGAAGAGGCCCTGGACGGAATCACGGCACGATCGGTCGTCCCCGGCACGCGGGCCGAACTTTTGCCTGTCGGAGGGCGGCCGCCCATGCCGCAGTCCGAAGCAAACCGCCAGCTCCATGCCGTGGCGAAACAGCAGGCGAGCATCTTGGGGTATGACTTGCCAGAAGAGCTACGATCGGGCGTTTCCGATGCAAACTTCATCGGAGCCCTCGGTGTACCCGTGCTGGACGGCCTGGGGCCGGCAGGCGGACTCGACCACAGCGACCGGGAATACATCGTCGAAAACTCCCTGAGCGAAAGGGCTACACTGACGGCGGCAATCATCGCGGCAATCTTCGAACAGGCCAGCGGACAAATCCTTTCTCCACAACGCGAAATTTGACAGAAGCCATGTTCTTAAGCATAGCTGTCTGACACCATTGTGGAGTCAGTATCCAAGTCGCAACAATTCATTGATGGAGGTGTGAAGATGCTCTTAAGGAAATGGTTTATCGCCCTGATCGTGGCCCTCAGCCTGCTGGTATCCGTCCCGGCCATGGCCAAGCAGGACATCCTGTTCGGCGGGGCTTCCATCACCGGCGTGTACTATCAGGTGGCGCTGCAGATCAGCAACATCATGAACAAGCACATGGCAGACAAGTACAACTACATCGGTCGACCCACGGGCGGTTCGGTCTTCAACATCAACGCCATCGACCGTGGCGCCTTTGACTTCGCCGTGGCCCAGTCCGACCGCAACTGGCAGGGCTCCAACGGTGCCGCCGACTGGGAAGGCAAGCCCGTCAAGGGTCTGCGCAGCGTTTTCAGCATGCACCCCGAGACCGTGCTGCTGGTCACCCGCAAGGACACCGGCATCAAGAGCGTGACCGACCTCAAGGGCAAGCGCGTCAACATCGGCAACCCCGGTTCCGGCCAGCGCGGTAACGCCGAAGACGTCCTGCGCCTCTACGGCGTCGACTTCAACAAGGATTTCAGCGCTGAAGCCCTGCAGCAGGCTGAGGCCTCCCGCGCCCTGGTCGACCAAAAGATCGACGCCTTCTTCTTCACCGTCGGCAACCCGAGCGCGGCCATCGAAGAGCCCGCCCAGTCTGTCGATCTGGACATCGTTCCGATCAACTCCGACGCCGTCAAAAAATTCGTGGCCGAACACCCCTACTACATCATGACCAAGATCCCCGCCGGCACCTACAAGGGCGTCGACAAGGATGCCGAGACCTATGCCGTGACCGCCACCGTCGTCACCAACGAATCCGTGCCTGAAGACGTGGTCTACGATATGGTCAAGACCGTGTTCGACAACCTGGACGAACTGAAAGCCTCTCACGCCGCCTTCCGCAACCTCAATCCCAAGGAAATGCTCGGCGGCCTTTCCGCGCCTCTGCACCCCGGTGCTCTGAAGTATTACAAGGAAAAAGGTTGGAAGTAGCCTGATCCCGACAAAGGGGCCGCTTAAGGCCCCTTTGTCTTTTCAACGTTGGCGCCCCCCTCTTCGCACTTTTCAGACGCAAGGATGTTGTGATGGCAGAACACGAAAAACCAACCAACGAAGCGGCACAGGCCGCTCCCGAATCCGAAGCCAGCCTGAAGAAAGCAGCCGAAGACCTCGTGGCGATGGTCGAGGCCGGAGCCAGGGAACCCAAGAATTTTTTCGCATCCGGTGCGATCACGCTGCTGTGCCTGTGCTGGTCGAGCTTCCAGCTCTTTCTGGCTTATCACCCTCTGAACTCGCACATCGCCAGGGCATGGCATCTGGCTTTTGCCATATGCCTGGCATTCCTGGCCTACCCTGCGTACAAGCAGCACACTCCGCCCATGTGGGTGCACTGGACCCGTAAGGTCATACCCAATTTCGCCCGGCGCTCCATCCGCACATACATCCCCATCTACGATATGGTCCTCGCGGCCCTGGCCACGTCCGGAGCCCTGTACATCTGGTGGGACTACGACCAGCTGATCAACCGTCAGGGCCTTCCCAACCAGATGGACATCTGGATGGGCATCATTCTTGTCGTACTGCTGCTGGAAGCAGCGCGCCGCGCACTTGGCCCGGCCCTGACCATTCTGGGCTCGGTATTCCTCGCCTACACGGTGTTCGGCCCCTATCTGCCCGAAGTGCTGCGCCACCGTGGCGTGCCCCTGGATTTCATCATCAGCGACATGTACCTGACCACCACCGGCGTCTTCGGCGTGCCCCTGGGCGTGTCCACGGACTTCGTTTTCCTGTTCGTACTCTTCGGAGCCCTCCTGGATCGTGCCGGCGGCGGAAAGTATTTCATCGACGTGGCCTTCTCGGCCCTGGGAACCTTCCGCGGGGGCCCGGCAAAGGCCGCGGTCCTGGCCTCGGGTCTGACCGGACTCGTGTCCGGGTCATCCATCGCCAACACGGTGACCACCGGCACCTTCACTATCCCCCTGATGAAAAAGGTCGGCTTTCCGGCGTACAAGGCAGCTGCCGTGGAGGTCGCGGCCTCGACCAATGGCCAGCTCATGCCCCCGGTCATGGGCGCCGCCGCCTTCATCATGGCCGAGATCATCGGCATCCCGTACCTCGATGTTGTTCGCGCGGCCTTCCTCCCGGCCATCATCTCCTACCTGGCGCTGTTCTGGGTCGTTCATATCGAAGCCATGAAGCTGGGGATCAAGGCCATCCCACGAAGCCAGCTGCCGCGCTTCGGACGAACCGTTCTGCGGGGCTGCCATTTCATCATCCCCCTGGCCGTCCTGATCTACTTTCTCGTTGTCCTGCGCCGCTCTCCCGTGACCTCCGCGCTGCTGGCCATCGAAAGTCTCATCGTAATCATGATCGTCCAGCGTCCGATCATCGCCTACCTGACCATGCTGGCCCATCGTCGCGCCGGCACCCTGGACCCGGACGTGTACATGCCGGGTTTCATGGGCAAGGCGGCCTGGCAAGGCGTTTTGGACATCTGGAACGGCCTCATCATGGGCGCACGCAACATGATCTCCGTAGGCGTTGCCACGGCTACGGCCGGCATCATCGTCGGCGTCGTGACCATCACGGGTCTGGTGGGGCGCTTCATCACCCTCATCGACACCATCTCCATGGGTAACGTGGTGCTCATGCTCCTGTTCACGGCCATGACCAGCCTGCTGCTGGGCATGGGTATGCCCACCACGGCGAACTACATTATCATGGCCACCCTGACGGCGCCCGTCATCGTACAGCTCGGCGCCGACGCCGGCCTGGTCTTCCCGATCATCGCGGCGCACCTCTTCGTCTTCTACTTCGGCATCCTGGCCGATGACACGCCCCCGGTAGGCCTGGCCGCCTACGCCGGGGCCGCCATTGCCAGATCGGATCCAATTAAAACGGGTGTGCAGGGCTTCTCCTACGACCTGCGCACCGCCATCCTCCCGTTCATCTTCCTCTTCAACAACGACCTCCTGATGATCTCGGGAGTGACGGAAACTGGAGACATCATCTGGCTGAACGATTACCTGCACATCGCGTGGATCGCCATTGCCGGCATCCTCTCCATGTTCGCCTTCGCATCGGCCATCCAGGGCTGGCTCGTCAAACGATGTAGCTGGTTGGAAAGACTTATCCTGTTTGCCATCACCGCAACGACCTTCAGGCCGGGCGCATTTGCCCCGTACCTCCCCTTCGACCGACTGGGGATGCAGATTCTAGGCGTCTGCTGCTTCTTCCTGCTGATCGCGTGGCAGATGGCCTATGTCAGAAGAACCGGTTCACGAGACAGGCACAAGCTCAAAAATCAGCCAAGGCAGGAAGATCATGTATAAACGCATTCTCGTTCCCATCGACTTGCAGGAACCGGACGACAGGGCCAGATGCATGGGCCTCGAACGGTCCATCGAACTCGCAAGGCTGTACAAGGCGAAACTGTACATTCTCACTGTCGTTCCAGACATGGGGATGCCCATTGTGGCTAACTACTTCCCCCCTTACGCCGGCGACAAGATCGTCAGCGACGCAGAGGAGATGCTTCATGAGATGGTCGGGGTCTTTCTCCCTGAGGACATCCAAGTCAAATACCTGGTTGCCCAAGGTTCCATCTACCGAAGAATCCTGCGCATGGCGGAGAAAATCAGCGCCGACCTGATCGTCATGCCAGCCCACCGTCTAAAACTGCAGGACTACCTCCTGGGCACGAACACCGCCAAAGTGGTTCGACACGCTCAATCCTCAGTGCTTGTCGTCCGCTATGACGCTGAGGAATCCTGCGCCATATTCGATCAGTAGCACGCCTTCCGCCCGGCCCCACAGCGCGGGCGGTGCGCCACCTCCAAAGCCGTCGACAAGGGCCACTGTACCTTCACGCCCTTGACGACGGTTTTTCCCAAGGATGCTCATGAAGCACGACATCATCGTTATCGGAGGCGGCCCGTCCGGCCTCCTGGCCGCGGCCACGGCAGCGTCCCACGGGGCCCGGACGACCCTGTTGGAACGAATGGACCGTCCCGGCCGCAAGCTCAGAATTTGCGGCAAGGGCCGCGGCAACATTGGCAATACCGCGCCACTCAGCGATTTCCTGACCCATTTCGGCAAGAATTTCCGATTCCTGCGGCCTGCTCTGGCCCATTTTTTCACCCCCGACACCGTCGATCTCCTGGACAGCCTGGGCGTCCCGACCAAAGAGGAACGCGGCGGGCGCCTCTTCCCCGTCAGCGACAACGCTCAGGATCTCGTGGATGCCTTTGTGCGCCACGCCCGTGGCAGCGGGGTGACCATACGCACAGGATGCAGAGTTTCCGATATCCGCCGCCTCGCCGAAGGATTCGAGATTACCTTCGGCTCTGAAAAGCTCAAGGCGGACAGGGTCATTCTGGCGACGGGCGGCGCGTCCTACCCGGCCACTGGCTCCACGGGCGACGGCTATGATCTGGCGCGAAGGCTCGGACATGGCATCACCGCCATTGCCCCGGCACTCATCCCCCTGGTCACGGCCGGGGACGCGGCCAAACGTCTGCAGGGTCTTTCCCTCAGAAATGTCCGGGCCGAACTCCGGGTGGACGGCAAAAAAAGCGCAGACCAAATGGGAGAGATGCTCTTCACCCATTTCGGATTATCCGGCCCCATCATCCTGACACTCAGCAAAGCCGCCGTTCAGGCTTTGGACCAGGGGAGGAAGACGGAGATCCATGTCGACCTCAAGCCCGCCCTGGAACCCGCCAAACTTGACGCACGCCTGCAACGCGATCTGAACGAACACGGCAAGATGCATCTGGAAAATCTGCTGCGCGGCCTCATGCCCCCCAAGCTCATCCCCGTCTGCCTGGATCAGACCGGGTTGGCCGGAGACAAGCCTGCAAACCAGGTCTCGTCCGAAGAGCGCAAGCGTTTGCGGATCTGGCTCAAGGAACTGCGCTTCGAGGTCACGGGGCACCGGCCCTTGCGCGAAGCCATCGTGACCGCGGGCGGCGTCAGCCTGACCGAGGTCAACCCCAAGACCATGCAATCCAGAATCTGTCCCGGCCTGTTCCTGGCTGGCGAAGTCCTGGACATGGACGCAGACACGGGCGGCTTCAACCTTCAAGCCGCCCTGTCCACCGGACACCTGGCCGGACTGAGCGCCTCAACCGTACCATGAGCTTGCACCGCCCCCGGCGATGGGCTACGAAATGCAGGTAACGCCTTCCTCAAGGAGCAACTCATGACGGATTTCAAAATCCCCTCCCCCGGCGATCCGGCCCCATCCTTCTGCCTGCAGAACACATCCGGCGCGGAAGTCCGACTTGAAGACCATCGCGGGAAATGGGTGGTCCTGTACTTCTATCCCAAGGACAACACTCCCGGCTGCACCGTCGAAGCCCAGGAATTTTCGGCGCTGAAGGGCGAATTTGCCGCGCTCGGAGCCGTGGTGCTCGGGATGAGCCCGGATTCGGTCAAGTCGCACGGCAATTTCACTGGCAAGCACGACTTAAGCATCGATCTGCTGAGCGACCCGGAGCATCAGGCCCTGGAGCGCTTCGGTGCATGGCGCCTGAAGAAGAACTACGGACGGGAATACATGGGAGTCGCCCGCTCGACCTTCCTCATCGACCCGGAAGGAGTCGTCCGTCACGCCTGGCCCAACGTCAAGGCGGCCGGACATGCCGCGGCAGTCCTGACCCGGCTCAAGGAACTGGTCTGAACACCACGCAATGGAGCGACATTTAGACACGCCCTTGAGCGAACTGCAGGAACTTATTTCCGCCATCGAGTCCTGCGCCCGGGAGGAGGACTATCTCTCGGTGCGCAGCAAACTCAGGGCCCTGGGTTCCCTGATCAGGTGCACCATCGCGAACGCCCCGGTCTCGCCCGAGCGGATGACGCGGGAAAACGCGGAACTGCGCCAGCGGCTCAAAGCATCCAAGACCAATTTCGACTCCATGGTGGCCTCCTACAAAGCCCTGCTCGACACCTTCGAGACCTTCCGCGGGACCATCGACCTCGTGCAACACATCAAACGTCTGGAAGAGGTACCGGGCGTGATGGAGTCCATCCGGAAGCTGCGTCATCTGCACACCCTGCACCTGACCCTTGACCGGGACATCTTCGAAGACCGCATCCCTACGGGGATCGGGTCTGCCCCATCCCGCACGATCCGGCAAAGCATCCGCCAGTTCTCGCCCACGCCCCACGCTCCGCGTCTGTTTCTGGGAGAAATCGGACGTATCGAAAATCCCGGTTTTTTCCTCGGTCTGGACCACGACCCGCCCGCCGGATCGTGCTTCATCTTCGCCCTGGGGCACAAATACGAACCGGGCACGACCATTGGCATCGTGGCCGCCTACGACCCGGACCCCACGCGATACGCCCCGGACAAGGCCACGGATTTTCTGGGGCACTTCTGCGACATCCTGGCCTGCACCCTGATCACGGCCCTGGAGCATGCCCAGATCGAGGAACTGACGGTGCGCGACGGTCTGACCGGCGTGAACAACCGCGCCTATCTGGAGCGCCACGCCCCACGCATCCTGGATTTCGCCGTACGCAAGAAATTGCCCGTGCACCTGCTCTTCATCGACCTGAACGGCTTCAAGGCCGTCAACGACACCCTGGGGCACGAAGCCGGAGACCAGGTTCTCATCGGCGTGGCCCGCGCCCTGGGCGCCATGGTGCGCAAGTACGACATCTTCGTGCGCATGGGCGGGGACGAATTCGTCATACTCCTTCCCGGGGCCGACAAGGACATGACCGGCTGCTTCGTACAGCGACTGCGCGAGACCCTGGACGGGCTGAACGTCGCCGAACTGTGCGGTCTGGCCACGAAACTGAAAATTTCCGCATCCATCGGCGTGAGCCGGCACAAACCCGGCCAGAGCCTTGACGACCTGATCCGCTCGGCGGACCGCAGGATGTACGAGGAAAAGGGCATGCCCGGCATCGACGCAGCCCGACAGCGCCCCCATCGCAGCATCTCACCAGCCCAACCGGGCAAGGCCGGACCATGATCGAACTCGACATTCCCGGTTTCGGCCGGCGCGCCCTCGCCCACCTGGTGCTGGACTACAACGGCACCCTGGCCATCGACGGCCGCATCCAGCCCGGCGTCCTCTCGCGCCTGAGCCAGCTCAGACAGCTCGTGGAAATCCACATCCTCACGGCCGACACCTTCGGCACCGTCCGCAGCACCTTCGGCACCACAGGGCACTCGGTGCATGTTCTTCCCCCCGGAGACGAACGGCGCGCCAAGGCCGAGTACGTGGAGCAGCTTGGAGGCCCATCCTGCGCCTGCATGGGCAACGGCAACAACGACTCGGAAATGCTGTCCGGAGCAGGGCTGGCCATCGCCGTGCTCCAACCCGAGGGGTTGGCCCAAGCCGCCCTTGCGGCCGCCCACATCCTGGTCCCGGATATCCAATCCGGCCTGGATCTCCTGCTCCATCCATCACGCCTCAAAGCCACCTTGCGCTTCTGACCTCCGTAGTCAGTACATGAGCTGACAATCGTGTACTGACCTATGTTGATCATTCTTGAGTATTTGCGTAGAGAATGTCATACATATTTGTATTCCACCGCCAGGAGGTCAGCGCCGTGAACATGCAATCCATCAGATTTACGACAAAACTCTTCACGGGGATTCTCGCCATATTGACCCTGTCCATCGCCATCCTCGTGACCATGACCAGTCTCCAGGTCCGCACGGGACTTTTCGATCTCGGACGCGACAATCTCGAAAACACCAGCAAGGCTATCTACAACTCCCTGGTCGCCCAGAACGCCGTTCTCCTTGAAAAGCTCGAAGGGGACATGACCATCCTCGAAAGCGAAATCGAGCGATACGGCTATTTCGAACTCGACTCGTCCTACATGCTCGACAGGACCATCACAAACCAGGTCACCAAGCAGAAGGAAGAGGTCAATATCCCGCGTCTGGTTCTCGGGTCCACCGTCATAAACGGCAACACGGGCATCGTGGACAAGGTCCGAATGATGACCGGAGGCGTCGCCACAATCTTCCAGGTACTGGAAGGCAAGCTTCTGCGCGTCTCAACCAATGTCATGATCCAGGGGACCGAGCGTGCCGTGGACACCTACATCCCGCCGGACAGCCCCGTGTACAAAACCGTCATGAGCGGCGAGACCTTCTACGGCCGCGCCTTCGTGGTGAACGACTGGTACGTCACCGCCTACAAGCCCATGTTCGACGAAAACGACAAGGTCGTGGCCGTGCTCTTCGTGGGCCGCAAGATCATCACGCCGCAGCTGCGCGAAATGATC
>CAZQYA010000017.1:24309-24724 GCA_964597325.1 uncultured Desulfovibrionaceae bacterium
GTCTACAACTCCAAGGGCGACGTGCTCATCCATCCCACCCTGGAAGGACAGAACATCTTCGAGCTTGAAGGCATCGGCGAATTCTTCCGAAATCACAAAGAAGGCTTCCTTGAGTACACGTGGGACGGCGACACAAAATTGACCTTCACCGAGTTCTTCGAACCCTGGGACTGGCATCTCGCCGTGGGTCTCAACGGGGACCAGATCGTCCGGGGGCTGGACAGGCAGCTCATTACCAGGAGCGTCATGGTCGGTGCGGGCGTGATGGTCGTCGGTGTGATCATCGCGGTACCGGCAACACATCCCATGATCAAGCCTGACGGCATCGGCATCCGCATGACCGTCGACCTTCTGCCGGCTGAGAGCGGAGGCCTTAAGTACGCCCTCGATAACATCTGGACAATGCCATTCGTCC
>CAZQYA010000017.1:24734-29169 GCA_964597325.1 uncultured Desulfovibrionaceae bacterium
GTGATGGTCGTCGATGTGATCATCGCGATATTGCGCGTGCGCGCCATCGCAAGCCCACTCAACGCCCTGGCCAGACAGAGCCTCAAAGTTGCCGAAGGAGACTACACCATCACCTTCAGCCACAGTGCGCGCGACGCCATCGGGCACCTGTCCGAGGCCCTGAACACCATGGTCGGACGCACCAAGGACATGCTTACCGAAATCAACACGGCCACCCAGGCCCTGGCCGCGGCCTCCACCCAGCTCTCGAGCATCTCGACGCAGATGACCGAAGGATCCACGGAAACGGCCGACATGGCCAACGCCGTCAGCAGCGCCACGGGCGAAGTCACGGAAAACATGACCTCCGTGTCCGCCGCCATGGAGCAGGCCTCGGTGAACATGAACACCGTGGCCGCGGCCGCCGAGGAAATGTCCACCACCATCCAGGAGATCGCCCAGAACTCCGAACGCGCCAAGACAACGACCTCCAGCGCCGTGACCAAGGCCCAGGGCGCCTCGGGCAGAGTCAACGAACTCGGAGACGCGGCCCGGGAGATCAGCGCCGTGACCTCGACCATCACCGCCATCTCCTCCCAGACCAACCTGCTGGCCCTTAACGCCACCATCGAGGCGGCGCGCGCCGGTGAGGCAGGCAGGGGCTTCGCCGTCGTGGCCAACGAGATCAAGGAACTGGCCCAGCAGACGGCACAGGCCACCGAGGACATCCGCGAACGCATCGGCGGCATCCAGAACGTGACGACCCAGACCGTCCAGGACATCTCCGACATCACCGGCGTCATCGGGGAGATGAACGAGATCGTCGGGACCATCGCCGCCGCCGTCGAGGAGCAGTCCGTGACCACGAGGGACATTGCCGAGAACGTCGGTCAGGCTTCGGCCGGCATCACGGAGATCAACTCCAACGTGGCCATCAGCTCCGACAAGACCCGGGCGGTCAGTCAAGACATCGAGAAGGTGCGCGCCGCATCGAACCAGATGACCGAAAGCAGCAGAACCGTACAGAGCAGCGCGGGCGAACTGTCCGAACTGGCCGAGCGGCTGCGCGAACAGGTCGGGCGATTCAAGATATGACGAGAAGCCGGGGAGAGCCGGGGCTGTGCCCCGCTTTCCCCGGCTTTTTCCCTTCCTGCGATCTCTCCCGGAAGCCGTGTTCCGACGCCCCATGAAGCGGCAACCTGAAGATTTCTTGAAAAAATGTTTGACAAAGCCCGAGCCTCTCCATAGAAGCGTCTTCTCGTGTCGGGATGTAGCGCAGCCTGGTAGCGCACCTGAATGGGGTTCAGGGGGCCGGAGGTTCAAATCCTCTCATCCCGACCAGACACTAGCCCACATAGCTCAGTCGGTAGAGCGCGTCCTTGGTAAGGACGAGGTCAGCAGTTCAATCCTGCTTGTGGGCTCCAGAAAATAAGCCGGTCCTTATGGATCGGCTTTTTTCTTTCCCCGGCGGCCTTGCCCGCGATAAATAAATTCTTCACAAGCTTCTCTTTCGGCGGTTCCGTTGATACGTCCGCCCTGTCACGAAGCATTCTCAAACCGTGAGGACACCATGAATATCGGACCGTACACCTTTCAGGAATTTAAGGAAAAGGCCGCCGCTTTCCACGGCTACCCTGCGCCGGGGCTTCTGATCGGCGGATACATGGTTGAAATGGCCAAGGCAGCCCTGCCGCCGGACATCCTTTTCGAGGCCGTGTCGGAAAGCAAGAAATGCCTGCCCGACGCGGTCCAGATCCTGACCCTCTGCAGCACCGGCAACAACTGGATGAAGGTCGTCAACCTCGGACGCTACGCCGTGTCCCTCTACGACAAATTCACTGGAGAAGGGGTTCGTGTCAGCATCGACCTGGACAGGCTCGAGGACTGGCCGCACATCAAGGGCTGGTTCCTGAAGCTCGTGCCCAAGAAGGAACAGGATACGGACGCCCTTTTCGCCGAAATCGAGGAGGCCGGGGACTCCATCCTGCGCCTCCAGAAGGTCACGATTCAGCCCAGGCTGCTGGGACACGCCCACATGACGCGCATCGAGGCCTGCCCGGTCTGCCGGGAAGCATATCCCATCAGCGACGGAGCCATCTGCCGGGGCTGCCAGGGCGAAGCGCCCTATGTGGACGCCGGGACCACGGAAGCCTGCGAAACGATTCAGCCCAGGCGCGTGGCCGTCTCCGAAGCCGTCGGACGCAAGGCTCTGCACGACATGACGCGCATCGTGCCCGGCGAAAGCAAGGGCGCGGAATTTTCGGCCGGACAGACCATCTCCGCCGGGGACGTCTGCCGTCTCCAGCAAATGGGCCGCAACACGGTCTATGTCCAGGACGAATCGCTGCCCCGCGACGCCTGGGTGCACGAAAACGACGCAGCCCAGACCTTTGCCGAACGCATGGCCGGGCCCGGCATCGTCTTTCCGGACACCCCGCACGAAGGAAAGATCGATTTCCATGCCAGCGTCTCCGGTCTCCTGCAGGTTGATCTCGACGCCCTGGAACGCTTTAACTTGGTTCCTCACGTCATGTGCGCCACCCGCCAGCAGTATTCC
Organism: uncultured Desulfovibrionaceae bacterium; assembly: GCA_964597325.1. Lineage (GTDB taxonomy): Bacteria > Desulfobacterota > Desulfovibrionia > Desulfovibrionales > Desulfomicrobiaceae > Desulfomicrobium. Next base: position 27,271 of record CAZQYA010000017.1, read on the forward strand.
CTGGTGGAAGCGGAGCGTCTCGTGGCGGGCACCAGGGCCATCCCCCTGTTTCTGTCCCGCGAGAACTTCAGCCGGGCCCTGAGCGCCCTGGGTGATGGCCCCCTGATGTCCGTTCTTCCCCTGCGCCAGGCCAAGATCGGGGTTCTCGTCACGGGCACTGAGGTCTTTCAGGGCCTCATCGAGGACCGCTTCGCGCCGATCATCCGGGCCAAGGCCGAAGCCCTGGGCTCCGAAATCGTTGGCGAAGAGATCGTTCCCGACGATCGCGCAGCCATTGCCGAAGGGGTTGGGAAACTTCTGGACCAGGGAGCGGACCTCATCGTGACCACCGCGGGCCTTTCCGTGGACCCCGACGACGTGACCCGGGGCGGACTCGAGGACGCGGGCATGACTGACGCCCTGCACGGCGTACCGCTGCTTCCCGGCGCCATGACGCTGGTGGGCCGCATCGGCAAGGCCCAGATCCTCGGAGTGCCGGCCTGCGCCCTGTTCTTCAAGACCACGAGCCTGGATGTGCTCCTGCCCCGCCTGTTGGCCGGCGTCGACATCACCCGTCGCGACCTGGCCCGACTGGCCGAAGGGGGCATATGCCTGCAGTGCAATGCGTGCACGTACCCCAAGTGCACCTTCGCCAAATAAGCTCGGCTCTTCACGAATGCAAAAATCCCCGCCGGCCGCAGTACCGACGGGGATTTTTTTCTGACAGGGTGGTGGCTTGCGAGCCGGCGCATCATCGATTATCGACCCGGAAGCAACCCCGGAGAAATCATGATCAGCATCGAACAGATCTTTCTTTTCAGCTTGGCGTCCATTGTCCTCATCTTCACCCCCGGGCCCGACATCATCTACGTCCTGACGCGCGGCGTGGCCCAGGGCCGGACCGCGGCCCTGTCCGCGGCCCTGGGCTTCAGCCTGGGCAATATCGGCCACACCCTGCTGGCCGTATTCGGCCTCTCGGCCATCCTGGCCTCCTCGGCCGTGGCCTTCACCGCTGTCAAGATCGCCGGTGGCCTCTACCTCATGTATATTGGCTACAAGCTCTGGACCGCCGACCCTGCCCTGGCCCTCTCCCCGGACGGGGAAAGCAAGACAGCCAGGGTCATCTTCCGCCAGTCCGTCCTGGCCAACCTCCTCAATCCCAAGGTGGCCATCTTCTTCCTGGCCTTCTTCCCGCAGTTCGTGCGCCCGGCGCAGGGTCATCCGGCCATGCAGATGATGATCCTCGGTCTGACCTTCGTGGTCCTGACCATGCTCGGCTTCGGGCTGGTAGCCCTGGGCGCCGGGGCCCTCAATTCCCGCCTTGCCGCCCGCCCCTCCCTGTCCGCGTGGCTGCACAAGGGCGCAGGCTCCATTCTCATGCTCCTCGGCCTGCGCCTGCTCTGGGCGGACCGCTGACGCCTTCTCACCGCCGGCGGCCGTCTGTCGTGGCTGTCGGCGAACCGCACGCACAAAAAAAACCGTAACCACGCAACGATCAGCCCTCGAATCATTCCTGCGATAGCAGGCCGTGGTAAATTCGGCGTAAACATTCTTTTTTGGAAACGAAGATGGATCCCCGCCTTCGCGGGGATGACGCAATGGAAGTGCGGAACGTCTGTGCATCAGTCCGTCACTCGCTGCGCCCCCTCCTCTCCACGCAGTAGGCTGTGGAGCAGGAGCCGTTCTGGCAAGGCGCAAGCCGATTTTGAAGGGCGCGGTGTAGCCGACTACATGAACCCAGTCCCATCCCACGCAGCAGGCTGCGGCGCAGGGGCCGTTCTGGCAAGGCGCGAGCCGATTTTGAAGGGTGAAGTGTAGCCTTCTCCATGAGCCCTTCAAAACCGGGGAGCAACGCAGTCCCCTCACCCACGCAGCAGGCTGCGGCGCAGGGGCCGTTCTGGCAAGGCGCGAGCCGATTTT
>CAZQYA010000018.1:0-19982 GCA_964597325.1 uncultured Desulfovibrionaceae bacterium
ATCCGTGAGACATCCGTCGTGACGTCCACCCAGGCGCTCATGCTGAACGTACGCAGGAGTTCGAGGTCCACGTAGCGCTGCCCATCCTTCCGTAACTGGTACAGGTGCGGGTAGCGGTACCGCTCCAAATTCATGCCCACAGGGACAGGCGCCTTGACGGCATCGGTTTCGGATAGCCCGACCTGCAGGTTCAAGCGCGTCTTCTCGAAGTTCCATTCCCTGAAGGTGAAGGAATCGCTGCGCACGTCCCGCCCTGGTTCGATGCTCCGGATCGTGGCCGTGTCCGTCTCGGTCCCGGCGCCGGGATGGAAGCGCACCAGGCTTTCCCCCTCGATCCGGGGGCCGTCCGGCATGTCCGAGAAGCAGAGCACGTGCCGGTCCTTAAAATGGTCGAAATAGAAGTACAGGCCTTCCTCCTCGCACAGGCGGGAGATGAAGTGCAGGTGCGTCTCGCCGTACTGCACGCAGTACTCGCGGGGCGCGTAGTCGAAGAAGCATTTGAAGGCGTAGGAATCGCCCGTGAAGTTCTGCTCTTTCAGGATCTGTTCGATGATCCGGGTCACGCTCATGTTCTGGAAGATGCGGTGGTCCGTGGTCAGGCCCAGGAACCACAGGCGGGGCACGATGACGGCGCGGTAGTGGGTGAGGGAGTGCGAGGTGTGCAACTGTTCGAAACGCCGGATGACGCCGTGGACATGCCGGACACCACCGCTTTTGTCGGCCACGGACAGGAGCGCGGTCCTGCCCAGAAGCGCGGCGAAGTCAAGGGTGGGGGATTGGTGTACGAGTTCGACCTCGAACTCGTAGGGTTTGTGGACTTCCTCGACGCCCGAGAAGGCGTAGACCCGAAACCCGGTCTCGCCCGGAGTCTCGAAGGTGAACCACGAAGTGGCTGCTGTCGGATGCCGCATGGAGCCTCCCTGGATTGAATGTTCGTGGAGGCATCCATCCTGCCAGCATCGACCAGGGAGGCACATTGGGGAATGTGTTGAATTTGTGGTGAAAAAAATAGGTATCTTTGGGGGAATCGCCTGGCGGTCGGGACGGCTAGAACGAAAACAGTCCACGACATACGGCATCCGTCACGAAACGTATCCCATGAATGTGTCAGTGGAATCCTGATATACGTAAGAGTGGTTTACGTACGTAACCGAAACGGCTGTTACGGCAAGTGATGAGAAGAAAAAAGGCCGGCTTTCGCCATGAAAGCCGGCCTTTGCTTTTATCTGCGGGGAACAAGGGGTGCTCCCGACTTTGGGATTTCAGGGTTTGTAGGTTTGCTTCGTCTTCATTGCAGCGAGTTCCTTTTTCGTGAAGGGTTCGGCATAGACGCCAAGCTGCACCAATGGCGGATCTTCCGGTTCAAAGGTCTGCCACGTGCCGTTCTTTTTTTCCAGGAAGGGCCAATCCAACTGCGTCGGCACCAGCGGTATCACGGCATTCTTAAACGTGAGTTTGCCGTCCTTGAAAACGCCTGGCGTGTAGCGTTTGCCCTGGGCCAGGGTCTTGACCGCCTCGGTGGCGTGGCACTGTTCACATTTGCGCCCCTCGGCCGTCACCGAATGGGTGAAGTAGGGCACGTAGGTTACGAACGGGTAATTGTCCGGTCCGACCAGTGTCTGCAGCGTGCCGCTGGTGACTTTGCCGTCATACTTGACCAGGAGCAGGAAATCCTTGGATTTGGCTGCAAAACTCTCGGACTTCTTTCCGGTCTCTTTCAGTACGCCGAAGTGGCAGTTGTAGCAGGTCATTGTGTTGGACACGTGACAGGCCGTACATTCGAGTTTTTCCTTGTGCACCTTGTGCGACTGTGAATCAGGAATATCCGGACCATCACCGCCATCTTTGGTATGGCAATTTGTGCATTTGGTATCCATGGCTCCTTTTGCACGCATGCTTTCATAGCACGTTCCGTCGCCGTGCACCTCGCGTTCGGAATGGCAATCTGTACATTCCATGCTGGTCATATGCACGCTGTTTATGCCCCTCGCCTTATCGATGCTCAAAGTGGCTTGTTCACGAGCATGACATTTGAGACAGGTTTCGGATTTCCGGGCTTTTTCTGTGGAATAGACATATCCGTCTTCTTTTTTCTCCAAGTGACAGTCGTTGCAGGATGTAACATGGCAATTTTTGCATCCTAGATTTTTGTAAGGGACGCCGGTTACGGCGCTGAACCCATCATTAGCGTCGTACCAATGTGCCATGCCCCGGGTGGTGTGGTGGAGGCTGGTTTTAAAACATTCCTCTTTGTCTACCGTTTTTCCGGCTAGCGTGGGGCCTGTCAACAGCGCAAAGGCCCCCGCGATAAGCAGGACGCCGAACAGCACAACTCGCATGAATCCCCTCCTTGTTACAGGTCGAAAGATATCGCTTGGCCATACTGCCCACCTTTCAAAAGGACACATCGACGGAACTTGCTGATTGCAATGTGTTTGGGTCGTATGGTTGACATATAAAAAGCAACAGGTGTGCCATAATTATTTGGTCTTAATATGTTGTTTTATTTGAATCTATTGCTTTGTCATATATCAAGATCCCAAATAATTTCATGCAGAATGCACACAAATGTGGCTGGGTAGTTGCAATATGCATTATTGGAGAGTAAACGATAGATTGTGGGAAAATCTAAGCGGGGAGCTTCGTCATGAGGAGTTCGACTCGAAACCGTTTTCACGACACCATTCTCGATTCCATCAACGAGGGGGTGTTCACCGTGGATCTGGAGCGACGTATTCTTTCCTTCAACGCGGCAGCCGAGCGCATCACCCAGGTGCCGCGTCACGAGGCCGAGGGGTGCAGGTGCAGCGAAATCATCCGGGCGGATTTATGCAAACGGGCATGTGCCATGGAGCGCACTCTGCGTACGGGCAGTCCCGTGGTCAACGCCACCACGCACATCACGACCTCGCGGGGCGAACGCGTGCCCGTCCGGATCGCCACCGCGCTGCTCAGGGACGAAAGAGGGCTTGCCATCGGCGGTGTGGAGACCTTCCAGGACCTTTCCCAGGTCGAACAGCTGCGCAAGGCCCTTGCGGCTCGCTACACGTTCAAGGATATCATTGGCCGCAGTCCGGCCATGACCAAGCTTTTCTCCATCCTCCCCCTGATTTCAGAGAGCGAAAGCACGGTGCTCATTGAAGGAGCCACCGGGACCGGCAAGGAACTTTTCGCCCGAACCATCCACGACCTTTCCTCCCGCCGGAAGGGCCGTTTCGTGGCGGTCAACTGTGCCGCGCTGCCCGATACACTGCTGGAGTCCGAATTGTTCGGCTACAAGGCCGGTGCTTTTACCGACGCCAAGCAGGACAAGCCGGGGCGGTTCGCCCTGGCCGAGGGGGGGACCATTTTCCTGGACGAAATCTGTGATCTGAATCCGGTGGTGCAGGTCCGGCTGCTGCGGGTTTTGCAGGAGCGGTACATCGAACCGCTGGGCGGGGTCGATCCGGTCAAGGTAGACGTGCGCATTATCGTGGCCGCCAAGCGGAACCTGGCGGAACTGGTCCGGCAGGGTTCATTTCGGGACGATCTTTATTATCGCATCCGCGTGGTGCACCTGGAGTTGCCGCCCCTTTCGGAGCGCCGGGGGGACATCCCGCTTCTTGCCGATCATTTGGTAAATAAATTCAATATACTACAAGGTAAAAACGTATCCGGTCTGTCCGAACGGGCCATGGCCCGTCTGATGGAATACGACTATCCGGGCAATGTACGTGAACTGGAGAATATCATCGAACAGGCTTTCGTGCTCTGCCGTGGCGAACATATTCAATACCGCCACCTGCCGCCGGAGTTGCGACAGGCCGAGCCGCTTCTGGAAGGCGGTCGGGATACCCCGTGTTCTCTCAAGGCCATGGAACGCATTCTCATTGGCGAGGCCTTGCAACGCCACAACGGAAATCGTGACCAGACCGCCAAAGAGCTGGGCATCAATCCCAGCACATTGTACCGTAAAATGCGTCGCTTTGGCATTTCATTTCCCGATAGGATATCGTAAGGAAACGAAAGCACGCAACGTACTCTCTGAAAAGATCCGTTCTTTCAGCGTTTGAGCGGAACCGATGACCATGGGTCTACCATATCCCCGGCACCCATGGCGGGAATTTCAGGAGTCAGAACAGGGGCATGTGGTAAGTGTGAGCACGCTGTTCGTTATATTGGCGGCGTTGTGCTGGGGGCTGTCCGGCGGAATCGGCGGCATTCTGATGGCTGACGGTTGGGACGCTTTTGTTGTGTCCTTATACCGGGGTGCGATTGGATTGATTATCGTTTCCGTGTGGCTGGTGTTGCGTCCGCGCGGCAGCGGAATGTCGAACCCGCGCTTGTGGTTCTGGTCGGCCCTTGCCGGCCTCGGCGTGGCCGGCAATTTCGCGTTCTATTTTGTGAGCATCGCGAATGGCTGTGTCACCATTGCGGCCACGCTCATGTACTGTGCACCGATGTTCGTCTACCTTGTGTCCTTTGCGCTCAAACTCGAACGGCCCACCCCGCTCAAATGGGTGGCCATCGCCCTGGTCATGCTCGGCATCGTCCTGCTCACTCGCATCTATGACGTGAGCGTCTGCAGCGTCACGCTGGTTGCCGCAGGTGCGGGCCTGCTCTCCGGACTTTCCTATGCGGTATTCATTTTCGGATTCAAATATGCAGCGCCGCATGGCAGCCCACAGGCGATTCTCGTGATAGCCTTCGCGGTGCTCGTCGTCGCGCTCATCTGGCCAAGCGACGCCGATCAGGTCGCAGCAGTTCTGGGCACATCGAGTTGGCCGCTCTTCGCAACGCTGGGGGTGCTTGGCGCGGGCGTCTCGTTCATCCTGTACATCGTCGGCCTGAACTGCACCGCGCCGGCTGTGGCCTCGGTTGTGGCGATGGTCGAACCGGTGACCGCGTCGGCATTCGGTGTCGTGGTTTTGCATGAAGGACTTGCCGGCCCGCAGATTCTGGGAATGGTCCTGATATTGTCCACAGTGACCACGATCAGCATTTATTCGAAAGTTCATCAGGAACGCTTCGAATAACGAAATACTGCCTTCCTGGTCCGCATCCCAGTATCGGCGCATGACGCAGTCCGGCACCTGTTTTCAAAAACCTTCCAAATTCCCTCAGTACAGCATCCCAACCACAGCCCCGGTCATCATGGTGGCCAGTACCCCGGCCAGGATGGAACGCGGGCCCAGTTCGACGATCTCCGCGCTGCGCTCCGGCGCGAGGCGGGTCAGGCCGCCGATAAGGATGCCCAGACTGCCCACATTGGCGAAACCGCACATGGAATAGGTCATGATCAGGATGCTGCGTTCGGACAACGCCCCCGCGGGGACAGCCGCCAGCTCGAGATAGGCCAGCAGTTCGTTGAGCACGACCTTGGTGCCCATGAGGCTGCCCGCGACCTGGGCTTCGCTCCAGGGGATGCCCGTCAGCCAGACCAGGGGGCTCATGATCCAGCCCAGGATGCGCTGCAAGGTAAGCGGCGTCTCGCCGATCGCGGGCAGCATCCCGAGGGCCTGATTGAACATGCTGACCAGGGCCACGAGCACCACCAGCAGGGCCGCGACGCTGATGAAGACCTTCACGCCAAGGGTCGTGCCCTGGACCACGGCGTCCATGCTGCTCCGGCTTTCCGCAGGCGGCGAGACATCTCCCAGCGAGGGCTGGCCCGATTCAGGGACCATGACCCCGGCGACGAGGATGGAGGCCGGTACGCTGATGAGAGAGGCCGTGAGGATATGGCCCAGGGCGCCCGGCAGGACCGGGCCGACGATGCCGGCGTAGAGGACGAGCACGGTCCCGGCGATGGTGGCCATGCCGCAGGTCATGAGGGTGAAGAGTTCGCTGCGGGTCATGGACGCGACGTAGGGGCGCACGAACATCGGCGATTCGACCATGCCTGCGAAAATATTGGCCGCGCACCCGACGCCCAGGGCGCCGCCGATGCCCATGGTCCGTTGCAGGGCGCAGGACACGCCCCTGACGAGTACGGGAATGACCTTCCAGTGGTAGAGCAGGGCAGACAGCGCCGCCGTGACCACGATGACGGGCAGGCCGCGGAAGGCGAAGATGTACGCGGCACCCGGGTACGGCTCATCAAAGGGCAGTGGCCCGCCGCCGAGGTATCCGAACACGAAGCCCGTCCCGGCGCGCGTCCCCTCCTCCAGGGCCTCCGCGGCCCGGTTCAGCACCAGGAACACGTCCCGGAACACGGGCAGCTTGAGCAGCAGAAGGGCCAGGGCCATCTGCAGGCCAAGGCCGATGAAAACGAGTCTGAAGCTCACACCGCGCCTGTTTTCGGACAGAATCCAGGCGATGAACACGAAAGCCAGCAGGCCGCATGCGCTTTGCAGCATGAGGAAGGACATGAGGAAGCTCCTTGTGAATTGCGTCTCGGGAAGGCGTTTGCTGTCCGCTGAAGGGCTTGTACGTGCAGATACGTCGAAACGGAAGAGTATAGGTCCTATAGGACTCACAAGACCTATAGGACCTATGTCTTACCCCAGCCCTACGCCAGAGCTGTCTTCAGCGCTTCCCGGCTGAAGGGCATGTCCCTGAGCCTGACGCCCGTGGCGGTGAAAACCGCGTTGGCCACTGCCGGGGCCACGGGAGGCAGGCCCGGTTCGCCAATGCCGCCCACGGGGTGCCGGCTTTCGGCGATATGCACCTCGACGGCCGGGACCTCTTCCATGCCGAGCAGTCGGTAGCGCCCGTAGCCCGAGGTGCTCACACCTCCGCGGGCGAACCGGACGCGTTCGTTCAGGGCGATGCTCAACCCCATGACCACGGCGCCCTCCATCTGGGCGGTGATGGCATCGGGATACACGGCTGGACCGCAGTCCACGGCGCAGACTACCTTGTGCACAGTGACGGCCCCGGTCTTCCGATCCACGGAAACCTCGGCCACCTGGGCCACGGACGAGCCGAAGCATTCGGTCACGGCTACGCCCCTGGAGCGGCCCGCGGGCACAGGTCCGCCCCAGCCGACCTTGTCCGCCAGCAGGGACAGGGTTCGGTGGGGGCGGGAGTCTTTTACCATGAGTTCCAGGCGGAACTCCACGGGGTCTCTTCCGGCCGCATGCGCCAGTTCATCCATGAAGGACTCCACAGTGAAGCAGTTGTAGGAATGTCCCACGGAGCGCAGCCAGCCCACGGGGATGGGCAGGTCGGGAATGGCGTATTCGATGCGGCGGTTGGGAATGTCGTAGGGCATGCCCTGGACACCCTCCACGGAGGTAGGGTCGATGCCGTTCCGCACGGCCGAAGGCCACAGACGGGACATGATGGATGCTGCAACCACTCTGTGCGACCAGGCCACGAGCTTGCCGTCTTGGTCCAGACCGCCGCTGATCCGGCAGACGCTGGCCGGACGAAAGACGTCGTGGGCGAACTCGTCGTCGCGCGTCCAGACGACCTTGACGGGCCGGTTCATGGCTTTGGAAAGGCTGACCGCCTCCGTGACGACCTCGGTCTCGCCGCGCCGCCCGAAGCCTCCCCCGCAGGGGGTGGTCATGACTTCGACCTTCTCGGGCGGCAGGCCGCAGATCCTGGCTGCTTCGTTCTGGGCCGAGGTCTGCCCCTGGGTGGGGGCCCAGACGCGGCAGCGGTCCTTTTCCACGTAGGCCGTGCAGTTGGTCGGTTCGAGCTGGGCATGGGCCACGTAGGGCACCGAATAGACCGACTCGACGACCGTGGCGGCTCCGGAAAGGGATTCCTGCGCATTGCCCCTGTTCTCGGCCACGGCTGCGGAACCGTCGAGTTTCGCCAGGAGTTCGGAGGCGATGACATCATCGTTCAGGTCCGGGCGGCTGCCCTTGCTCCACGTCACTTTCAGGGCGTCGCGGCCCTGCATGGCCGCCCAGGTCGTTTCGGCGCAGACGGCTACGGCGTCGCCCACGGGAACGACATCAAGCACCCCGCGCACATTTCTGGCCCTGTCGGCGTCGAAGGCCACCGGCTCGGCCCCGAAGCGGGGCGGGTGCGCCAGCACGGCCACGCACATGCCCGGCAGCCGCGTGTCAAAGCCGAAGGCCGTGCGGCCCTGGACCTTGTCCTCCATGTCCAGCCGGCGCTTCAGCGTGCCGATGAAGACGTAATCGTCTGCATTTTTGAGGGGCGGGTCCGCAGGCGCCTGCAGCCCGGCAGCCTTGGCGGCCAGGTCGCCATATCCGAGGCTGCGGCCGTCAGGATGAAAGACCTTTCCTTCCCTGGTCGTGCATGCGGCCGGATCCGCGCCCCATTCTCTGGCCGCGGCCCGCACGAGCATGAGCCGCGCAGCGGCCCCGGCCTTGCGGAGCATGTCCCACCGGTGCCGGATGCTGGTGCTGCCGCCCGTGGCCTGGATGCCCCACTCGGGATCCTTGAAGGGTTCGGCGGCCAGAGCCATCCTGGTGCGCACGCGGTCCCAGTCGGCATCGAGTTCGTCGGCGACGATCATGGCGATGCCCGTGTGCGTGCCCTGGCCCAGGTCCGTCTGCCCGACCCAGACGGTTACGGAACCGTCGCCGTCGATCTCGACAAATGCGTGGGGGCGAAAGGAGGGGGCAGGCCCGGCGGCTCCCGGCGAGACGTTCATGAGCACGATGGCCCCGGGCGTGATGGCGGCCGCCAGGACGAGGAGCCCGCTCTGGATGAAAAAGCGTCGCGACATATCTTCACTCATGACTTCTCCTCCTTCATCTTCCGGGCGGCGTCGCGCATGGCCGGAATGATGCGCGGGTGCGAGCCGCAGCGGCAGGTGATATCGTCCATGGCTTTGGCCATCTCCAGATCCGACAGTCCCGGGCTGCCCGTCAGGACATCGACGGCCCGGAGCATCATGCCAGTCTGGCAGTAGCCGCACTGAGGCACCTGCGCCTCGGTCCAGGCCACCTTCACGGGATGGTCGGCGGGCAGGCCCTCGATGGTCAGGATCTCGCTCCCCTGGACACTCTCCACAGGCATGACGCAGGACCGTTCGGCATGGCCGTCCACCAGCACGGTGCAGATGCCGCACGCCCCTTCGCCGCACCCGTACTTGACGCTGGTCAGCCCCAGGCTGTCACGCAGCACCCACAATAGGGGCGTGTCCGGATCCACATCGATCTCATGGACCGTGCCGTTCACCTTCAAGGATATCATGTCGCCTCCGTGGTTATCGTGTACCCGGGCCGGCAGGCCGAAACCTGCTGGGAATCCTTCGGTATCTATAGGCCGAAATCGCGAATTCGGTCAAACGCCCGCCAGTGGTTGCGCAAAGCTGTCAGCGAGTGGTGGGGAGGTCGACGCCCGGCCATGAGCGTTTCTGTCGTTCACGCAAAATGAAACGCGCACGACGGATTCATGCAGCGGCAACGTTCCGGCGTTATTCGGAACAGGACCGGCCAGGTTTTCAAATTCAACACGTTCGGTCCGGTATCCGCCGAATCGATCAGTCCATTTTGCTGCAATCGCCACAATCGATTTGTGCACTGGCGCCCGTGGCCTGTATTCAGGACGGAGTGTCGGAAGTCACTGCGCAACTGGTGTTCCATGGCAAGCCGTCGCCGTGAGGACACTGAACACCGGACGGACAAGGAGACGAATCCATGGAAAACGAAAAGACGGGCATGCCGTTGCTCGGCGACATCTTTCCCGAACTGAATGTCCAGACCACCCACGGTCCCATGAACCTGCCCGGTGACCTGAAGGGCAAATGGTTCGTGTTCTTCAGTCATCCGGCCGACTTCACGCCGGTCTGCACGACGGAATTCGTGGCCTTCCAGAAAAGGTATGACCAGTTTGCCGCTCTTGGCTGCGAACTGGTCGGCATGTCGGTGGACCAGGTCTTTTCGCACATCAAGTGGGTTGAGTGGATCAAGTCGGCGTTGGACGTGGAGATCACCTTCCCCATCGTTGCCGCCAACGACGCCGTGGCCATGAAACTCGGAATGCTGCACCCGGGCAAAGGGAGCAATACCGTGCGGGCCGTGTTCATCGTCGACCCCGAGGGCAAGGTGCGTCTGATCATGTACTATCCGCAGGAGATCGGCCGGAACATGGATGAGATCGTCCGGGTGGTGAAGGCCCTGCAGGTCTCGGACAAGCAGGGCGCAATCCCTGCCGGCTGGCCCGAGAACGAGTTGATCGGCGACCGGGTCATCGTGCCCCCCGCGACCTGTGAAAAGGACGCGAAAAAGCGTCTGGAGGAGCACGAAGGCTTTGACTGGTGGTTCTGCCACAAGCCGCTGGTGAAATAGCGGAGGTCCGCAGACATTGACCGGGCGTCCGTCGCAGCGATGGACGCCCGATCGGTTTCTATTGTCTAGGCATTGCACCAAAGCATTGCAGCATTCAATCGGACAGAGGCATTCGGCGGGAATGTTCGCAATCGCCTGCATGGGTCTTGCGGACATGGTCCGGCCCCCCTGCGATCTCGGCCTTCAGCGAACGACAGCGCCCGGGCATGGACACGGACGTCGTGGCGCTGGCGAGCCTCCTGCCGAACATCCCGGAGTCGTTAGGCAAGTGTGAATTTCGCCAGGTACGTGTATTCCCCCAGGCTGACGGAAACGGCTTCCACAAACCCATGAGGAGCCAGCAGGGCTGCAAGCTCGGCCTCGTCGATGCGTTTTGCCATGCCCGGCCCCGGCCCATGATCGATCTTCTTGAACTCGATGACGACCAGGACTCCCTGCGGTGTGAGGATGCGCACCACTTCGTCGAGCAGTGCCTCGCGGCTGTCGGGGGAGAGGTCGTGCAGGGCGGTGGCGATCAGGCAGACATCGGCGGCATCGTCGTCCAGGGGGATTTTGGCCGTGATGTCGGCCACCGTCGCCTCGATGTTGCCCATGCCCAGACGCAGCGCCGTGCCCTTCAGGCTGGCGATGCCGTCTTCCCAGATATCCAGGGCGTAGATGATGTTGTCGTCGCGCTCGATGCGTTCGGCCAGCGCCAGGGTGTATCTTCCGACTCCGCAGGCCAGGTCCACGTACGCCGTCGCTATAGGGGAGATGATATTGGAGAGGGCGAGATCCTGGTCGATATGGTCGAAGCTGCTCTTGCCGGCAGCGACAGGTTTGTTTGTCATCTGTGCCTCCTGGGCAGTGGTTGCGCATTTTCTCGAAAAACGTTCAATTTGCTACCGTTACAAACGCCTTTCGTCAAAAAAAATTGCATGAAACCACACAGGAACAGTCCCGTCGGTGGAAATTGCTGAAGATCGCCCGATTTCAACGTCACCGACGCACCGGCAAGCTCCGGGTCACGGTTTCCCTGAGGCGGGCAGGATTGTCCGGGAATAATCGCGGAATCGGGAAATCTCCCTTCCGGAACGGTTCAAGGCTCGCCATTTCCATTGACAAACCCGCGAAGAACGACTTGTGCGTTGTGTTCGTTTCGGCGAGGGCAGGGGGATTGAACAGGGAGGGCATATTGAACGATTTTGTTAAGGACGAAGTGCGTTCCGAGGGGCAGCCCGCGGACGGACGCAGGGAGTTCCTGCGCGGGGCCAGGGCCATCATGCCCGTGCTGCTGGGCGTTGTCCCCATTTCCATGGTCACCGGCGTGGCCGCCGTTGCCAGCGGCATGAGCACGCTGCAGGCCGTGGCCGCGTCGTTCATCATCTATGCGGCCGCAGCCCAACTCGTCATGTACGACATGCTCGGCAGCGGCAGCGACCTGCTGCTGGTCCTGACCGCGGGCGTCGTCATCAACCTCCGCTTCCTGCTCTACAGCGCGGGCATGGCGCCCCACTTACAAGGCCTGAGCCGTTTTCGTCGCCTGTTCGCCTCGTACATCCTCTCGGATCAGGCATACGGCCTGACCATGGTCGATCAGCGCACGCGGGAGGGCGGCGCGAGCGTGTATTTCTACTTCGGTGCCGCCGCGACCATGTGGGGCGTGTACCAGCTCGGGGCCTGCCTGGGCGCGGTGCTGGGCGAGGCCATCCCGGCCCGGTTCGAACTCGGCTTTGCCCTGCCTCTGACCTTCTCGGTGCTGCTGGTGCCGCTCATGGACAGGCCGCAGTTCCGCGCGGCGGGCCTGACGGCCGCTGTGGTGGCCGTGCTCGGGAGCGGCTGGCCGCACAACCTCGGCTTCTTCGTGGCGGCCCTGGCCGGCATCGCGGCCGGTTTCGCCTACCAGCGCATCACCACGGGGCGGGTGCTCGATGCCTGAAAATGTGTGGATCCTCATACTGGCAGCCGGGGCGTCCGCCTTTCTGCTGCGGCACGCCTTTTCCCTGATCTTCGGCAAGAGGCAGGTCCCGGCCCTGCTGCGCGCCATCCTGCCCTTCATCCCGGCCGCGGCCCTGTCCGCCATCATCGCACCCCAGGTCTTCGTGCCGGCCATGGATGCCGCGAACGTGCTGCACCCGAAACTCCTGGCCTGGCTGTGCGCCATGCTCGTGGCCTGGAAGACCAGGAGCATGCTCCTGACCATCGCCACGGGCCTGGCCCTGCCGTGACGCGCGGGGAGGGGACATGTTCACCCTCCGGCCTACCCTTACAGCCCTTCGCTATTCCCCCGGTACGTCCACCCGAAATCGTCGTGATAGACCATGAGCTTCGTCATGCCGCCGTCGATGGTGATATTCTGCCCCGTGATGAAGCCGCTCCTCTCGTCGCACAGAAACATGACCGCGTTGACGATGTCCGCCGGGACGCCCACACGGCCAACGGGGTGCTGATCCGCGTCCGGCCCCTCGAACGCACTTTCCGTCGTGTCGATCCAACCCGGTGAAATGGCGTTGACCCTCGCCCTGCCTGCCAGGGTCACGGCCATGGCGTGGGTCAGGGCGGTGATGCCGCCCTTGGCCGCGGTGTAGCTTTCGGTGTCGGCCTGGCTCATGAGATGGCGGGTCGAGGAGATGTTCACGATGCTCGCCCCAATGTTCAAGTGATCCATGAACAATTGGGTCAGAAGAAAGGGAGCGGTCACGCCGACGCGCAGCACGTAGTTGAAATCGTCGCCGGAGCAGGACGCAAGCCCTCCCTTGGAGAGGCATGCGTTGTTGACGAGATAGTCGATGGCGCCGTGCTCGGCCAGAACCTTGGCGGCAAAGGCCTTAAGCGTCCCCTCGTCGGCAATGTCACCGACGAAATAGCCATTTTCCAGCACATCGATGACGCAGACGGTGACGCCCTGACGGGTGAATGCCTCGCAGATGGCCTTGCCGATGCCCCGCGCTCCGCCTGTAACGACAGCGACCTTTTCTTTCGCCACGTCGAGACCTCCTGATTTCGGATTTCTCCCCGAAAAACGGGGACTGATTCCCAATTCTGAATGATTTGGAGAAAGGCTGCAACCGACGCGGCCGGTTTTTGTGGAGTGTTTCCGCTGCGTACCTGGTGGCCGATGGAAGTGGGTTCGTATTCGCTCTTGAGAAGGGTGTCCCGGAAGATTCTCAATTCCGGTCCAGTCAAGACTCCGTCAAGCAAAATGGAATACTTTTGTGGTATGTGTTCGCACGCCGTCATCACAAACACTGCAAACTCCCGAAGTGCCCCCTGGAACCGGAGCAACCGGCCTTTTGCAGAATCAGTGATGCAGGATCTGGCTGAGAAACTGCCTGGTGCGATCAAAGCGGGGATTGGAGAAGAATTCCTCCGGGGAGTTCTGCTCCACGATCTCGCCGCCGTCCATGAAGATGATGCGATCGGCCACGGTCCGGGCAAAGCCCATTTCGTGGGTCACGCACACCATGGTCATGTTTTCCTCGGCCAGGGAGACCATGACGTCGAGAACCTCTTTGATCATTTCCGGATCCAGGGCCGAGGTGGGCTCGTCGAAAAGCAGGATATTCGGGTTCATGCACAGGGCCCGCGCAATGGCCACGCGCTGCTGCTGACCGCCCGAGAGCTGGCCTGGATATTTGGCGGACTGCTCGGCGATGCGCACGCGCTCCAGGAAGTGCATGGCCGTGGCCTCGGCTTCCCTTTTGGGCATCTTCCGCACCCAAATGGGGGCCAGGGTGAGGTTCTCCAATACGGTCATGTGCGGGAACAGGTTGAAATTCTGGAATACCATGCCCACCTCGCGGCGGATTTTCTCCAGCCCCTTGACGTTGCCGGTCAACTCGGTGCCGTCCACGATGATGGTCCCTTCCTGGTGACGCTCCAGCCTGTTCATGCACCGGATCAGGGTGGACTTGCCGGAACCGGAAGGCCCGCAGATGACGATCCGCTCGCCCTTGCGCACCTCGAGGTCGATATTCTTGAGGACGTGGAAGTCGCCGTACCACTTGTTCAGGCCCTTCACGTCGATGATGATGTCGCTTGAAGTCATGGGATCCTTACCTGTTTGTTTGGGGGCCGCGCTTTTCGAGGCTGCGGCCGTATCGGCTCATGCCGAAGCAGATGCACCAGTAGACCATGGCGCAGAAGACATAGCCCTCGACTTCGTGACCGAGCCAGTTCTGGTCCTGGGAGGCGGCCTTGACCATGCCGAGGAAATCCAGAAGGCCCACGATGATGACCAGGGAGGTGTCCTTGAACAGGGCGATGCAGCGTCCGATCAGCGACGGAAGCACGTAGCGCAGGGCCTGGGGCAGGACCACGAAGAGGGTGATCATCCAGCGTGACAATCCGAGGGCCTTGGCCGCGTCGAGCTGGCCGGCCGGCACGGCCTGCAGGCCGCCGCGCACCACCTCGGCGATATAGGCCGATGAGAAGAGGATGATGCCCACCTGGACTCGCAGCAGATTGTTGATCTGGAGGTTCACGGGCAGAAACAGCGGCATCATCACCGAGGCCATGAACAGGATGGTGATGAGCGGCACGCCCCGGATGAGTTCGATGAAACCGATGCAGACGGAGCTGATGCCGACCATCCGGGACTGCCGCCCCAGGGCCAGGAGGATGCCGAACGGCACAGAGAACAGGATGCCCACAGCGGCCAGGCCCAGGGAGAGCATGAGCCCGCCCCACATGGATTGGTCCACCTCGGAAAGCCCTGCGCCGCCGCCCACGAGCCACACGGCGGCCACAAAGAATGCAGGCCAGGCTCCGGCCAGCAGGCGTTTGCCGATCCGGCCGCTGACCGTGGCCGCGATCACGCCCGCGAACAGGATGGCCGCCGCCAGGGGGCGCCAGGCCTGTTCCGGCGGGTACGTACCGATCAGCATGACCCGCGCCTTGTCCGCGATGAACGCCCAGCACGCGCCCGATCCGACGCACGCATCGGGTCCGCCGGTCCACGTGGCGTTGGTGAACGCCCAGGAAATCAGCGGCGGGATGGTCCGGGCCAGGACCAGCACGGCCAGCACCGTGAGCACGGAGTTGAACCAGCCGGAAAAAAGGTTGGTCCGCAACCAGAGGAGCACGCCGGCGTCGGCAACAGGCGGCGGGGCGTCGGGCGATGGGGTGAATGTCTTGAGTTGTTCGCTCATCGTTCCACCAGCTGCACCTTGGCGTTGAACCAGTTCATGACCAGGGAGACGACCAGGTTGATGGTCAGGTAGACCGCCATCCACATGCCGATGACTTCGATGGCCTGGTCGTTCTGACCGATGATGGTCCCACCGATGGAAACCATGTCCGGATAGCCGATGGCCACCGCCAGGGAGCTGTTTTTGATCAGACTGGTGTAGTCGTTGGTGGTGGCGGGGATGCAGACGCGCAGGGTCTGGGGCAGGATCACCTTGCGCATGATTGGTCCGGCACTGAGCCCCAGGGCCTTGGCCGCGTCGAGCTGCCCCTCGTCAACGGACTGGATGCCGCTGCGCACATTCTCGCCGATGAATGCCGCGGTATACAGGACCAGGCCGATGAGCAGGGCGGAAAATTCGGGCCGCAGCACCATGCCGCCCTTGAAATTGAATCCCTTGAGCACGGGCACGTCGAATTCGAGGGGTTGACCGGTGAGGAAATACACGACCGCGGGAAGCCCGAGGATCAACCCGAGGGATATCCACCCCGAGTGCAGGCCACGGCCGGTTTCATCGCGCATTCGCGTGGACACGCGAACCAGCACCACCGAGGCCGCAATGGCTACGGCCAGGGCCAGGAATACCCAGCCCATGCCGTCCTGGAAAAGCGGACGGGGCACATACGCCCCCCTGTTGTTGATGAAAATGTCGCCAAAGGGAACCAGGCTCCTGCGCGGGGACGGCAGGAAGGCCAGCAGCGTGGAGTAGCAGAAGAACAGGGTCAGCAGCAGCGGGACGTTTCTGAGCACCTCCACGTACACGGCGGCCAGGCGCGCCACCAGCCAGTTGCCCGAAACGCGGGCCACGCCGACGATGACCCCGAGGATCGTGGCCAGTACGATGGCCAGGGCCGACACGAACAGGGTGTTCAGGATGCCCATGACAAAAGCACGGCCGTAGGTGTCTGCAGGGGAGTAGGGCAGCAGGCTGTCGTTGATGGGCAGGCCGCCTTCCACGGACAGGAAGCCGAAACCCGAGGCGATGTTGCGCGCCTCCAGATTGGCCTGGGTGTTGTGGAAGAGTTGCAGAGCCACGTAGAGGATCGCACCGACCACCAGGACCTGGGTCAGAAGCGCGGGCAACTGTTCTCTCAGTTTTGACGTGTTCAAGGCGAATGCTTTCCTTTTGGGGGAGTGAACAAAGGGCCGCACCGGCCGGTTGTCCCGGCCGGTGCGGCGCGCAGGTTTCTTTCGACTCTGGCCCCTAGCGAATGGGCATGGCGTAGATCAGGCCGCCCTTGCTCCACAGGTTGTTGTGGCCGCGGGGGATGTTCAGAGCGCTTTTGGGACCGAAATTACGGTCGTACATTTCGCCGTAGTTGCCCACAGCCTGGATGGCCCGGACAAGCCAGTCGTTGTCGAGGTCGAGAAAGGAGCCAGTGTCGCCGGTGGCGCCGAGCATCCGCTGGACCATCGGGTCGGTGGAGGAGGCCTTCATTTCCAGAACGTTGGCCTGGGTGATACCCTTTTCTTCGGCTTCGATGAGGCCGAAGAGAATCCAGGTGACCAGATCCTTCCACTGCTGGTCGCCGTGGCGGACGAACGGGGAAAGCGGCTCCTTGGAAAAGACTTCAGGCAGGATGATGTGTTCGCCGGGATTGGCAGCGCCTGCCCGCAAGGACGCCAGCTGGCTGACATCGGTGGTGAAGGCGTCGGCACGGCCGGCCACATAGGCGTTGAAGGCCTCTTTCTTGGATTCGAAGACCACGGTTTCGAGCTTGATGTTGTTGGCGCGGGCGAAATCGGCCACGTTCAACTCGGACGTGGTGCCGGAGACCACGGCCACGGAGGCGCCGTCAAGGTCGAGGGCACTGGCCACGCCGAGGCTTTTCTTCACCATGAGGCCCTGACCGTCGTAAAACAGGACTGCGGTGAAATCCACGCCCTGCTTGCAGTCGCGCTTCATGGTCCACGTGGTGCCCCGGGAAAGGTCCACCTGGCCGGAGGACACGGCCACGATCTTCTGCTTGGAAGCCAGCGGAACGAACTTGATGGCCTCGGGATCCTTCAGCACCGCAGCAGCCACCGCGCGCCCCATGTCCACATCAAAGCCCTCCCAGCGACCGTTGGAATCCGGCGCAGAGAAACCGGCCACGCCTTCGCTGACTCCCAGAATGAGCTCGCCATCCTTCTGCACCTTCTCCAAAGTACCTGCCATGGCGCCGGTGGACACAAGAGCAAGCAGGGCCAATGCCAGAAATAGTTTGCCGATAGTTTTCATCCTCTCTCCTTGGATAATACGGCCGTCGTTGAGCCGG
The DNA here is from genome assembly GCA_964597325.1 of uncultured Desulfovibrionaceae bacterium. Lineage (GTDB taxonomy): Bacteria > Desulfobacterota > Desulfovibrionia > Desulfovibrionales > Desulfomicrobiaceae > Desulfomicrobium. Next base: position 17,625 of record CAZQYA010000018.1, read on the forward strand.
TCGCAATGTTACGGGAATGTTACGAACGTCTTGCAAACAAGTGATGGGGTGTCAATGAAGTGTGCGATAAAATTCCGGAAACGGACGCGCCCTCATCCCGTGGGGCCGTGTTCTAGTCTGCATGAAGGTCCCGGCTTTTTCGGTATGCCGCTTCCAGGGCATCCCAGAGGTCGGCCCAGCGGACCGGTTTGCCGAGGTAGGCGTCCATGCCGGCGGCGAGAAAGCGTTCCTGGTCTCCGGCCATGGCGTAGGAGGTCAGGGCGATGATGGGAATGTCCGCCTTTGCGCCGGCCTGCGAATTCCGGATTCGTTTCGTCGCCTCGACGCCGTCCATGACCGGCATCTGGATGTCCATGAGGATGCAGTCGAAATCGCCGGTCTCCCAGAGTTCTATGGCCTCACGCCCGTTTTCCGCCACGGACGAGCGGACCCCGGCCTTTTCCAGGAGCTTCAGCATGAAGAAGCGGTTGGAGCGATCGTCCTCGACCAGCAGGACATGCATTGCCGGAAGGGGCTCCATCTGACTGGCTGGCTGGAGATTCTGCTGTCCGGTCGCCGCCTTCGGTTGCAAGAAGGGCAGGATCACGTAGACGGAGGTGCCTTCACCCGGCAGCGTGTCCATGATCACGTGTCCATCCATGAGCGTTGCCAGACGCTTGACGATAGCCAGGCCGAGCCCGGCGCCCTGGTGGGCACGGCTGTAGGTCGTCTCGACCTGCGCAAAGGGGGTGAAGAGTTCTCTGAGCCTGTCTTCGGGAATGCCTATGCCCGTATCGTGGACCGAAAAGGCGATGCGCTGTTCACCGTCTTTCGGTGAATGGACCGGGTAGATTTCGAGCGTGACGCCGCCCCGATCCGTGAACTTGAAGGCGTTGCCCACCAGATTGAAGAGAATCTGCCTGATGCGGGCCTCGTCCCCCGTGAGGACTTCCGGAGTGCCAGGATCGATCCGGCATAACAGCGGGACGCCCTTTTCCCTGTGGGTGACGTCGAAGAGTTCGGAAACCGACTGGACGAGATCGTGGACGCGAAATTCCCTGCGCACGACTTCGAGTTTTCCCGCCTCGATCCTGGAGATGTCCAGGATGTCCGTAAGCAGTTTGGTCAGGCGGGTGGTCGACCGCATGGCCATTTCGACGTACTCTCCCTGCTCCTGATCGAGGTCCGTGATGCGCAGAAGCTGCATCATGCCGCTGATGCCGTTCAGGGGCGTGCGGATTTCGTGGCTCATGTTGGCCAGAAACTCGGTCTTGGCCGTACTGGCGGCCTCGGCCCTGGCCTTCTCCTGGGCCAGCCTGTACTGGATGCGCTTCACTTCGGTGATCTCCGAGGAGAGGCTGGCCATACCGATGGGTTCGGAAGCGGCGGCGTCGAATATGGGGAACTTCTTGGTCTGGAAAACCCTGGCACTGCCGTCCTGGCGGGGATAGCTCTCCTCCACGGTCAGGGATTCCCCTCGCGGCAGAGCCAGGGCCAGCCGGTCGGTTTTTGCGTACCTGTCGAGATGCTCCTGGACGACGAGTCCCGCCATCACCTCCTGGTCCGTCTTGCCGACCACGTCGGAGTGGCTCTCATAGCCGGTCAGCCGCAGGAACTCATTGTTGACCATCATGTAGCGCAGGGCGGTGTCCTTGTAGACGGCGATGCTGTCGGAGGTATTGAGAATTTCCGCGAGCAACCGGTGGTTGCCCTCCGCCCTGTTCTTGGCCTCGATGAACCTGGCCTGCTGCAAATTTTGAAAAGCCAGCACCGAGATGTGCCTGGTCAGGGTGTGCAGGGCCTGGGCGATGGCCTGAAACTGGTCCTTGCTCATGACCGGAAGATCCCGGAAAGCCCGCATGGCTTCTTCCTCGTCGGCGCCGATCTCCAGGGCATAGGCCCGGATGGCGTCCTCGGATTGCGCCTCGTCCCGGACCTGGCCGATGAGCCAGCTGGCCACATGCCTGCCGCCGACGCGGATGCTCGCGCCGGCGTCCCAGAGCCCGGCGCTCAGGCACTGCTGGACGCGCGGGCCGTCCTTCTCCCCCAGGCCGAGGACGGCGTCGGAGCGACTGCAGTTGCATGCGCCAAGGGTGGTTTTGCGGACAACCTCGGAACAGAAACGCTGAAAATTGCTGGGTCTGGTCAAGGGGACGCCGTCGGGACGGGTGATCAGGGACGCGACGCCTGTGGCCCTGGCGAACTCGTCCTGGATTCTCTGAATCTCCTCCATGTCAAACACGGATTCGAAGGTGATGGCCGAGCAATCGCCCGCAGGCTGGGTCAGGGCCACGATCTTTGTCTTCAGGGCCTCCTCCATGCGCTTCCGTTCGGATATGTCGCTGAACAGCACATGGTGCATGCCCGATTCCTTGAGGG
>CAZQYA010000018.1:19992-28924 GCA_964597325.1 uncultured Desulfovibrionaceae bacterium
GACTTGACCGTGATCTGGACGGGCACATAGGAGCTGTCCTTTCTTCTGTAACGCCTTTCCAACCTGAGCACCTTTCCGCGCTGAGCCTCGGTGATATTCGCCTTGACGCTTCGTTCGAGCACGTCGTCCGGGTGGAGGATGTCTCCAGGTTTCAGGCCGACAAGCTCGGCAGGGTCGTCGTAGCCGAGTATTCTGGCGGCGGCATGGTTGGCGTCGGTGATGCTCATATCCCTGCCGACGATGAAAATGCCTTCGCCAGCATGGTGGAAGAGGCTGCGGAATTTGGCTTCGGATCGCTCGATGCGCTGCTGCGTCTCCTTGCGCTGCGTAATGTCCTTGAGGACCCCTTCGACGCCAAGGATATTCCCGTTCTCGTCATGGTAGAACGCCGAATTGGCCGAGACGTGAAAGGTGGTTCCGTCATCCCTGACGAATGTTGCTTCGAAATCCCGGACAAAGCCGCTGCGCCGCAACTCCTCCAAGACTTTTTCCCTTTCCTCGGGAAATTTGTAGAACGAGGTCGCGGGGCGGCCGATGGCCTCTTCGTGCGAAGCGAACCGGAACATGGCGGCCGACGACGGGCTGACCATGGTCAGGAACCCGGCGTTATCCGTGCGGAAATAGACATCCAGCATATTGTCGACCACGGACCGGTACTGGCGTTCGCTCTCCCGCAGCTCCCGTTCGATTCTCCGGAAGCGGGTGATGTCCCGCAGAAAGGCGCAGACCTTGCCGCCGTCGTGTTCCAGATACGTCGCGCTGACCTCGACATCGAGCAGTGTGCCTGCGCTCGTGCGCAGACGGGTCTCGAACCGTATCCTGCCGAAGCTGGAGAGCTTGCGAATTCCTTCCAGGGCCCCCTCTTCGGAAACGAGTGCGTCGATATCCCACAGGCGCAGGCGCAGAATCTCCTCCCGGGAATACCCGAGCATGGCCGAAGCCGGGCCGTTGGTGTCGATGACGTGCCCCCGACCGTCGACCACGAGGTACCCGCTGAAGGCCGTCTCCGCTATGGCCGCCGCTTCCTGCTCGATATGGTGCCGCTGGGTGATGTCCCGGGAAATGTGGAGGAGGCCCTCGATCCTGCCGGTCCGGTCGAGTCGCGGAGCATAGGTGGTATTCATGAGCCGCCTGCCCTTGCCCTTGTAGTCGACCCACAGGGAAAAGGACACGACTTCGCCCTCCAGACAGCGCTGCAGCTTGCCCAGGATATCGTTTCGGAACACCTCTTCGCCGACGATGGCGGCGGGCGTGCGCCCGATGAGCGTTTCGCGAGCCACTCCGAGATATTCCTCGTAGGCGGCATTGACGGCCTGAAAGCGGAAATGGGTGTCGAGGAGGGATACCGGGGTGTCGAAGGCGTCGAACAGACCCTGGAAATCATGACGCAGCACCGGATCGTTCCGGTCCGGAAGCAAGGATTCGAGACGGGCGACGCGGTCCCTCAACATATCCAGCTCGGAGATGAGTTCCTCGCGTGTCCTGCGTTCGTCCAAGGTCATGTACTCCCCCGGGAATTCGTGCCGGAAGCCTCGGCGAGGCTTGTCGGTCATGTGGAAAGGACGGCGATCCGTGTCAGACAGATTGCTCTGATATTCAAGGAAAATAACTGGTTGATTCTTCTTCTTGCCGTATGACGGAGACGAAATCAAGAAGGGTTTGGAGAATCGGGAGGGTCGTAAAGCATACCGTCATACATCGTCCGACCGTCCTGCCTGGCAGGCACGGCCTGCGGGGTTAGACCCCTTTCCGGCGCAGCAGGGAGCAGCATGTGCACCTGCAGGCACGCATTGAGCCCCGTCGGGAACTGGGCGCAAGCGCCCCGGATCATTCCCCGGCGGGCCGGGCATACACCGCGAAGAAATGGGGGACAGGCGGTTTCTGGTGGTCGTCATAGGCCAGGAAGTACGTCTCGGTCAGGCCGGCGCGCACGAAGCCATCGATCTCATGACGGTCCATGGCGATGGGGAAGGTCTGGGACTGGTCGTGGCTCTCGCGGCTGCGGCAGGAGACGATGACCTCGCCGCCGGGCGCGACCAGCTCCGCGATGGCGTTCAGGGCCCTGACCCGGTTGGCGCCTGTCAGAATCTGAATGGTGTTGCATTCGTAGACGAGGTCGAAGCCGCGCCGCCATACGGGCGGGTGGTCGAACAGGTCGGCCGTGACATAGTCCACGGAACTCTCTGGATAGCGCCTGCGGCACATGTCCACAGCCGAAGCGGAGATGTCGAAAGCCGTGACCACATAACCGCGCTCTCGCAGGGCTTCGGCGTCGTCCCCCAGCCCGCAGCCGACCACCACGGCACGTTTTCCGGCCGGGGCGGGGTGGGCGTCGAGCCATTCGAGCAGGAGGGGGTTGGGCTCCAGGTCGGCCCAGTAGATCCGCTCGATGCGGCCTCCGGCCCGCGCGTAGAATTCCTCGAACCAGCCGTCGGGGTCGCCCTTGGCTGCGTAGCTTTCGGCCAGAAGTATTGTGGCTTTTTTCGGATCGTCCATATTCCTGTCCTATGATGGGTCGTGATGCCGGGCGCGTCTCGCGAAAAACTCAAGATTGCGGACAATGCCCCGACAGTTCCGAGCGGTCAAGATGCAGGCCGTGAGCCCGTCGGGAGCGCCCCGGGATGCCCCGCAGCTTCGAGTCGGGAGGCTTTCGTAAAGGGAAAAGCCGGGGCGGCGCCGGCCATGGCGCCGCCCCGAAAGGCTCAGAAGGGCTTGCCCATGTTCAGGGCGGTGTGGACGGTGTCGGCGAAGAAGGCCGCGCGGCCGGCCAGTTCGCCAAGCAAAGCCAGGATAGGCAGCCAGGCCGGGATGATGCGGTTCTTCCAGAGCACCGCCAGGCAGGCCGCCATGGCGGCGATGCCGGCCCAGTAGAGCGGCGAGCCGAGCCAGGCCAGGCCGCTTGCACGCATGACCTCGCCGCCCGAGAGCCAGACGCAGGGCACGGCCAGGCGCACCACCAGGCCCGTGACCAGGGCGGTAGCACAGATGCGCGCCAGCAGCGCCTGGCTGCCGCTTCCCGCGAACCAGCTGGCAAAGCCCGCGCCCAGGACCACGGCCGAGATCAGGAAGAAGACCGTGGGCAGGGCGTTGTTCAGGGCCGGAAACGCGGGCGGGGCGTATGTCATGCCCGATGCCAGGACCGTGACCAGCCCGGCGGCTACGGCCCCCCAAAGCAGGACGCCCCGACCGCTTCCTGCAACCACCGCGCCCGCCGCCAAAGCCAGGAAGACGCCGGCGGCCAGGACCTCGCGGCTGAGCCAGGCCTTTTCCAGATGCGCCAGGGCGCGGTAGGCCTCCAGCGGGTGCCCGAGGTGAAAGAGGGACGCGACAATGCCGAGGCCCATGAGTCCGGCGACCAGCATCCATTCGTTTCGGGCGCTTCCCGCTTCATGACCGGCAAAACCACGCACGGCGCTCATGAGAACCATGCCAACGGCCGCCTGGGAAAGAACCGTGAACAGAACAAGTGGCAATTCCATGGATTGCATCGTTACCTCCTTACCAGGGTCGGCACTTTGGGCAGGATGAAGCGGGTGGAAGGATTGACCTTCTCGGCCTTGGGAAACCCTGCCGGGTACTGAACCTCATTGCCGGGTTCAAGCGTAGCCAAGTCCACGAGCTTCAGGGCCCCGGTGGGACAGCTCTGCACGCAGGCCGGCAGCAGCCCGGCGTCAAGGCGCTCGTGGCAGAAGCTGCATTTCTCGGCGCGCTTCTCCACGGGGTTGTAGACCGGCGCGCCGTAGGGGCATGAGCGGATGCAGTTGCCGCACCCGATGCATTTTTCCTGATGATGCACCACAACCCCGTCCTCCTCGCGCTTGGTATAGGCCTCCACGGGGCAGACGTTCAGGCAGGCGGGGTTTTCGCAATGGTTGCAGGCCAGGGACAGAAAGGCCCGCTCCCGGTGGGGGTAGATGGCCTCATCCAAAGGGTAAACCTGCCGCCAGACCACGCCTTCGACCTGATGATAGTAGTTCCGGCAGGCCATGGCGCAGGTGAAGCAGCCGATGCACTTTTCCGAATCCACCAGAAATGCGTATTGTTTCTTCATCGCAATCACTCCTTTAGACCCGTTCGACATTGGCGAACTGTCCGTGAATGGCTACGCCGGGCGCACCGGTCTTGTAGGCGCCCATGTCCGCAGCCTCGTCATCCACGAGATTCTGCACGTTGAAGTCGTTGCCGCGGCCAAACCAGGCCTCATACATGACGAGGCTTTTCGGGGCCACGTTGCGCGTCAGCTTGACCTTGATGCGCAGCTCACCGACCTTGTTGTAGACCCGGACCGTGTCCAGATCCGCAATGTTCTTGGCGCGCGCGTCGTCAGGGTGCATGTAGAGGAAGGGTTCCTTGTTGTATTCGTGCATCCAGTCGAGATTTACGAACTGGGAATGCAGACCGAACTTCGTGTGCGGCGTAAGCAGACGGAACTCGTCATAGGGCTTACGGCCTTCCTTGTATTCGGGGAGGGCCTGGTGCCCATGCTCGGCGCAGAGCTCGGACCGGAATTCGTACTTGCCCGATGGCGTGCCGAACTTCATGTCGTGCCAGGACGCCGTGGAGGCGAGCCTGGCCTTGACGGGCCCTTCTCTCAGGTCCGTCCAGTGCTTGATGCCGAAGTAGTCGTAGATGCCCTGGTTGAACTCCTTCTCAAGCCAATCCTTCGTATCGATGTCCTGTGGGAAGGTGCAGGAGCCCGGGGACAGGGCGTTCATCTTCTTTGAGAGCAGGGACGCGATTTCGATGTTCGACTTGGTCTCGTACATGGGCTTGATGGCCTGTTCGTTGTTGCCAAGCAAGGGGTGCCAGTAGGGCGCGTTGACGGTCCATTAGTCGAACAGCGTGGTCACGGGCAGGACGATGTCGGAGTTGGCCACGGTCTCGGTGAAGAATTGCTCCACGCTGACGACCATCTCCAGGGTGTCGAAGGCCTTTTCCAGCTTGGGCCGGTCAAAGTCCTGGGCGAAGGGGTTCTTGCACGACACCCACAGCATCCTGATGGCCGGATCCTTGGCGTCGAGAATGCCCTGAGCGGTCTTGTTGATGTTGAAGGTGCGGTCCGTGTAGCTGGCCGCCTCGCCCTGGGTGAAGTCGAACTCGCCCTTGGGGCCGCCGCCTCCGACGAAGCCCACCGAGCCCTCGGGCTGCTTCTGGATGAGCGCGTGGTAGTTGAAGCCCCAGGTGCGCAGGTGGCCGTAGCGCGCGCCGCCGCCTTCCTTGCCGACGTTGCCGGTCATGGCCACCAGGGCGTCGATGGAGCGCACCGAGGCGCCGCCGTTGGTGTGGCGCTGCATGCCGTAGCCGATCCAGATGGTCGCCGGGTCCGCCGTGGCGAATTCCTCGGCCACCTCGCGGATCTGCTCGGCCGGGATGCCGCTTAAATCCGATGCCCATTCCACGGTGACGTTCTCGCGCAGGTAGGCCGCGAATTCCTCGAAGCCCACGGCGTTGGCGCTGACGAAATCCTTGTCCACGAGGCCCAGGTCCAGGATGTGGCGGGCCATGCCCAGGGCCAGGGCGCCGTCGCTCGAGACTGCGGGCTGCCAGTAGACATCGGCCTTGGCCGCCGTCTGGGTGAAGACCGGGTCGATGACCAGGACCTTGGCCCCGCGCCGCTTGGCTTCCATGATGTACTTCATGGAGTGCACCGAGCACCACGCCGGGTTGGCGCCCCAGACGATGACATAGCGGGATTTGACCATGTCCTCGGGATCATTGCACCACATGTCGCCCAGGTCGTAGTTCTGGGCGTCGATGCCCGCCGGCCAGCAGGGCGTACCGACAAAACGTGTGGTGTAGCCGAGCGACGACATCATGCCCTCGACGCCGTAGTTGGTGATGCCGAAGTTGCCGGAGTATTTGGTCAACCCAAGCCCCAGCAGGTTGCCGTCCTTCTCCTTGATCTCGAGGATCTTCTTGGCGATGCGGTCCATGGCCTCGTCCCAGGACACGCGCCGCCAGTTGCCCGAGCGCCGTCCGTCCTGAACCATGGGGTACTTGATGCGGTCGGGGCTGTAGATGCGCCTCGGGTAGGCATACCCTTTGACGCACAGCCCGCCGGCCGTGAAAGTGGACTCCTGGGCGCCTTCGATGAACTGCACGACCCCGTCCTTGACGTAGGTCTTGATGGAGCACGTGTCGTAGCAGTTGCGGGGGCAGGCGTTCCTGAAGATCTGGAAATCCTTGGCGTTGAATGCCGTGGCCGCCTGGGCGGAGTACGGCGTCAGCAGGCGCAGGGGCAGGAGCGAGGCCGCCCCGGCCACGGAGAGCCCCTTCAGGAACTGCCGCCTGCTCAATCCACTCGGTGTGTGACTCATGTCTCTCCTCCTCGACCGCACCGGCTTCAGGCCCGGCGCGGCACTGCGGTTGTAGTGCGTTCGTTCTCGAACCATGCGGCCAGGGCGTCCGTGGCCTGGGCCACGACCCCGCCGTCCACGGCGTTTTCCCTGACGGCCTGCATGAAGGGCGGAAGCCAGCGCCCAAGATGCTCCCCGACGAACCAGGCGTGCAGGTCAGCGATCCCGGACTCAGAACGATCTTTTTCGGGCCCGTCGTTTCCGGACGCATCGGCTTCGGCCGCGCCGCCCACCGTCGCAATCAGGGACTTCATGGCCAGCACGGCCTCAAGTTCGTAGGACAGGTGGTCGTCGGGGATAATGCCTTCCTCGGGCACGGCCAGGCCGAGCTTGTGGTAGGTTTCCCGGGCCTCCAGGGCCGCTTTGCCCATGAGGGCGCGGTCGGATTCGGTCCAGGCCGAGGCGAAGGGCGGGGCCAGAAGGGCCGCCGGGCCCACGAAGAGTCGATTGAATTCGTACTCGGCCGCGGTCCAGTCCGTGTTGACCGGGACTTCGGCGCCCACGCTCTTCGCGATGCGACAGGCCGCGTCCTTCAGGGCGAAAGCGTCCGTAGCGGCAAAGAAGTCTCGCAGGGCCAGGATGACGGGAAAGCTGTGTTCGGACATGCCGGATAACCTCGATGGCAAAAGGGGATACTGCATACCTGTATCACAGGTACGTGAGGGATGCCATGTCCGACAGGCGGGATTCAGGGTAAATAATGGGTAGTTTCAGCTACCCAGTTGGTCCTGCAGGCCCATGGTGTTGAGGTGGGCATACAGGCTGACGCTGCGGCCGTGCAGGCCGAGCTTGCGGCGGATGTTCTTGCGATGGGTCTGGATGGTTTCCACGGACAGGTTCAAGAGGTCCGCGATGTCCTTGTTGGAATGGCCCGACTGGATGAACTGGCAGACCTTCATCTCCATCTGCGTGAGCTTTAGGAGCAGAGGCATGCCGCCGGAATCGCGGGGCAGCAGGCGCGTGAGCTGGTCCTTGGCCACGGTCACGTACCCCTTGCGGATGACCGGATCGTTTTCGTTCTCGATGCGGTCCAGGGCCGGGAGCACCAGGGTGTTGACCTTGGCCGCCAGCTTGCCGGCGTGCTCCTCGTGCTCCCTGCCGACGCTCTTGAGTACGTTGCGCAGGGTGATGTTCATCTCTTCAAGCTGCGCCTTTTCCCTACGCAGGGCTTCGGTCTTTTCGTCGACGATGCGCTCAAGGGTCTCGCGCTGCAGGGCCTGGGTGGTCATGTTCGTCAGCACGAAGATGTACTGGTCACTGGCGAGACTTACGGATTTCAGGGGGTTGACCTGCATCCTGTAGATCGAATTTTCCCCAAAGGGCGCCAGTTCGCAGGTAATGCCCACTGGGTAGTAGCGCAGCATCTCCTCGACGCTCTCGCCTTCCAGGGAGAGAACCTCCCAGATGGGCCGGCCGAGCACGCGCGCCTCGTCCATGACGGCCTTGACCGCGGCGTTGGTATTGACCACCAGCCCGTCGCTGTCGACCACGAGGATGAGGTCCGAAGTGGCGTTCAGAATGTTCTCGAAACGGCATTTCTCCAGGGTCAGGAGCCGGTTCATGTCGTCGAGCCTGCCGTCGGAAAAATCGTGGGAGATGCGGATCCAGTCCTGCAGGTAGAGCACTTCCAGGGCGTCGCCGTAGAGGCGGACCAGCCTGCGCGCGTCGACCTTGCGGGCGTATTCCACGTCCATGGCCTCGATGACGTCGAGGATGCTGTAGATGAAGGTCTTGAAGCAGCCAAGAAACATGTCGAAGGTGATCCCGCGCGTCCTGTGGCGGCGCGAGGATTCCACGAGGAAGCGCTCCCAGCCGGTGTCGCGGCCAAGCAGACCGGAGAAATCTTTGGGGACCTCGGCGCGTTCGACATCATTCAGGATGGGCTGCAGGAACTCCGTCAGGGCCACCAGGCAGTCCTCGCGCTTGGCCGTGGTGTGCTGCAGGTATCCGGCTGCCTCCATATGGAAGGCCCAGCGTTCCAGAAAATACTCCTGCTGCGACTCGACGAGGCGCAACAGGGTCTCGTACCCGGTCGTGACCAGTGCCGTCATGTTCCCTTGCCCTGTGTTTGGCATTCTACCCATTCCCTACCCATCGACTTGTCTTATTTGTTTTAAGGCGTATCAGCAAGGTATGAGAAAACAGCATCTGAAGTGGGGAATTATGCGTAGTTTCAGTCTGCTCGTGATCGTAATGTACCTAGGCATGAGCGGCTTTGCACTGGCGGCCGGCAATCAGACCGCAGGAGGGCAGGGCGGCCGCCTCGTCATCGAGGGTCCGCGAACCGTGGGCGCACAGCTGACGGCAGCCTTCGACCTGGGTGATTACGAAGTCCCATCGGGGCAATCCGTGGCCATCAACGTGGACATCTACGAAAAGCCCGAAGGCCCTTTCCCAAAGATCATTCCAGGCTACCCCCGCACCAGCATGGTCTTCAAAACCCCGGGCACATACGTCCTGAACTTCCGCCTGAACCAGATCTGCAAGACCAGCTGCGGCGGAGTGGCGGCCAGACCCCTCATGGAAAAAACCGAAACCATCGTCATCGCCCCGGCAAGCGCCCCCTGAAAACGGCA
>CAZQYA010000019.1:0-27032 GCA_964597325.1 uncultured Desulfovibrionaceae bacterium
TTGCCTTCCAGGCAAGAGGAAATCGTCTCTATCGACTCACCCTCCCACCGTCAAGCTTTTTTTCTTCTTTTTTCATCCTAACCTACAGAAAACTCTGCGAAAGGTCAGGCGCTCATTCTTCCGCGCTGCTGGTTGGCAGCGCAGAAGGAGCCTTCTATGTGGGCAGGGCATGATTGTCAACAGAAATCATATAATTTATTTTTATTCCAATATTTCAGAATATTAGCCAATCAAAACTCTAGATGCCGCGGCGTACGCGGAAAGGGGATCACGTCGCGGATGTTGGCGATGCCCGTGACCAGCATCAAGAGGCGCTCGAAACCCATGCCGAATCCGGCATGGGGCACGGAACCGTACCGACGCAGATCCAGATACCACCAGTACTCGTCTTTGGGCAGTCCCAACTCCGCAATGCGCCGCTCCAGCACATCGAGCCGCTCCTCCCTGGCGCTTCCCCCGATGATTTCACCGATACGCGGCACCAGGACGTCCATGGCCCCGACGGTTTTGTCGTCATCGTTCAGGCGCATGTAGAACGCCTTGATCTCCTTGGGGTAGTCGAACACGATGACGGGTTGCTTGAAATGCTCCTCCGTCAGATACCGCTCGTGTTCCGTCTGCAGGTCCGTTCCAAAATCCACGGGAAACTCGAACTGCCTGGGCGCCTTCTTCAGGATATCGACGGCCTCCCCGTAGGGCAGGCGGACAAAGGGATTGGACAAAATCTTCTCCAGGGTGCCCATGAGTCCCTTGTCCACAAAATTGGCGAAGAGCTGCAGGTCGTCCCCGCAGTTGTCCATAAGATAGGTAATGAGCCACTTAATGCACGACTCGCCAAGGTCCATATTGTCGCTGAGATCAGCAAAAGCCATCTCCGGCGCGATCATCCAGAACTCGGCGGCATGTTTGGGCGTATTCGAATTCTCCGCCCGGAAAGTGGGGCCAAAAGTGTAAACCCGCCCCAAGGCGCAGGCCAGATTCTCGGCCGCAAGCTGCCCCGACACGGTCAGAGAAGCTTCCTTGCCGAAAAAATCCCGGTCAAAATCGACCTTGCCATCTTTCTTGGGAACGTTGTTGAGGTCCATGGCCGTAACCTGAAACATCTCGCCGGCGCCTTCGCAGTCGGACCCCGTGATGATGGGAGCATGGACGTGAAAAAAGCCCTGCTCATGAAAAAACCGGTGCACCCCAAAGGACAATTCGGCTCGGATGCGGTTCAATGCGCCGTACTTGTTGGTACGCGGCCGAAGGTGGGCGATGCTGCGCAGATATTCGTCCGAATGCCGCTTCTTCTGTAAAGGATAGCTCGAATCCGCTTCACCCAGAATCTCCAGGCTCTTCACCTTGAGTTCCCATTTCTGTCCCTGACCGGGCGACTCCACCAACGCCCCCGTGAGGCGGACGGCCGCACCCGTGCTGACCTTCTCCATCAGGTCGAAACCCGCGGAACCGGCCTCGACGAGGGCCTGTAAATTTTTCAGGCAGGAGCCGTCGTTGATCTCAAGAAAAACAAACTCCTTGCTTTCACGCTTGGTCCGGACCCAGCCCAGAACCTCCAGCGAATCCATTTCCGCATCGGACAGCAGAACGTCGGCCACTCTGATTTTCTTCATTTTTCCCTCGGGATGGTAATCGACTAAAGCATGTCCACGGGATCGAGGTCCACGGACATGCGGACATTTTTCTCGGCTACAAGGCTCTTGCGCACTTCTGCACACACTCCCCGAATGGCTGGCCAGTTGTCAGCCTTGAGTAAACACTGGAACCGTTTGCGACCTCGCAGCACCGAGAGAGGTGCAGGCGCAGGACCAAGCACCCGGACGCCGGCGCTCTGGCCCAACATCCTCATCCGGTTTCCAAAAGCTCCGAGCAGTTCCTCCTCGGCCATTTCCATGGGCACGGAAAGCCTGACAAGGGCCAGTTTGACAAAGGGCGGATAGCCCATGGTCCTGCGCAATTCAATCTCGCGGTCGAAAAAACCCTCGTAGTCGTTATCGCGCACGAACTGCCAGCAGTAGTGGCCAGGATTTCTGGTCTGGATCAGGACCTTTCCGGGCTTGTCGCCGCGGCCGGCACGGCCGGCCACCTGCACGAGCATCTGAAACGAACGTTCCGTAGCCCTGTAATCGGGAAGATTCAAGCCCAGGTCCCCATCCACGACCACTACCAGAGTCACTCCGGGAAAATGATGGCCTTTGCTGAGCATCTGCGTCCCAACCAGCACCTGCGCCTCCTGCCTGGCAAAGGCGGCCAGGGTGTCCTGCATGACCCCGGCCCTGCGGGCTGTATCGCGGTCCAGGCGCAGAACTCGCGTATCCTCGGGGAGCTCGTCACGCAAAAACTCCTCCAGGCGCTCGGTTCCGGCGCCGAGGGGCAGAAATTCGTGCCCTTTGCACGTCGGGCAGGACAGGGGAAAAGGCAGGCTGTGGCCGCAATAATGGCACAGCAGCAATTCGCGCCGCTTGTGCAGAGTCAGGGAGACCTGGCAATGGGGGCATTTCAGTGGCGCCTCGCATTTTTCGCAGTACAGCACCGGGGCATAACCGCGCCGGTTGTGGAGAATGATGACCTGCTCGCCGGCGGCGACGGCTCCCAGCAGGGCGTCACGCACGGACAAGGCAAAGGGACCGTGCTCGGGCGGTTCCGTGCGCAAATCCACCAGACGGATATCCGGCAGTCGGGACTCGCCGACACGGTCTTTGAGGATCTCGACGGCGATGCCTCCGCTGCGACCGGCATGAAAGACCTTCACGTCCGGCGTTGCCGAACCCATGAGCAGCAGCCCGCGGCTGCGGGAAATGCGCCCGTAGGCGAGTTCCCGGGCCTGGTAGACGAGCCCCTCGTCCTGCTTGAAGGACGCGTCGTGCTCTTCGTCGAGGATGACGAGCCCGGGCTCCAGGGGCAAAAAGAGGCTGGACCTGGTCCCCACGACGACGCTTGGGCCGGGGCATGCGGACAGCTCCAAAAATGTCCGATGACGCTCCCCCTGACCCAGGTAACCGTGAAACAGTCTCGTCATGGCTTCGGGCAGGGCCGCGCGTACGTCCTGGAAAAGCTTCAGGGCGATGGCGACCTCGGGCGCCAGGAGCATGACGTTTTGTCCCCTGCACAAGGCCCGCCTGGCCAGTTCCATGTACACCGCAGTCTTGCCGCTTCCGGTGACTCCGAACAGCAGGGCCGACTGCGGTGCATCCGAAAGGAGAAGGTCGTGGAAACCTTCCACAGCCCGGGCCTGTTCAGACGTCAGGGTAAAGGCGTTTCGCTCCTGCTCACACGCCTCCGCCGCATCGAAGGCGGATTCGACCTCTCGCACGAGGCCCTTCCCAACCAGGGCGCCCAGGGGCTGGGCAACACTTTTGCCGAAATGCGCGGCCAGAGCCCTGGACGAGGACACCCCGTGAACATCCAGGTAGCGCAACACCTCCAACTGGGCTTTGGCCTGGGGGCGCAAGGGCCAGGGTGGTTCCGCCGCCAGGGAAAAAAGCCTGTCGACCCTGCGGGCGGAAACCACGGGCGCAAAACCGCCCTCGAGCCATGACGCGGCCAGCGCGGCGCGATCCCGGCCATCCTCCAGCTCGGACATGGGCACCATCCGCCCATCCGCAGACCTGAAAGACGGCACGTCGCGCAGAGCGGCCGGTAGCACCCTGGACAGAATCCTGCCCGGAGCGTCCATCTGCCGCACGGAAAGATCGCGAATGAAATCCAGATAATTCGGGGAAAAAAAGGCGGCTCTGTCCACGGGCCAGAGCACATTGCGGCACCGGCACCCTTCGGGGGGCCGCACTCGAAGTTCCGTGATGACGCCCACGCGCACGGACCGTCCCAGAGGCACGACGACACGCGCGCCCACATGCCACATTCGCTGTGGAAGCGAATCAGACAGGGCATACGTCAGAACGCTATACGGGGCGCTCAGCAGGAGGACGGAACAGAAATCGCTCATGGACTCCACGAAAGAAAAGGGGAACGGGCCGACCCGTTCCCCCGGATGAAGCGGCTCTGAAACTAACGGGACGGCGGAATCAGTTCGCGCAGACGGGCGATGAGGTCATAGCGCAGATGCTCGTCCTGCAAGGCGAAATAAATGTTGGCTGTCAGGTAATCGACCCAATCGCCGACATCGAAACGCTGGCCGCGCAGCTTTACGGCCAGAAGGCGATTCTCCCGGGCCATGGACTGCAGTGCATCGGTGAGCTGGATTTCACCGGTATGGTCGGGCTTGAGCCCTTCAAGATGCTTGAAAACTTCGGAGGTCAGCACGTAGCGGCCAACCAGAGCAAGCCTGGAGGGCGCAGTGGCCATGTCGGGCTTCTCCTTGACGCCGCGTATACGGTACAAGCCAGGCGCGAACTCCTCGGCGTCGATGATGCCGTATTTACTGACACTCTCCCGCGGGACCTCCATGACCCCGACGACAGGCATGCGCTCGTTCTTCCAGACCTCAAGAAGCTGGTTGATGCCAGGGTCCCGGTTGAACATGAGATCGTCACCGACCATCACGGCAAAGGGCTCATCCTTGACGACCTCGCGGGCGCAGAGAACCGCGTGTCCGAGGCCAAGCTGCTCCTTCTGACGCACAACGATGATGTTGGCCATCTCGGCGACCTTGCGCACTTCGGCCAGCAGTTCCTTCTGTCCCTTGCGGTCCAGAAGCTGCTCCAGGGCGAGGTTGTAATCGAAGTGATCCTCGATGATGCGCTTGTTCTGGTTATTGACGAAAACCACGTCCGACAGGCCCGAGGCAATGGCCTCCTCCACGATATATTGGATGGAGGGCTTGCGGAACACCGGCAGAATTTCCTTGGGCACATTCTTGGTCGCCGGAAGTGATCTGGTTCCCCACCCTGCCACCGGAATGACTACTTTACGTACCTGCATGGATCGCTCCTTGTTGTATCCTCGGAAAAGCGGGAATGCCCCGCTTCTCGAAAATTCTCATTCTCAGGCCAGCCCCTTCTCCACCACATGGGCAAGCTCATCGCACAATTCGTCAACCAGCTTTTCATCCCTGGCCTCGACCATGATGCGCGCCAGGGCCTCGGTACCGGAATAGCGCAACAGAACCCGCCCGGTCTTGCCCAACCTGTCTTCGGCCTGCCGAAGGGCGTCCTGAATAGACGGCACCTCGACAAAGGGAATCTTTTTCTTGACCCTGATATTGACGAGCTTCTGCGGATATGGCGTCAGCAGTCCGGCTATCTCGGATATCGGACGCTGTCTGGCGACCATGATGCGCAAAAGCTGCAACGCTGCCAGGGTACCGTCGCCGGTGGTCGAATGCTCCATGAATATCATGTGCCCCGACTGTTCTCCACCTAATAGATACCCTCCCTTACGCATTTCTTCAACGACATAGCGGTCACCGACCTTGGTACGCAGCAGGCGGCCACCGCGCTCCTGCATGAAGACCTCCAGGGCCATGTTGCTCATGACGGTAGCCACCAGGGTGTTACCGGCCAGGGCACCCCTGGAAATCATCTCCTCGGCACAGACCGCCATGATCTGATCGCCGTCCAGGACGCTGCCGCGCTCGTCGACCACAATAAGCCGGTCCGCATCGCCATCCAGAGCCAGGCCGATATCGGCCCTGTGTTCCCGGATCTTGGCCGCCAGGCCCTCAGGATTCAGGGAACCGCAGCCCTTGTTGATATTCAGGCCGTCGGGCTCGACGCCGACGGTGATGACCCGTGCGCCAAGCTCCTCGAAAATGAGCGGCGCCACACGGTAGGCCGCGCCATGGGCGCAATCGAGGACGATGGTCACGCCGTCGAGGGTCATACCCGCGGGAAAACTGTGTTTGAGCTCGACGATATAGCGCCCCGGGCTGTCCTGGATTTTCCTGGCCCTGCCCACCTGATCGTGCTCCGGGAAACCCCAGGCGAAAGACGGGTCCGTGACCATGGCCGCAATCTCGTTCTCCACGTCGTCGGCCAGCTTGAAGCCGTCCTTGTCGAAAAACTTGATGCCATTGTCCATGTAGGGATTGTGCGAGGCGGAGATGACCACGCCCAGATCGGCGCGCATGCTGCGCGTCAGGAAGCTGATGGCCGGAGTCGGCATGGGGCCAACGAGGAAGACGTCCATGCCCGCGGCGCAGAAACCGGACGTCAGGGCCGACTCGAACACGTACCCGGAAAGACGGGTATCCTTGCCGATGACGACACGATGGCGCTTGTTGCCGTTGCGAAAGTACTGGCCCGCGGCCAGCCCAAGGCGCAGCACCAGCTCCGGGTGCATGGGATGGGAGTTGACCCGCCCGCGAATGCCGTCAGTTCCGAAAAGTCTTCCCATCTGCTCTCCTCTCAGGGGGTTAACGGGTCGTTGCGGTTCACGACGATTTCAATCTCTTCCGGCTTGGATTCGAGAATGCTCACACCCTCTGGAAACCGGGGCTCCGGAGTGATCACACTCTGACCCAGGGCGGGATTGGCCCCGGGGTCCACGACCATGTGCAGCTGCTCCCGCCAGTCCTTGTTCTTCAGGAGCCGAACGGGCACGGCCAGATTGACGCGAATGAACGTGGGGTTCACGGTGTAGGAAAAGGCGTCGTACTCCACGGGCTCGAGATTCAGCTTGACCCAGATCTCCTGGGTGACAAAACCGAAATGCAGGTCGTAGCTGACGGAGGATACCGAAGCCCGCACATCTCCCGGCAGCATCAGGCGAGCCCTGCCGGAGGCGGTCAGCGCGCCGTCTCCCGGCACCTGCACGCGCACCGTGGACACTTCGTCCACCTTCTCCAGAGCGCTGGCGAAACCCGTCACCGTGACCTGCTCCGGTTCAACCGTGGCATTCTTGAAAAGCGTATCCTCGCCGGGCAGACCTTCCCAGTCAAGGCGGACAGACACACTTTTGGAGACCATAATGTCGGCGACCAGTTCCAATCGAGAGGGGTTGATTTCCACCACTTCCACAGCGGACGTGGTACCCATCCCTTCGGGAACAAGGGGAATGACGTTGGTTCCGACCTGAAGTTTGCCGAGATCGAGTTTGTAGGCCAGGCGGCTGGAACTCAATGAACGGACCTGATTGCTCGTACCGCGAATGCGAACCTGCAGTTTGTTGACCAGGCCGGACGTGATCTCCATGCGCTGAGGCAGATTCACGAACTCCAGGGGCACCTCGAGCCAAGTCTCGACCTTTTCCTGGCCCGAAACCACATACCAGCACATCATGGCCAACAGCAGGGCCAGCGCTCTGTATTGCCAATTATTCCACATCATTTCCTCAGCGCCGCGGCCAGAACTTTCTTCAGGCGGACCTCATTGAGGCTGCTCGTGATGCGACCGCCCACAGCCAGGGAGATGCTTCCCCGCTCTTCGGAGACGATGAGGGCCACGGCGTCGGTCTCCTCGGTCACCCCGATAGCCGCCCTGTGACGCGTCCCCAGGGATGCTTCGTGCTTGAGCCCCACGGCCAGGGGCAGAATGCATGCGGCGGCCTCGATGCGGTTGTCACGAATGATGACGGCCCCGTCATGCAGAGGCGTGTCAGGATGAAATATCGTCAACAGAAGATCCTTACTGAAGGCCGCATGCAGTTCGATGCCGCCCGAAACCACATCACCCATGGAAATGTTGCGTTCGATGACCACCAGGGCACCGGTCTTATTCTTGGCCATCTGCACGAGGGCCAGGATCAGGTCATCCAGGACAACGGACTGCACCGTGTCCTTCTTAAATATTGTGGTCGCGCCCATGACCGCCAGGGCCTTGCGGATGTCGCGGCGGAACAGAATGATAACCACCAGAAAGATGGATCCCAGGAAATTGCCCAGCAGCCAGTTGAGCGTATACAGCCCGAACTCTCCGGCGGCGAAGTAAGCGATGACGATGAGAAGAAGGCCATAGATGACGGAAACGGCGCGGGTGCCCTTGATCAGCAAAATGACGCGGAAAAAAATATACCCAACAAGCAGTATGTCGAGGATATCCCTCCAGGTTATCTGCAGATTGCCGACCGTGAAACTCAGCACCTCTATGCTTCCTCCCCTCTCATCCCCAATGTTTGCGCGACGACCAAGGCGTCGCGGGTTTCCCGCACCTCGTGAACACGGTGGATGCGCACCCCTCGGCCGTACAGGACTACCGTGGCGGCCAGGGTCGGCGCGTTGCGTTCCTGCCCGTCACGGCCAAGGAGTCCCTTCCACAAGGACTTGTTGGACAGTCCCATATAGACCGGACGGCCGAATTCATAAAACCGATGAACATTCTGCAATATTTTCAGATTGTGCGCCAGCGTCTTGCCGAAGCCAATGCCGGGGTCGAGGACCACATTGGCCTCGGGAAGCCCGGCCCTGGCCAGCGATTCAAGATGCGTCGCAAAAAAATGCCTGATCTCGTCAACCACGTCATCATATCGCGGAGCCACCTGCATGGTGTCCGGAGCTCCCTGGCTGTGCATGAGCACGTACCCCGGCGCATGATCCAGGACCACATCACGAAGTGCCGAATCCGCCCCCATGGCCGAGACGTCATTGACGATGACGGCTCCCGCCTCCAGGCAGGCCCGGGCCACGGCGGCCTTGGTCGTGTCCACGGACACAACCGCGCCGGGGCGGGCCGCCAGCACGCTCTGGACCACCGGCAGAACACGCTCCAGTTCGATCTCTGCCGAAACCTGCTCGGCAAAGGGTCGCGTGCTCTCCCCCCCAATATCCAGAATGTCCGCACCCTGGTCAAGCAGCTCCAGACATCTGGCCACTAGCGCCCCGATGCCTCCGACGCGTCCCCCGTCGTAAAAGGAGTCCGGTGTGGCGTTGACGATGCCGACCACAAAAAAGGGGGCAGGACCAAGGGTCCTCCCCCTGCACACATCCCAGGAGACGGTGTCTTCACTCCCCCGGGTCATGGATCACTCCCCTGCCTTGTCGCCTGCGTCCCCGTCATCAAGGGTGAATCCGTCTTCGCCGGTCGCGGGCGTCTCCTGCGCGGCCGGAGCCTCGGCTTGGCCGTCAGCGCCGTTTCCGGAGGCCGGGGGCAGTTCCTCGCCGCTTATGATCCTGGCCACTTCCTCGCCCGTCAGGGTTTCGCGTTCGATGAGGGCCTGGGACACGGAGTGCAGCACGTCGATATTATCTTCGAGGATGGTCTTCGCGCGGCTGTAGGAATCGCCCAGGATGCGCTTGACCTCGAGATCGATGAGCTTGGCGGTCTCGTCGCTGTAATCCTTGACGTGAGCCATGTCGCGGCCCAGGAAGACCTCGTCGTCCTTCTTGCCGAGGGCCATGGGGCCGAATTCTTCGCTCATGCCCCATTCGCAGACCATACGCTTGGCCATGGCCGTGGCGCGCTCGATGTCGTTGCCGGCGCCGGTGGTAATGGAATTGAACACGATCTCCTCGGCGGCACGTCCGCCGAAAAGCACGGCCAGGTTGTTCTGGAGATAGGTCTTGGAATAGGTGTGACGGTCATCCACAGGCAGCTGCATGGTCACGCCAAGGGCGCGGCCTCTGGGGATGATGGACACCTTGTGGATGGGATCCGTGCCCGGCAGGAACTTGGCCACCAGGGTGTGCCCGGCCTCGTGGTAGGCGGTGGTCTTCTTCTCCTCGTCGCTCAGAATCATGGAACGACGTTCCTTGCCCATCATGACCTTGTCCTTGGCCTCTTCGAAATCGAGCATGGTGACCCGATCCTGGCTCAGCTTGGCGGCGTGCAGGGCCGCCTCGTTGACCAGATTTTCGAGATCCGCACCGGAAAAACCGGGCGTGCCGCGGGCCAGGACCTCAAGATCGACTTCCGGGGAAAGCGGAGTCTTGCGCGAGTGCACTTCGAGGATGCGCTTGCGGCCCTTGAGATCGGGATTGGGAACCACGACCTGACGGTCGAAACGGCCCGGACGCAGCAATGCGGGGTCCAGAACATCAGGGCGGTTGGTGGCGGCGATGAGGATGACGCCCTCGTTGGATTCAAACCCGTCCATTTCGACCAGCATGGCGTTGAGGGTCTGCTCACGCTCGTCATGCCCGCCGCCCAGACCGGCGCCGCGCTGACGGCCCACGGCGTCGATTTCATCGATAAAGATGAGGCAAGGCGCATTTTTCTTGCCTTGAATGAACAGATCGCGCACGCGGGCCGCACCGACGCCCACGAACATCTCGACAAAATCCGAACCGGAAATGGAAAAGAAGGGCACGCCGGCCTCGCCGGCCACGGCCCTGGCCATGAGGGTCTTGCCCGTTCCGGGGCCGCCCACCAGGAGCACGCCCTTGGGAATGCGGCCTCCCAGGCGCGTAAACTTCTTGGGGTTGCTCAGAAAATCGACGATCTCCTGCAACTCCTCCTTGGCCTCGTCCACACCCGCCACATCAGCAAAGGTGACCTTGGTCTCCTCCTGGGTGACCATCTTGGCCCGGGACCGCCCAAAGGACATGGCCTTTCCGCCCCCTCCCTGCATCTGCCGCATGAAAAAAATCCACACACCGATCAGAAGCAGCATAGGGAACCAGGAAATGAGGACCGTCATATACCACGGCGCATCTTCCTGCGGTTCGGCTTTGACCTGCACGTTGTTCTTGACGAGCGTGTCGACCAGGGTCGGATCGTCGGGCGCGTAGGAACTGAAGCGCTGGTCATTGGACAGCAGGCCCGTGATGCGCGACCCTTGGATCTTGACGCTCATGACCTCACCCTGACGGACTTTCGTCAAAAATTCCGTATAGTTAAGGTCATTCGGCTGAACGGGCGGCTGGTTGAACAGATTGAACAGGACAATCATGACCATGCAGATAGCGGCCCAAAGCACCAGATTCTTGGAAAAACTATTCAAAAGAGAAAACCTCCAGAGGCCGACGCGGCTTACATTCCTTCTGCCGGCCGTATTTGTCTTCGTGACTCGCGAATCCTTAACGAAACAAGCTTTGATTGTTAAGATGTGTTTCAGGAATGACAAGAGAATTTTCGCCGAAAAAAAGCTTTTTTGGAAGGTTGGCGGAAAATCTTGATCATTATCCGTCGCGTTGATAGATACGTTCCTCCTGAAGGGGAAGCGTATCGTCACCGGTGTGGCGCCCGGTCTTCAAAACCGGTGGAAGGTCGAGAGGTCTTCGGTAGGTTCGACTCCTATACGCTTCCGCCATTCCCCTTCCCTTCGCAGAACTCCCCGCATCACAACATCGCTTCGAAATCCTCCGGCAGGACCGCCCAGGCCGCCAGGCGTCCCGGTTCGAGACTGCCATAATCTCCTGCGATACCAAGAGCGCGTGCTGGCGCGACCGTGACCGCTTCCAACAGCCCGGTCAGAGGAGTGTCCGCCGGAAGCAAAGCGCGCAGCACACGCAATTCCTCCCAGAGGTCGAGGTTATCCACGGAAGCCAGGGAATCCGTCCCCAGACAAAGGGGCACTCCGGCAGCATACAGGGACGAAGCCGGAGGGGCTCCCACGCCGATGTATTCGTTGCTCCGAGGACAAAGACAAACACTGGCTCCGCTTGCAGCCAGGATCTCCACATCCTCCCGGCCCGCCTGCACGCAATGCACGGCCAGGGTACCGCCGTCCAGCAGCCCGAGGTCATGCGCGTAGGCCACGGCGCTCAGTCCCGGCGTCTCAAAATCCTTGGGCAGAATGCGCCTGCCTCGCAAAAACGCGGCAAAATCTCCTTCCAGGCCCAAAAACAGTTCGTTCTCCCCCGGCACCTCGGCCAGATGCAGGCAAAAGGGCAAACCCTTTTCCGAGCACCACCCCTTGAGCTCCCGAGCCAGCGCGGAGTCTGTGGAATAAAGCGCATGAACCGAAGGGCTCCACGAACCCGGGCAGACGCCGGCTTCGAGATCAGGACTCCGTCTGCGACCGGAAAACTCCCGAAACAAGTGACCTCCCAGGGTGTACGCGTCAAGAATCCCGCGGACGACCGCGGCCTCCCGGCCGACCACATCCGCAACAAAACAGGTCCCTGAGGCACGCATGGAGGCAACGGCCCTCTCCACGTTCTGCGCGCCTGACTGTTGCCCGCGCATCGCGGCAAAAAGCCGGTCCGCCCACCCGGAAAACCCGAGACCGCGAGGAATGCGTCCGGCCAGATGGGACAGCTCAAGGTGGGCGTGGGCATTCATGAGCCCGGGAACCAGGGTCGCACGCCCGAGATCCCGCACTTGACCATGCCCGGCGATCCTTTTCCACTCCCCGATGGCAACAATTCGTCTCTCGTCAACGAGAATCCCGCCGTCGGCGATCACCGGGTCGGCGGGATTCATGGTCAGGATACGCGCAGCGCGAAAGGCCATCATGGTCATCATCGCCACCCGCCCGGGCGTAAATAAAAGAGGCGGCCAGGCCGCCTCTGTGCTGTATGCGAAAGGCCGGGCCTATTCATAGATCTTGTCGGCATCCTTTTTCACGTCCTCGGGCACGGTCACGCCCATCCTGGCGGCGGCCTTGAGGTTGAGGTGCAGGACGAGCTCCTGCTGCGTCTCGACGCACGTGGTCGCAGGCTCGGCGTTGTCCACCAGCAGACGCTTGGCCATGAGCCCGGTCTGATAGCCGTGCTGGTAGTAATCGAAGGCCAGGGCGGCCACGGTGCCGCGCTGCACGGAATCAACGTCTGCCGAGAACAGGGGCATTTTCTCCTGCTCACAGACCTTCACCACGGACTCCAGGGAGGAGATGACGGTGTTGTCAGTTGGCAGGTAGATGGCGTCGACCTTGCCGATCAGCGACTTGGCGGCCTGGTAGACATCGCTGGTCTTGGCCACGGTGGCCTCAACGACCTCGAAACCGAGCTTGGCGCCTTCGGCCTGGACCATGGCCACGGTGGTCTTGGAGTTGGCCTCGCCTGCGTTGTAGATCATCCCGAGCTTCTTGAGGCCGGGATAGAAACGGCGCAGCATGGCCATATGTTTGTCCACGGGCAGCATGTCGGACACGCCCGTAATGTTCTTGCCGGGCTTCTCGAGACTGTCCACCAGCCCGGCGCCGACGGGATCGGTAATGGCCGTGAAGAGAAGCGGCGCGGCGGCCAGGACCGGCGACTTCTTGGTGGCCAGGGCGCAGGCCTGGGCCGAGGGTGTGGCGATGGCCAGAACAAGGTCCGGATTCTCGCCGGCGATCTGGGCCGCGATCTGGTTGGCCGTGGCCATGTTGGCCTGGGCGTTGTGCACCGAATAGGTCGCCTCGATGCCCTGGGCCTTCAGGCTGTCCTGAAAGCCCTTCAGGACGGCGTCCAGGGACGGGTGCTCGACGAACTGGTTCACGGACACGGCGTAGGGCGCCGCAAGGCCGGGGCAGGCCAGGGCCAGGACAAGCAGGCCTGTCATGACAATCTTCTTCATGAATGTTTCCTCGTTGGGTTCGTGGTCTAACTGATGCGGAACATCTCCACGAGCCCTTTAAGCTGTTCGGACAGCGCGCGCAACTCTTCGGCATGCTCCCGGACCGTGGCGCCGTTGTGGGTCATGCTCGTGGCGGCCGCGCTCACTTCGGCGATCTGGTGCGTGATGTCCCCGGCCACGCCCGACGTCTGGCTCACGTTGTGGCTGACCTCGTCAAGACCCTGAGATGCCTGGCCGATGTTCTGGGCGATGTCGCGCGTGGTCACGGACTGCTCCTCCACGGCCGCGGCGATGGTGGTCACGATGGAATCGACGTCGCGGATCACGTCCCTGATTCCCTGGATCTCCTCCACCGTCATGCCGACGACATCCTGAATCCCCTTGATCTTGGCGCGGATCTCCTCCGTGGCCTGGGCCGTCTGCTGGGCGAGTTCCTTGATCTCGTTGGCCACGACGGCGAAGCCCCGGCCCGCCTCTCCGGCCCTGGCCGCCTCGATGGTGGCGTTGAGGGCCAGCAGATTCGTCTGGGAGGAGATGGCGGTGATGGTCTGGGTCACGGAGTGAATTTCCCGGGCCATGGCCCCGAGATGGTCCACGTCGGCGGACGTGGCCTCAGCAGTGTTCACGGCCACAGCCGTGATCTCCTTGGCCCGGGCGGTATTCATGGAGATCTCGTGGATGGTCGCGCTCATTTCCTCGGAGGCGGCGGCCACCGTGGCGATGTTGACCGAAGCCTGCTCCGTGGCCGAGGCGACGGAGCCCATGTTTGTGCTCATCTCTTCGGAAGCGGCGGCTACTGCGTCGGACCGGGCCTGGTTGTCGCTGGCCAGGTCCGCCACGGTGACGGAGACGCCCTTGAGCTGCCCCGAGGCATCGGCCAGGGTGCCGACGCCGGAGATAATCTCATGCATCATGCCGCGCATATTTTCCGTCATGGAGTTGACGCTCTGGGCCAGTTGGCCGATCTGGTCCTGGCTTTTGGTTTCGACCTTCACGGTCAGGTCGCCCTTGCTGATCCGCTCCGTGGCCACGGCCACATCATGGATGGGCAAAAAAACCGCACGCCGCATGAAGAAGGCCAGGGACGCGAGCAGTACGACCAAGCCCGCCGCCATGATGCCGCCGATCTTCGTCTGGTTCCGAGTCATGGCGTTCATCTGGCCGGAGATGTCCTGGGTCATAACCAGAACACCGAGAATAGGCTGGTTCGAGCCGTGGCAATGGTGGCACGACTCTTCGTTGGGAATGGACTTGACTTCGAGATAGGCGGGCTTGCCGTCGATCTCGGTGATGGTTTCGCTCAGGCACTCCTGGCGCATGCAGTCATCGAGGAGCGAGGAAAGCTCCCTGCTCTGTAAGCTGTCGACGATGTCCGTACGCAGCATGGCTTCGGAAGTGGAGTAGGTGATGTTGCCCTTGAAGTTGGTCAGATGGATGTCGATATCATCATACCGCTCCCCGACTCCAGCGAACTTCTCCGTGGTGCCTTCATTGTCGCCGATGGCCATGGGCTCGCGGATGGCCATGGCAAGCATCTCCGCGATGCGCGCTGCATTGACCTCGACTTCGTGCAGGGTGCTGGCCCGCTGCATCATGAACGTTGCGGTGAAAAGAGTACCGAAGGTGATGAACAGGACGATGAAAGTGATACCAAGTATCTTGGCGCCGAGAGATCTTCGAAAGATGTTCATGTCCGTCTCCTAGTGGGCCCCGCCGTAGAGCAGGGGCTTGAAGTTGAAGGACTTGACACGGCTTTCGTTGTGGCAGGATTCGCAATCTTCCATGCTCAGCGACCCCTTGATGAGTTCCGGGTCTCCGCCGCTCTCTACATGATCGTATCCGGGGCCGTGGCAGACTTCACATCCAGCATCGGCCAGGTGGGGGGTGGATTCGTAACTCACGAATCCGCCGGGCTTGCCGTAACCCGTAGTGTGGCAGGCGTAACATCCGGCAAGTTCCGCATCGGTCAAATCCGAAGCCATAGCCTTCACAGATCTGTCCGAGTGTGCCTTTTTCGCGTACTTCGTAAAATTGTCATACTGCTCTTCATGGCAGTCCCTGCAAGACGCGGTACCCACATATGAATTTTCAGCCATTGCCGGAAAAGGCATAAGCACGCACCACATGAACAACGCTTGCAACATCACCAACGTGAATCGAGCTTTCATCTCCCCTCCTTGCATGAAAGCAACAGCGAAATTTCTGGCACTATATGTGGGCACACCACTATCCGTAGCGTTGTACGACGTCAACAACATATAACATTGTTTTTTCCGAAAAATCGGACAATCCTGGATATTTCGGGCGATGCCCCCCGACTCCCCGCTCAAAGCCCGGAAACACCTTTCTATACATTGCCGGCGATTCGAGGCGTCCGACCGAACCGTTTTCCGGTGGCAGGCCTGCCCGCCAAAAAAACATGTGGTTGTCCGGTCACCCGACATGGCCGGACGAACATCACCGCTCATGCCCGAGCACAGTTTTGAACCGTTTGGAAACGCCAGACTGCGTTGCATGACACTACCCTCCCTATAAACATTTCAAACAAGTTGATTCATATTTATGGGAAAGCATCACAGCAAAGTAACTAGAGTTCTCTAGTATTTTTATAAATTTAAGTTGGGCATTTTATTTAGGAAACATATTCTGATGCTACGTACTCATAAGTACATAAACGCTTACAGCCTGATTTTTCGAACAAAAAAATTCCAAACTTCCCTTCTTCAGCGCTGACAGCCGGATCACGAATTACCTAGATTTTTCGAAAGAAATTTTAAAAACACCTACATAATCGATCCGTCTGAACTGCAGCCCCACGAAGCAGTCGACAGATCCAAGGACATTCGATGCCCTGAGTTTTGCGCAAGACCAAAAAAACCCCCTCACCGCGTCAAGCGGCAAGGGGGGGCGATATGGAAAACACCAGGAGAAACTTAGTTCGGACGGGCCAGCCAGCTCATAAGCGAGGCGACCTGTCCGGAGACGGACTCCGGCCCCGTGCCGCCGGGCACGTGACGCCGGGCAACGGCGTTGCCGTAATCGAGCACGGCAAAGACATCCTCGCCGATATCCCCGGAAAACGCCTGCAGATCCGTCAGACTCAGGTCTTCGAGGCCGACCCCGCGTTCCTCGGCAAAGGCCACGGCCGCCCCGGTGATATGGTGGGCCTGACGGAAGGGAACGCCCTTGGCCGCAAGATAATCCGCCAGTTCCGTGGCGTTGAGAAAACCGGCCTTGAGAGCAGAACGCATGCGCTCGGGATTGAAGCCGAGCTCCGCCAGCATGCCGGCCATAATCGTCAGGGACGGGGAGACCGTGTCATGCGTGTCGAGAAACGGCTCCTTGTCCTCCTGCATGTCGCGGTTATAGGCTAGGGGCAGGCCCTTCATGAGGGTCAGCATGGCCATGAGGTCGCCGTAGACGCGCCCCGTCTTGCCGCGCATGAGTTCGGCCACGTCCGGATTCTTCTTCTGGGGCATAATGGAGGAACCCGTGGAGTAGGCGTCGGGCAGACGCACGAAACCGAACTGCGGATTGGCCCAGATGATGATCTCCTCGCACAGGCGCGAGAGGTGCATCATGACCACGCTGCCGCAGAAGACGGCCTCGAGGACGAAGTCGCGATCCGAGACCGCGTCCATGCTGTTGGCGAATGTCCCGCCAAGGCCCAGGCTCTGCGCGACCCGGGCGGGGTCAAGGGGGTGCGTCGTACCCGCCAGGGCCGCAGCGCCCAAGGGCGAAATCCTGACCCGCTCAAGGGCATCCTGTACGCGGCCGTGGTCCCGGCGGAACATCTGGGCGTAGGCCAGAAGGTGCTGGGCCAGACTCACGGGCTGAGCGGGCTGAAAGTGTGTACAGCCCGGAAGCAACGTCTCCCGATGCTCATCGGCGCGCCGCACGAGCACTTCGACGAGATCGCGCAGGCTCGCGGACCATTCCTCCAGACACGCGGCAACGAAAAGCCTGAAATCCAGGGCCACCTGATCGTTGCGCGAACGACCCGTGTGCAGCTTCTGTCCCGGCGTGCCCACGATCTCCGTCAGGCGGTGCTCGATGTTCATATGCACGTCTTCGAGATCCTGCCTCCAGACGAAGGTCCCGGCCTCGATCTCGCCGCGAATCTGCTCCAGCCCTTCATGGATGGCGTCGCGTTCTGCATCGTTGATGATGCCCTGGGCGGCGAGCATGGCGGCGTGGGCCTTGGAACCATCGATATCATGCTCATGCAGCCGGGAGTCGAAATCCACGGAGCACGTATACCGTTCGACCAGGGGGGCGGTGTCCCCGGTGAACCGGCCGCCCCACAATTTCTTTTCCTTGGAGGATGCGCTCATGGTCTATCCCTTGATCTTGTCCAGAAAAGGCTGACGGGCCTGAAGGCGCAGTCCGTGCAGCTTGATGAAACCGGCTGCGTCGGCCTGGTCGTAGACCTCGTCCTTCTCAAAGGTGGCAAGTTCAGGATTATACAAGGAGTACGGCGACTTGCGCCCAATTGGATAGACGCCTCCCTTGTACAGCTTAAGCCGCACCGTACCCGTGACCGTCTCCTGGGCCTTGTCCATAAGGGCCTGCAGGGCTTCGCGCTCGGGAGCGAACCAGTAGCCGTTATAAACCATTTCGGCATAGCGGGGGATGAGGCTGTCGCGCATGTGCAGCAGTTCACGGTCCATGCACACTCCTTCCAGATCCCGATGGGCACGCTGCAGGATGGCCCCGCCAGGAGTCTCGTACACCCCGCGGGACTTCATGCCCACGAATCGATTCTCCACCATATCCAGCCGGCCGATGCCGTGCTTGCCGCCCAACTCGTTCAGGGCCGCGAGCATCTTCGCCGGGGACAGGGCTTCGCCGTTCAGGGCCACGGGGTTGCCCTGTTCGAAATCCAGGGTGACGACCTCGGCCTTGTCCGGGGCATCCTCGGGGTTGACGCTCATGAGATACGTACCCGGTCCGGGCTCGGCCCACGGGTCTTCCAGCTCTCCGCCCTCGAAACTCAGGTGCAGGAGGTTCCGGTCGCAGGAATAGGGTTTCTCCCTGGTCACGGGCACGGAGATGCCGTTCTCCTGGCAGAAGGCCAGAAGGTCCGTGCGGGAATTGAGGTCCCACTCGCGCCACGGGGCGATGGTCTTCAGCTGCGGCGCCAGGGCCAGGGTGGACAGCTCGAAACGAACCTGGTCGTTGCCCTTGCCCGTGGCGCCGTGAGCCACGGCCTGAGCCCCTTCGGCCTGAGCGATCTCGACCATCTTCTTGGCGATGAGGGGGCGGGCGATGGACGTGCCGAGCAGGTAACCGCCCTCGTACACGGCATTGGCGCGAAACATGGGGAAGACGTAGTCGGCCACGAATTCTTCCTGCAGGTCCACGACGTAGGCCTTGGTGGCCCCGGTGGACAGAGCCTTCTCCTCCAGCCCGTCGAGTTCCTCGCCCTGCCCGAGGTCCGCCGTCAGGGTCACGACCTCGCATTCGTAGGTTTTCTTGATCCACTTGAGGATGGCGGACGTGTCGAGTCCACCGGAATAGGCCAGAACGACCTTCTCGATCTTGCTCATGAAAATCTCTCCCTTATGTGAAGCGGACGGGCCGCGTCAGCTGTAAATCCATTCCAGAATGGCCTTCTGCATGTGCAGACGGTTTTCGGCCTGATCGAACACGATGGACTTCGGACCTTCGAAGACCTCGGCGCTGATCTCCTCGCCGCGGTGGGCGGGCAGGCAGTGCAGCACCTTTGCCGCCGGATCGGCCAGGGACAGCAGCTCGTCGTCGACGCAGTACCCGGCAAAGGCCTTTTCACGGCGCTTCTGTTCGGCCTCCTGGCCCATGGACGCCCACACGTCGGTGTTGACGAAATGCGACCCGGAAATGGCGGCCTTGGGGTCGTCGGTGACGAAGACCTTGGCTCCCATCTTGAGGGCGCGCTCCAGCACAGAGGTCTTGGGCATGTATCCTTCGGGACAGGCCAGATTCAGCTGAAAGCCGAAATAGACGCTGGCGTTGATCCAGGAGTGGGCCATGTTGTTGCCGTCGCCGATCCAGGAGACGACCAGGTCCTTGAAATCGGACGTCCGTTCGGAAATGGTCAGCATGTCGCTCATAACCTGACAGGGATGGTAGAGGTCCGTCAAAGCGTTGACCACGGGCACGGAGCCCCACTGGGCCAACTCCTCCACGTTCTTCTGGGCAAAGGTGCGCACGACCATGCCCTGGACGTAGCGGGACAGGACGCGGGCCGTGTCTTCCAGAGGTTCGCTGCGCCCCAGCTGCGAATCGGCCGGGGTCATGAAGATGGTGTCGCCGCCAAGATGACGGATGCCGACCTCGAAGGAAACGCGCGTCCTGGTGGACGCCTTCTCGAAAATCATGGCCAGGGTCTTGCCCGCCAGAAGCGTGGACCTGTAGTCGGAGTCCTTCATCTCCTTGGCGCGAAGCACCAGGTCCATGGCCTCGGTGGCCTTCAGATCCAGTATAGATAGAAAATGTTTCATGTTGTCACCTGATCGTCCGGAGACCCGGTTTGTATTGTCGCGTACGGTACGCAAAAAAATTTCTTCCTACAGACCTTGTCCACGATTTGTAAAGCGAATCGCAATACACCGAAATTAAAATAAAAAAGCCGACGCAAAAGCGTCGGCTCAACGTCTCAGGAGGGGCCTGTTCAAGGCTTGCGGGGCAAATGGCGCATCAGTCCCGCGGCCATGTTCCGGGACAGGGCACGCATGACAGCGTAGGTCGGGTGCTCGGGCAGTCGCACGGCGCTGCGCACAACCACGTAATCCTTGGTCGGACCGCTCTCCATGGCCGCCGCCTGCGCAGCCGACCAGACAAGGGTTCCGTCGGGCACCCAGTGGACCTCCACGGTGACGCCGATGGATGTCCGACCAGTAGCCCCGCCCTCGTAGAACTGCGACACGTTGCCCGAAACCAAAATATTGGCGCCCCTGGCCCGGGCCAGTGCCAGGGCGTGATCCAGACCGGGCCAAACCAGGGAAGGGTCGTACTCCATGGTGCCGAATACACGCTTTTCCAGCCAGGAACGGCGAAAAATATCGGCCATTTCCCGTCCGACGTCCCTGCGCACCGCCACTTCCTGGCGCAGGGCAAAGGGCAGGATGAGGGCCCGGAATTCGGTGTCTGGCATGGACAGAGGCGTCACCGCCTCAACGAGTTCGCCGAGCACGACTTCGGCGTCGTCCTGGTAGTCCACACCGTACAGGTTCACATCGTACCTGTCGGCGGCGCAACCCACGAAAAACAGCGCACAGGCGCAGAGGATGAAAAATTTCATGACAGCATCTCCTTGGCAGCCGGTTTCAAGCAAGATAGGTACCAACGGACGCATCAACCCGAACAGGAGCGCCCGACGTGACCCAAACCGTCCGCTATGGCCTCGCCCACCAGGACAGCCTCCTGGGGGTGGCCTACTTCACGCCTGAACCCGCCGTACCCATGACCCTGGAACAATGCCTGGAGCACGTCCGCGTCCACCCCAACGACGAATTCATGCGCGCCCATGTCCGCCCGCGCCTGGCCGCCATGCCCGTAGACGAACTGCGCGCTCTCTTTGACAACGAAACTCCCCAGATACGCAGCCTCATCCTGGAAACGGCGCTCCTGGCCCCGGCCCTGGGCGAACTCTGGGAGGAGCTTCGCCCGACCGCCCCGAACCTTGCGGATCTGTCGCCCCAGCTCTTCCTGCGCAGCGCCGTCCTGCCCGACCACCACAAACACGCCCGCACGAGCCGAATCCTCTCGGCCAACATATTCGAACATGCACCACTCCCGGCGGACCTGGAATCGCCCCTGCCCGAAGCCCCGCCGACGCAGCGCGACTCGGACCCGGCGGCCTTGCGGATCGGTCTGAACCTGCCCGCCCCCTGTCCCAGGCGGCCCGCCGGGGCCACCCATGCCCTGGCCGAGGAACGGCTCTACGGACTCGGCATCCTGGAAGGCAGGGAAATGCGCCATCACGCGTCCCTGGCCCCTTGGGGGCTCCTGCGGCGCTGGCGCCTGGACAGGGCGATACGCTGCGGCGCCTTTGACCACCGTCTGCAGGGAGGCATGACCAGCTACGGCCGGGGCATGTGTCTGGAGGACGCCCGCGCGTCCCTGGCCATGGAGATCGTTGAGCGGTACAGTTCCTTCGCCGATATCCGGAACATGCGCGTCTCCGGCAGCCAGGAAGACGAAGAAATCCGGATCGGAAAACGAAGCGAGCTGAACGAAAAAGCGCTCGATCCGAACGCCCTGCGGCTGGAGGCTCCGTACGCGGATCAAGCCCTGCACTGGATTTCCGGACAGGACCGGCACGGCGCGCCGATACTCGTGCCGCTGCAGGCCGTCTACCTTTTTACCAACCTCGACGAAGCCCGCCTCTTCAGTGGCCTGGGATCGACGGGCCTGGCTTCGGGCAACACACCCGAAGAGGCCAGGGTCAGCGGTCTCCTCGAAGTCATCGAACGGGATTCCGAGGCCGTCAAAGTCTACGATCCCGGCCAATGTTTTCGCCTGACAAGCGGGGACCCTGAGGTGCGGGAACTGCTGGAGCGATACCGGAAGCAGGGGGTGGACCCCGTGTTCCAGGACCTGACCACGGAGCTCGGCGTCCCCTGTTTCAAATGTTTCGTGCATCTGGCGGAAGGCGGGCTGGTCAAGGCCACGGGGGCAGCCCTCTCGGGACCGCAGGCGGCCCTGTCTGCCCTGACGGAGACACCGTTCCCCTTCCCCGAAGGACCGCCCTCGGCCCCAGGCCCGGAGGGCCTGTCCGAACGCAACCTCGAAGACCTGCCGGACCACTCCACGGGCTCCGCGGCCGGTGACCTCGCCCTTATCGAGGCGATCCTGGAGGACCAGGGGCTCGAACCGGTCTACGTGAACCTCACCAAGCGTGAACTCAGACTGCCCGTTTACCGGGCCATCGTGCCCGGCCTGGAGATCGTATCGGATTTCGACAGATTCACCCGCATCAGCCCGAGGCTGTGGCGGAACGTACTCAGATCGTCGGAAAAAGAAGGGTAGACGGAAGGGGGGCGGAGCCGAGAGCGGCCACGGCCAAGTCGGTCAGATCGTCCATGTGCTGACCATGATCGTGGCCCATGAGATGAAGCATTCCGTGGGCCAGCAGACGCACGGTGTATTCGCGGGGGGCCTGGTTGTAGAGGCGGGTCTCGCGGACGAGGGTCTCTGCCGAAAGCACAAGATCCCCCAACCAGCCCTCTTCGCCTCCCGGAAAGCTCAACACGTTGGTCGGTCCCAGGCAGCCCATGAAGGAGGCATTGAGCTCCGCCATCTCCCGGTCATCGACAATGCGCAGGGACAGCTCCCATTGCGCCAGGGCAAAAACGCTGGCCAGCCCCTCGAAAATCTCCATGAGCTCCGGCCCGGACAGGGGAAAACGGGGATCGGCCGGCACGACCTGTTCCAGGTGCAGCATCAGCCCCGGCCCTCGGCCGAAGCTTCGGCCTGGCGGTGGCGGTCATAGGCCCGGACAATGCGGCCCACCAGGGGATGACGGATGACGTCCTCCTCGGTGAAATGAACCATGGCGATGCCCTGCACGCCGTCCAGGACCTCCGCGGCCTGGACCAGTCCCGAACCGATGTGGGAGGGCAGGTCGATCTGGGTCACGTCTCCCGTGACCACGGCCCTCGATCCGTAGCCCAGACGTGTCAGAAACATCTTCATCTGTTCAGGCGAGGTGTTCTGGGCTTCGTCGAGGATAACGAAGGCGTTGTTCAGGGTGCGTCCGCGCATAAAAGCCAGGGGCGCGATCTCGATGGCTCCGACGCTGATCATCTCCTGCACCTTGGCGTAGTCGAGCATGTCATTGAGTGCATCGTAAAGGGGACGCAGGTAGGGGTTCACCTTCTCCACGAGGTCGCCGGGCAGAAAACCGAGCTTCTCGCCGGCCTCTACCGCAGGCCGGGTCAGAATCAGCCTTTTGATCTTCTTCTGCAGAAACAGAGACACTCCCACGGCCACGGCCAGATAGGTCTTGCCCGTGCCGGCCGGACCTATGCCCAGGGTCAGGTCGAGTTCGCGCATGGCGTGCAGGTATTCACGCTGGGTTACAGTCTTGGGACAGACGGTCTTGCGCGGGGAAACGGTAAACAGCTCATCCTGGTAGTACTTCTTGAGAGGCGTTGACGGATCGCGAAGCATGATGCGCAGGCTCTGCTCCACGTCCCTGTCGAAAAGCTGATGCCCGCCGCGGACCAGGTCGTAGATCTGGGCGAAATAGCGACAGACCAGCTCGACCATGATGATGTCGTCGCCGAAGACCGTGAGTTCGCTGCCGCGACTCTCCACCCGCACGCCCGTCATGGTGGACACGGTCTCCAGGTGGGCGTTGCCCGGCCCGAAGACCTCGCGCGCAAAATCCGGATTTTCGAAGGTTATGTCCCTGCTTTCCATGTTTCCTCGTACCAGGGTTATCCCTATCTGCCCCGGTGCATTTGCAAATCCATACGGACTTCCGTAGAGGGAAGCTTCCGACCGGTCAGACCGGACATACCACCACTCTTTCGGCCTCGGGGCCTCAATTATATGAACAACGACAGATCAACCAATACCGAAAACCTGCCGGCCATTCGGCCGGAAACGAAACTTGCTTTTCAAGAAGCGAAAAGCATGGTGAGGAAAGCTTTCGTGACGGCCATCAAGACCAACCTCGCATTTCTTGCCTGCTCCGGCATGTATGCCTACCGCTCCGGACAGCGTTTCTGGGAGCGCAAGGGCAACTCCTGGTGGGCCAGGACCCGTGCCTTCTCGAAGACCGCCATCCTGGCACTGCAGGAGGACGCCTTCGGTTCGGACATCAGCATCGACACCCTGGATCTGGACAAAATACTGGAAGAGGGACGACCCACCTTATCCATCCCGGCCACTCCAGAAGCTGTGGACGAATTCGTCCACAAAAAGAAATCCTAGCCGCCGATAGAGGTCATGGCCTTGTTGCAGACCTGATTGGTCTCCCTTTCCTGCAGCAGGCGATACCCCATTGGCTTTTCGCGGTTGGCGCGGGCAAAGAGATCGAGCAGTTCCTGGGTGGTGTGTTTCGGATTGCGCAGGATGGAGCGAACGTCATACTCCTTATCGGAGAACAGACAGGTGCGTAGCTTGCCGTCGGACGTGACCCGGAACCGGTTGCAGCTCTCGCAGAAGTGGTTGCTCACGGCCGAAATGACGCCAATGCGGCCCTGCCCTCCCGCAATCCTGTACATCCTTGCCGGTCCGCTGTTGCGCGAGGCCTCCCGCACCTCGTCCAGGGGGACGAGCTTCTCCACCGCCGCGATGATATCCTCTGCCGGCCAGTAGTTGTCCCGGCTCCAGCGCGACTCGTAGCCAATGGGCATGAACTCGATGAAACGCACGTCAATGCCGTGCGTACGCGCAAAATCCACAAAAACGGAAAGCTCGTCGTCATTAATGCCTTTGAGGGCCACGACGTTGACCTTGACCCGGAGCCCTCCCGTCAGACAGGCGTCGATACCTGCACGGACAGCGTCATAGGCATCCACCCGGGTGATTTCTTCGAACTTCTCCCGCTTGAGCGTGTCCAGGGAAATATTGAGGCACGACACCCCGGCGTCCTTGAGTTCGCCGATGCGCCCCTTGAGCATGGTGCCGTTGGTGGTGATGCGCAGGTCCAGATCCGGATACTTGGCGTGCAGCCGGCCGACAAACGGGATAAACCCCTTGCGCGCGAAGGGCTCCCCGCCGGTCAGACGGACCTTCTCGATGCCGGCGACCTGTGCAATATCCACCAATTCAAACATTTCCTCGAACGTCAGAATCTGCTCGTGGGGCAGGAACTTCCATTCGCTCTGGGGTCTGCAGTACAGGCAGCGCAAATTGCAGCGATCGGTTATACTCAGTCGCAGGTAGCTTACCTTGCGACCATGGGTATCAATAAGCATGGGTGCCTCCCTCAGGGTTGTGGAGGCAAGACGTATGACTTCAGGCGCGGCTTGTAAAGTCAGGCCTGGCTGTCGAGCCGAAGTCGGTCCTCCAGTGCGGGGTCGATGGCCGGACGGACCGTACGCAGCACCTTGTCCACGCCGACCATGCCGAGGTCCGCGCCCTTGATGGTCCGCACGTCCCGGACCAGGCACAGCAGCACGTCCCCCCTGTCCGCCATTTTGAGATGGCTGGCCAGGGCAGCCAGGGCGGCCGCCTCCTGGATGGTGCCTTCGGGCACGTCCTGGGTGGGGAAATCGCGTTTGACGACCACATGGGCCCCGGGCCCGTCCTGGGCGTGCAGCCAGTAGTCGAAGGGGCTGGCGGCGCGGGTCAGGAGCTGATGATTGGCCTGGGCGCTGCGCCCGCGCAAGATGAGGAAGCCGTCCGACGACCTGTAGGCCCCGACCTTGATCTTGCGAAACTTGGCGGGTAGCGGGCTCGCGGCGGCGTCCCGGGGAGACCTGCCCTGAGCCGCGGCCGGAGCGAACCGCCCCTCCCGCGCGGCGTCAAGCTCCCGGCGCAGGGCCTCGACACGGGCAGCGACGATGGCCAGGCCGCGCTCCCCTTTTGCGGCGCGGGAAAAGAAACGGTCCATGTTCTGGCGCACGCTCACGCCCGCGTCCAGACGCACGTCCACATCCTCGCCGTCCGTTCCGGGTAGACGAATCAGGGACAAACGGGCGTTTCTGTCCAGAGAATGCAGATGCGCCTGAAGCAGAAGCCCCGTACGCCGCATGTCCACCATCTTTTGCAAACGGACCTGGTCCGCCGTGGCCCGATCCAGAGCGCGTTCGAGCCTTTTCAGGTTGCGTTTGCGCGCGGCGTCCTCACCGGAATGCTCCCGCGCCGCAACCGCCAGAGTCTGGCCGTAGGCCATCTCTGCGGCCGCCAGGGCGCTCCCGCAGGATCCGCCCCCCTCCAGGGGCCACAACTGAGCCTGATGGCGCCCCCGGTGATCGAGGCCATGATAAAATGTCGTGATATGCCCTGCCGCGATGTCTCGAAGCAGAGCCTCGGCTTCGTGGACGGGCATGGAACGCAGGTGATTTCGCAGGGGAGGCGAGAGGTGCGGCAATTCCCGCCAAAGTCCGTCCTCGGAAAGAATTCTTGAGAGTTCGGGCCACTGGGGCTCGGCGCCGAATTCCGGGGGGAGGGAGTCGCTCAGGACTGGCGCTGCGGTCAGATCCAGAACGAGCCAGCGTCCCTCGCCAGGCGACAACTCCAGGGCCAGACGCCTCCGGGGCCAGTCGGGCACGAGGTCCAGGACGCGCCGGTCCCGCAGGCGCTTGCGCAGCCACATGGCCCGCCCCGGCGGGTTCGGGGGATTTTCAGGCTTGTGCGCGGACAGGATGAGAAAAGGCGTAGGTTTTCCCGTGAAAAGCACGAGGTGACCAACACGCCCCATGCTGAACGTCCAGACGTCCGGCAGAGGGGCGAAGACCTTCTCGATACGCATGCCTCTTACACGTACAGCCATTTCCCTGGCTACGAATCGGAATATGCCGGCGTCCATAATCCTTCCTCAAAAAAAAAGCGCGTCCCGCTTGCGGTACGCGCCCATGTAGTTATGCCTGCATCGCGAAACTAGTCGCCGCGCAGAC
Source organism: uncultured Desulfovibrionaceae bacterium (assembly GCA_964597325.1). Classification (GTDB taxonomy): domain Bacteria; phylum Desulfobacterota; class Desulfovibrionia; order Desulfovibrionales; family Desulfomicrobiaceae; genus Desulfomicrobium. The sequence goes on from CAZQYA010000019.1 coordinate 26,828, forward strand.
GCTCCTCCTCCTCCCTGCGGCTCTTGCATTCAATGCACAGGGTGGTGACAGGACGGGCCTTGAGACGGGGAATGCCGATTTCCTCTCCGCAATCTTCGCAGACTCCGAAAGTCCCGTCGTCGATGCGGTCCATGGCCTCGTTGATCTTCTTGATCAATTTGCGATCGCGGTCGCGAAGACGCAGGGTGCACGTCCGGTCGGTTTC
>CAZQYA010000019.1:27042-27486 GCA_964597325.1 uncultured Desulfovibrionaceae bacterium
AAGCCCGGCCCCTCAGCTCCCCGTTAAAATACCATCCGGAAAAAGGTCCGGTCGGATTCGGCGGAAGCCCTGTCGGCGGGGTCGGAATAGTACTCGACATTTTCCGACATATCCTCAATGGTCGCCTCGCCCTGACGTTGGATATCGTCAATCATTTTAGTCAAATATTCTCTAAAGAACTCGAGGTCTTTGGCTTCCATAGACATGTCCTCCTAGCGGGTCTGTTGCCTTATAGGGAGAAAGTTACTATTCACTGCAAACCAAAAAGTAAACCCCCCGAGGTCCTGTTTGTCATCTTCCTCTAATAATAAATCTTCCTGATTCGAAAGGAAAGAAAAAATCAGATTTTTGTTGACAGTCGACAACGCCCTTTATAAACACGACCTCTCGTTGAGCGGGAGTAACTCAGTGGTAGAGTGCAACCTTGCCAAGGTTGAAGTCGCG
>CAZQYA010000020.1:0-26260 GCA_964597325.1 uncultured Desulfovibrionaceae bacterium
ATGGTTCTCCGTCGCGTGCCGGGACGGTGGGCTTTGCCACACGCGTGGGCGACGGATAACCAAACGATGCCCGACTCGGTCAGACAGTCGACGCCCCCCGAACGAACCGCCCCGACCAGGCCTTGGCGCGTTGGTGTGGGAGGGGAGGCGGAAGAAAGATGGTGAGGTTGAATCTGCTTGACCTAAAAGAACAGTTCATTGCGAGGAGTCTTCGATGCGGCAATCCATGCTTTTGATGTTGTTGGCGGTAGGGCGGGCCCCGAGTTTGAATGCGGAGCCGGTTCAGGCCATTGCTTGAACGCCGCAAACGCGAAACGCCCGGAAAACCGGGCGCTTCGCATGGAGTAATGAGAGGTGAGGCTAGTCGAAAGCCTTGTCCACGGTCCAGACTTCCCAGACCTTGCCGACAAGGCCGGGGCCGGGGTTCAGGACCTGCTTGCCCGGACGCCAGCCCGAAGGCGTGGCCTGGGTGCCCTTGCTTTCGCGGACCAGCTGGAAAGCCTGAATCTGGCGCAGGGTCTCGTTCACGTTGCGGCCGACGGGCGGGGTCAGGACTTCAAAAGCCTGGACCACTCCGTCCGGGTCGATGAGGAAGCGTCCGCGCACATCCACGCCGCCCGCTTCGTCATAGATGCCGTACATTTTACCCACGTTGCCGCCGCCGTCGGAGAGCATGGGGAAAGGCACGGTTTTGGCCGTGATCATCTTGGAAAGTTCGTCATTCTCCCACATTTTGTGCACGAACATGCTGTCCGTGCTCATGGACAGGACCTGGACGCCCAGCTTTTCGAATTCAGCGTGCTTCTCGGCGACCGCCGAGATTTCCGTGGCTCAGACAAGGGGGAAATCACCCGGCTAACAGCACAAGACCACCCATTTTCCCAGGAAGTCGGAAAGCTTGATGTTGGTGAAGCCGCCGTTGAAATAGGCTGGGGCGGCGAAGTCGGGGGCCTTCTTTCCTACCTGGATCATGGCGCGTGCTCCTTGTTCGGTTTTGGGTGCGGGTGTTTCTTCTACAGTCTCTTCAGCCTCGACGTCCACGGTGGGGCGTGTGCAGCCGACTGCCAGTTCTTCTCCCATGTCGGACCTCCGCATTGTTGAGTCATTGAAAATATCGATGAATTATGACGAGAGTCATTGACGATTCTTACTGTATTCGGGTGAAAAGAACAAGGTCCGGGGAAAATATCGCCATATCGAAGCATGGGCGTCGCCGGGTCGGGCCCTTCTCTTGGAAGATTTTGTTTTTTCCGCTTCGCGTATTGCGCCGGCGGGGGGAGACAGCTCCACGTTGTATCGGATCGCAAAGGTGTGTATCCGGATATTCCGTGTCTGGAATAAGGGGAGGAACAGTGTGGCGCAGACAATTCTGATCATCGACGACGACCCGGACATCGTCAAAACCGTGACCGCTAATTTGGAACTGGACGGTTTCAAGGTGCTGAGCGCGGCGACAGGCAACGACGGGCTCGAAGCCGTGGCCGCCTGCGAGCCCGATCTGGTGCTTCTGGATCTCGGCCTGCCGGACATCGACGGTATCAAGGTCTGCCAGATTCTGAGAAGAGAGAGCAACGTTCCGGTCATCATGCTTTCGGCCAGGGACACCGTCGCGGACAAACTTCTCGGGCTTGAGTGCGGGGCCGACGATTACCTCGTCAAGCCTTTCAATGCCCTGGAGCTTTCCGCCCGCATCAGGACCGTGCTTCGAAGGGCACGTCCGCTCGGCCCTGCAGAGCCCTGCGGCGACATGGCGGTCTGCCTGGATTATCTCAGTCATGCGGCTACCGTGCATGGGCGGGAGGTCTGCCTGACCCGAACCGAGTTCGCCCTTCTGGAACTCTTCGTCTCCCACCCGGGCGAAGCCCTTTCGCGGGACTTCATTCATGGCCAGAACTGGAGTGACTCCAAGCTTTATGCCAACAGCCGGGCCGTGGATGTGCACGTCCAGCGCCTGCGCAAGAAGATCGAGGAGAATCCACAGGCCCCGCGGCTGATTCTGACCGTGCCGGGAGTGGGGTACAGGTTCGAGGGCGGTGGGAAATGAGCCGTCGGTGAAGCGGCCGACGAGGATGTACAGGACAAAAAAAAGCCCGTCAGAGACGGGCTTTTTCTTTTGCGTGTGGGAAAGGCTAGTAACGGGGACGAGCCGGGCGGCTTTCGCGGGGCTGGGCCTCGTTGACCTTCAGGGTGCGGCCCTGGCATTCGGAGCCGTTCAGAGCCTGGATGGACTGAAGCGCGCCTTCCTCATCCATTTCCACAAAGCCGAAGCCGCGGGAACGACCGGTCTCACGGTCCTCGATGACGTGGGCGGAAGAGACCTCACCGTACTGGGCGAACATGTCGCGCAGATCGTTGCTCGTGGTCGACCAGGGCAGATTTCCAACGTAGATGTTCTTCAAAACAATACCTCAAAAAGAAAAAAAAGTAATAAGAAAATCCTTTTTTCCTTCAGGAAACAGCTACCTGAAGGAGATGGGAACATGGAGCGTACAGGTGCGCATCCACCCCCACCAGGACCCCCGCTCTGTAGGTTGATCGTGTAGGGGTGTCAATGTTTTTTTGTCCGGAGCGCAAAAAATTGCAGGGCGCGAATATTCCGGAGAGCGAGCCCATGGCCGACGTGGGCATGAGCGCGTCAAACCCGTGAGCCCTGGCGTCACTCGATGCCGTAGGCCTTGAGCTTGCGCCACAGCGTGGTGCGCGGCACGTCGAGTACCTGGGCTGTGAGGCTCTTGCTGTATCCCGTCTTCTCCAGCACTTTCATGATGTAGCGGCGCTCCATTTCCTCAAGGGTCGGCAGCCCGTCGCCTTCCATGGTTTTGAACTCCAGTTGCTGCAGATCCCGCGGCAGATCCTGAATGTCGAGCTCCTCGTTGTCCGTCAGGGCCACGGCCCGTTCGACGATGTTTTCCAACTCGCGTACGTTGCCCGGGTAGCTGTACCCGCACAGAAGTTGCAAGGCCTGGGGTTGGATGCCCGTGATCTGCTTGTGGAAGGCCAGACTGTATTTTTCGATGAAATGGCGGACGAGCAGCGGAATATCCTCCCGGCGCTCCGAGAGTGTAGGCAGGCACAGGGAGACGACGTTGAGCCGGAAGTAGAGGTCTTCCCGGAACGATCCGAGCTCCACCTCATGTTTGAGGTCCTTGTTCGTGGCCGCGATGATGCGGATGTCCAGGTCGATGGGCTTGGTGCCGCCAACGCGCATGATGCGCCGCTCCTGGATGACATGCAGGAGCTTGACCTGCATGGGCAGGGGCATTTCGCCGATTTCGTCCAGAAAGACCGTGCCCCCGGCCGCGGCTTCCAGAAGCCCCACCTTGGTCGCCGTGGCTCCGGTGAACGCGCCGCGTTCGTGGCCGAAAAGTTCGCTGCTGATGAGTTCGTCCGTGAAGCCGCCGCAGTTGAAGGCCACGAAGGGGTGGTCCCGCTTGGGGCTGAGCTGATGGATGGAGCGCGCCACCAGCGCCTTGCCCGTACCGCTGCCCCCCTGAATGAGCACGTTGCAGTCCACAGGGGCAACCTTGCGGATCATGCCGAAGAGCTCCTGGATGGCCGGACTGTTGCCGATGATGGACGCGAGCCTTGTGTCTCCTTTGAGGGCCTCGCGCAGCCGGATGTTTTCCAGGCGCATGGCGATTTTGTCTTTGGCCCTCTGGGCCAGGTGGCGGATTTCGGTCAGGTTTACGGGTTTGCAGACATAGTGGAACGCCCCGTTGCGAATGGCCTCGATGGCCGTCTCCACACTCTGGTGGCCCGTGACGATGACGACCTCGGTCTCGGCGCGCAGGGATTTGATGCGCGGCAGCAGCTCCAGTCCGCTGATGTCCGGCAGGCGCATATCCAGGAACACGATGTCGAAGGGTTGCTGCATCATGCGTTCCAGAAAGGAACGTCCCATCATGAACGCTTCCACTTCAAACCCTTCCTTGACCAGAACCTGGCTCAGGCGCCGGCAAACGATTTCTTCATCATCGACGATGGCCAGACGCTGCTTCATGCTTCCTCCCCGTGGTCTTCCTTCCTGTCCGCCCCCTGTTCGACGGGCAGCAGGACGACGAATTCCGCACCCTTTCCCTCCTCGCCGTGAACCTCGATGCGCCCCCTGTGGCGCTTGACGATGGAATAGCTCACGGCCAGGCCCAGTCCGGTGCCCTTGCCTACCTCCTTGGTGGAGAAGAACGGCTCGAAGATCTGCTGCCGGATGGCCGCAGGGACGCCTGGCCCGCTGTCGAGAACGCTCATGCGTATCTGCTGCTTCTCCCTGTCCAGCCCTGCCGTGACGCGGACCCAGCCGCCTGCGGGCGTGGCCTGGATGGCGTTGAGCAGAAGGTTGGTGAAAACCTGCTGCAGATTGCGCAGGTCCCCCTGTATGCACGGCAGGCCGTCCTCCATCTCCAGTTCGAGATGGATGCCCGCGACATGGGCCTGGTTTCTGATGAGGCTGATGGTGCTCGAAAGTATCTGAGAGGGCGGCAGGCACTGCATGGACGGACTCTCGGTGCGGGAGAAGTCCAGCAGGTTTTTGACGATATCCGCGGCGCGTTCGGACTGAGCCAGGATGTCGCGCAGCATTTCCCGCCCGTCGTCGTCGACCTTTTCCCCGTATTCTTCCGTGAAACTCTCGGCCGTGAGCGCGATGTTGTTAATGGGGTTGTTGAGCTCGTGGGCGATCCCTGCGGTGAATGTACCAATGGCGGCGATCTTGCGGGCCTGCAGCAGGTCTTCCTGGTTGGCCTCAAGTTCCTGCGCCATGCGGTTGAATGCGTCCATGAGCCCCGCGACTTCCTCCAGCCGGACTCCGTCGTAATGTATGGGCTTGAAATCGCCTTTGGCAACCACGCTGGTCATGCCCTGGATAACGGCCAGGGGACGAAGCAGACCTGTGGAAATGAGTTTGATGAGCAGGATCATCAGCAGCAGGACGATGGCCAGAAAAGCAAATGGCAACATGGATGTCCGCTTGATGACGTTATGGATTCGTTTGCGTTTTATGGTCCTGTATCGTTCCGCGGATTCAGTTAGTATTTTTCCGAGTGTTCGAAAATTTTGACGTTGTGAATTGTTATAAAAATTATTTTGTGATGTGTTGTTTCCTATGTTTTGTGTAAAAGAAGATATTAGCTCGATAATACAATTTCTGTATTTTGTTGCTGTATATTTGAACCTTTTAACATCATCTTTGCCTACTATAAGAGATAAATCGTCATATAATGATTCGATTAATTTATCAATTTTATCCATATTGGATTTTATTTCTTTTAAAGATGGCTGGCTACCATAAATCAAATAGTTTTTTTCGAATCTCCTCATTTCAAGAATGTTGTTCAAAAGATCGTCATATTTCTCGCTGAGAGCCATGCGCTCCATAACTATGGAAAGATTCCAGTAATTGAGAGCTGTCAGAGAGCCTGTAGAAAGAATCGCGATAGCAAATACGATGAAGATTTTACCCTTGATGGAATTGAAGTGAATCTGGCGCAACAGACTCTGCCAAAAGGAGGCGGGTGATCTCGGAATTGAGGACATGAAAGACTCCGGACGGGTTGTTAGTTCCATTTTGAAACAGCTTGTCTTTGTGAATAGAATATCTTGTTTCAAATTGAAATAAAAAATATCGATAAAATGAGGGGCTTGTCGTAATAGCTTGTTATTTAAAGATAAAAAAATAGCTTCGTCGGGGCACCAACTTTGCTTTGGTTCAAACATGAGAGGAATCCATGGAAAACATTCTCGTTGCCATCGACGGTAGACACGCCGCCTGGGAGGCGCTTTCGCGCGCCGGTTCACTGGCCACGCGTGTCCAGGTGCAGTTGAGCGTACTGCTCGTCTCCCCGTCACCGGCCCTCACCCTCTCCCATGCCGAACTTCAGCTGGAAACCACCGTCAGGGAGCGGCTGGAGTTGATGCTGGAAGCGATGAAGGCCGAGGGGGTCCGCATCAATTATTTTGTCACGGAGGGAAGCTATGAGGAAGAGGTGATCGCCTTTGTGCTCAACAACAGAGTAACTTTGCTTGTTTACGAAGCCACCGACGGGGACGTGCGATGCTTTGACAGGGAGTCCCCTTCCTTGGGGGCCATCCGGCACCGGATCGCCTGCAGGGTGGAAGTCGTTGCCCCGAAAAAACATACATTCAACTGAAGAGGATCGTATGGACCTATCCTTCAATCTGTATCTGCCCATCGCAGGGAATAGCGTAAATGTTCTCGTCATTCTGGGTCTCGGAGGGGCCGTCGGGCTTCTCTCCGGCATATTCGGCGTGGGCGGCGGATTTCTCATGACGCCGCTGCTCATGATGTTCGGCATCCCGCCGACCGTGGCCGCGGCTTCGGACTCCAACCAGATCGTGGGCGCCTCCACGTCCGGCACGTTCGCGCACTTCCGTCTCGGCAATGTCGACTTCAAAATGGGCCTGCTCCTCCTCGTGGGCGGCATCGCGGGCGGCAGCGTCGGCGTGCAGATCATCAAGGTGCTGCGCCAACTCGGCAACGCCGACTTTCTCATCAGCGTGACATACGTGCTGATGCTTGGATTTGTCGGCGGCTACATGTTCCTGGAAAGCCTGCAGTCCATGCGCGCTTCGGGACGCGCCCAGGTCGAGTCCAAGCCCAAGCCCGAGTCGACCTATGCGCGCATGATCCGCAGCATGCCCTTTCAGATGGATTTTCCGCGCTCCGGCATCCGCATCTCCGTGCTCATGCCCCTCGTCCTGGGCGTCATGGTCGGCGTTCTCGCAGCGATCATGGGCGTAGGCGGCGGTTTCATCATGGTGCCCGTCATGGTCTATCTGCTGCGCATGCCCATGCACGTCGTTGTGGGAACCAGCCTGTTCCAGATTTTGTTCACCTGCATCAACGTGACCATCATGCAGGCCACCCAGAACCACACCGTGGACTTTGTGCTGGCCCTGCTGCTCCTTCTGGCCTCGTCCGTGGGCGCACAGGTCGGCGCCAAGGTCGGCAAGAAGCTCGGTGGCGAGCAGCTGAAGATCCTGCTCGCGTCCCTGGTGCTCGTGGTCATGGTCAAGATGATGTACGATCTGCTCGCCAGGCCCGATGTGCTCGTGGCGTACATGGGAGGTCATTGATATGAGCGCACGTTTTTTCGGAATGATCTGCGCCTTCGTGTTCGCGGGATTCGTGATGGCCGGCGTTGTACAGGCGGCGGAGTCCGTCAGCGTGGCCTCGTCGCCGGACGATATCCTCATGGATGCCCGCTATGACGGCGTTACCTTGAACGTTTCCGGCGAGGTCCCGTCGGGCAGCGACGTCATCGTGCGTCTCGTCGGTGAACCCGAGAGCATCCACCTGCGCGAGAAGGGCAAGGTTTTCGGTCTGTTGTGGATGAATGTGGGAACCCTGGGGTTTGACAACGTGCCCAGAATCTATCTGGCGGCAGCTTCCAGGGGATTCGACGAGCTGGGCCAGGCGGGACGCTCCCTGAGCATTGCCGGCCTGCACGAGCGCATCGCCCAGGAGCATGTTTCCGCCTCGAAGGAGCTGGATGCCGTGTCCGAGCTGCTGCGGCTCAAGGTCCGGGACGGGCTTTACGCCGAGTCCTCAGGGCCGGTCCGCCTGGGCGATGATGCCGGCGGCAGCCGCGCCTTCTCCGCGTCCCTGTCCATTCCCTCGGCCATCACTCCCGGCACGTACACCCTCGAGGCCGTGGCCGTGCAAGACGGCGTCGTGGTCGGGACCGCGTCGGCGCCCGTCAAGGCGAAGCTCGTGGGCCTGCCGGCCTGGCTCAGCCACATGGCCTTCGACAACGGACTGCTGTACGGCATCATGGCCACGGTTATCGCAATACTGAGCGGCCTGGCCATAGGCCTGGTCTTCCAGAGTAAGGGAGCGCATTGATCGGGAAGGCATTATGGCTCATTTCCTCAAACGCGTGTTCGCCTTCCGGCGCCCCAAGTCCGTGCCGTTGCCGTTCGCGGTGCTGTTCAAGAAGTTCCAGCATATCCTGGATCGCAACAACCGCATTCTCGAACTCATGGCCGATATGGGGGACAAGCTGGGGGGCGAATACGTTTTCGACCGCCGATACATCGAGCAGGCTGTCGAGCAGTTGGAGGATCACGTCTTCAAGCTCATCTCCGACCTGAGCGTCCTGGCCCAACGCAGGAACGTGGAACTCTTCGTGGTCTTCGAGCGGATCAGGCACCTGCTGTGGCAGGAGTTGTCCGGTAAGGTCACGGTGACAGGGGATCGTTACGTGCTCGGACTTGATGAGATCGGCTACGATCAGATTGACCAGGCCGGCGGCAAGATGGCCCATGTGGGGGACTTGCGCAACCGGCTCGGGTTGCAGGCTCCGGACGGTTTCGTCATCACGACGCGTGCCTTTCATGATTTCATGAACCGTAATGGCCTGCTGGAGCGGGCCCGTGAAGGAATTGCGGCCTGGGGCGAAAAGGATGAGAAGGCGCTGAAGGAACTGGCTACGGACATGCGTCGGCGGATCATGACGGCCTCCCTGCCGCGCGGCCTGGCCCGGGAGGTCGAGGCCAGGGCCGACTGCCTGCTGCGCGGACGGCGTGGCCGGGACGCCCTGCTGGCTGTGCGCAGCAGCGCCTGGCATGAGGACGGCGATGCCAGTTTTGCAGGACAGTACTCCACCGTGCTCGACGTGCCGGAAGGCGGTATCATGGAAGCCTACCGCCAAGTCATCGCCAGCGCCTATTCGCCCTCGGCCTGGCGCTACCGTCTGCTGCGGGGGTACAGGGAACACGAGGTCGGCATGGCCGTCGGGTGCCAACTCATGATCCAGGGCTCGATCAGCGGGGTTCTGCACACCTATGCCCCCCAGGCGGACGAAGGGGTCATGGTTGTGGATGCGGTGTCCGGATCCTGCCAGTCCGTGGTCGATGGTTCAGCGCCTGCGCAGGTCGTGTTCATGGACCGGAGCGCTCCCTACCGCGTCCGTGGCGACATTTCGAACCCTCTGAACGCCGACCAGATTCACGAACTGGCAGAGACGGCATTGCGCATCGAGCGCTATTACAAACGTCCGCAGGACATAGAATGGACGTTCAGCGAGGAGGGCGGCCTGCACATTCTGCAGACACGTCCCCTCCGGGGCAGGAGCGCGGCGGACGCCGTTCTCCTCGACCGCGAGGTGGATGCGGCGGCCCGCGGCGCGGAAGTCATTTTCGCCGGCAAGGGTCTGGTGGCCCAGCGGGGGGTGGCTTCGGGGCAGGTGCGCGTGGTGCGTACAGACGCGGACCTCGATGACTTTCCGTCCGGCGGGATACTCGTCGCGCGGCACACGTCGCCACGTTATTCGCGTGTCATGAGCAGGGCACGTGGCATTATCACCGATATCGGGTCCCCTACCGGCCATATGGCTACCATCGCGCGCGAGTTTCGTGTGCCCGCGCTGGTCAACACCGGTGTGGGTACGGAGTTGCTGCATGACGGGGACTTTATCACCCTGGATTCGGGCAGGTGTACCGTCTACCGCGGTGGCATCCCGGCTTTGGACCGCTTCGAGCTCATCGAAGGGGACGTGTTCGAGGATTCCTACGAATACCGCCTGCTGCGACGTCTTCTCAAGCATATTTCGCCACTTAACCTGATGGACCCCATGGGAGAGAATTTCGTGCCCTCGGCCTGCCGCACCTACCACGACATCACGCGCTACATCCACGAGAGCGCGGTGGACGAGTTGATCCGTTTGAGTCAGCGTCAGGGTGCTGACTGTCTTTCGTCCCCGCGGCGTTTGCAGACCGCGGCGCCAATGGACCTCGTGCTTGTCGACGCGGGCGAAGGGGTTGAGTGTCCCGAGGAGGCGGAGACCGTTTCCATGGAGCAGATCGCTTCGCTTCCCTTGAAGGAGTTTCTGGCAGGGATCGACGCCTGCGGCATGTGGTGCACGGAACCCGTGTCCGTTGACCTGGGCAGCTTCATGGCCAGCGTCACGCGCACGTTCACGTCCTCCCTGTCCGGCCCCGAGGCCGTGGGCCGCAACCTTGCGGTTGTCCTGCGGAACTACATGAACGTGAACCTGCGTCTGGGATACCATTTCAACATCGTAGACGCCTATCTCGGCGACACGATCAACAACAACTATATCTACTTCCGTTTTCTGGGCGGTGTGTCGGATTTCATCAGGCGTTCGCGCCGGGCGAAGTTCGTGGCCGAGGTCTTGGAACGCTTTGATTTCCGGGTTGAAATACACGGAGACCTCGTCGTAGGCAGAGTCAAGAAGCTGGACCATGTCCGCACGGCCCGCCGTCTGCGCATGCTCGGTGGGCTGGTGGGCTATGCGCGTCAGCTTGACGTTCGTATGCACAGCGAAGGGGACGTGGCCAGGCATGTCCGGAATTTTATGGAAGCCATGCGGGATTTCATCGGAGGAGAGCACGATGAGTGATACGACAGATCAGAACAAACGGCTGCGCATTCTGGTGCTCGACGACGAGCCCATCGTGTGCAAGCGGCTCAAGCCCGCCTTTCAGAAAGCGGGGTACGACGTCGAGACCTTCACCGACAGCGCAGGCGCCCTGGCCCGGCTGCACAAGGAGAAGTTCGACATCGTCGTCACGGACCTGAAGATGGAAGGGGCCGACGGGATGCAGGTGCTGTCCAGCGCCCTCGAGGCCTCGCCTCGGACCCGCGTCATCGTCATCACCGGATTCGCCACCCTGGAGACGGCCAAAGAGTCCTTCCGCAAGGGCGCTTTCGATTTTGTGGCCAAGCCCTTCAAGCTTGGAGACATCGTCGACTGCGTCAGGCGTATCGAGGGTGAACTGCGTGAAGGTCGGGACCGGTCCGCGCCGACGGTCCGCGGCGTGTGAGGTGACCATGCTGGCGAAGCGATCCGGAGTCCTCGGGAGGCGTACGAAGAAGGCCGGGATGAGCATCTGGCGGCTACAGGCGCTCTTCCGAAATTTCAAGGCGATCCTGGAACTGAACAACACGGCCCTGGCCCGCATGGCCGAGATGGAGCAGGCGCTGGGCGGTGAGTACATTTTCGACCGACCCTATCTGGAAGACTCCGTGCGCGATATGGCGTCCCTCGTGCATCACACCATTTATTGCCTCAACGCCCTGACCGGGAACGCGTATGTCCCCCTCTACGATCGGTACCAGGACATCCTCGCCGTTCTGGACGCCATTCTGGCCGACAGCCGTTCCGACTACGATCGCGAGCCCGTTCTGCTGCTGGATCGGGTCGGCTGGGAGCTTGAGCCTCAGGTCGGCATCGAGGCCGTTTGTCTGGCCGAGTTGGGCCGCCACGCCGGGGTTCGTGTCGTGCGTGGTGCGGTGGTCACAATGTCTGGAGTTGACGCTTTGCTGGGACGGACTGGGGATGGGTACGGCCCTTCGTCGGAGGAGACCACGGCGGCTCTGGAGAGGGCGCTGGCGGCCCTGGATGGGGAAAGCGGAAAATTGCGTATCGTCGGAGTCCGGGCGGGCGGGGAGTTTGTCGAAACGCTGGAGGAATTGCCCGGCGACCTTTTTTCCGTCAACGCGGATATAGGATTGTCGGGAGAAGGCGCTGACGACGAGGGTCGGCTCAGGACCGCAGGACTGGAATTGGCTGAACGCATCCGGAGTGTGGCTGCGGGGTGCGGAAAGGGAACGGCGGTGCTCATCCTCGCGACGCCGCCTGCCGCCGTGTGCGGGATGGTGCGTACGCGCATCGCGGACGAGTCCGGCGTTCTGGTTATCGAGACCCGCGAGCGGCAAACGGTGTCGGACGGTGATACCTTCTTTCTGCGGCGCGTACACCCCTTCGACATGGTCCGGTCCCGGATCGCGCCCAAACAGGGCGGCCGGCGTTTCGCCGACGGCCGCCGCGCCACGGATGCCGTCAGCGGGACCCTGGGCCGGGGCTCGGCACTGGTGGCTCTGCCGAATCTCAAGTCCCTGGCTGAAACGGCCATGGCGCTGGAGCGCATGCTGGGTGCGCCGGTGGAAGCGTCCTGGGATGCGCCGGACGGGGCCGGGTGCGTCATAACCCGTGTGCGTCCGCTTTCCCTGCAAGTCGAAGCACCTTCGGGCGAGGACCTCGCCGTCGAGCTGGCCGGGGCCGAGGTGCTGGCCCGGGGCGGCCAGCTTGTGCAGTCGGGCGTGGCCGCCGGGCTGGCGGTGCTCGTGCGCGAGGACATGCGGCCGGAAGACTTTCCGCTGGGCGCCGTTGCCGTGGCAAAGACGGCTTCGCCCCGCCTGACCCCGATTCTGCGCATGGCCTCGGCCGTGGTCACCGAGTACGGCGCTGCCGCCGGACATCTGGCCACTGTCGCCCGGGAACTGCGTCTGCCCGCCGTCTTCGGACTGGCCGGGGCGACCCGGCTCATTCCCGATGGACAGAACGTCACCGTGGACGCAGGGGATGGCGTTGTCTACGCGGGGGTGCTCGACAACCTGCTGCGCTACGGCGCGGCGGGCGGCGAACTCTACCCGACGGATCCCGAATACAGGGCCCTGCGCCGCCTGCTGCGTTTCATCATGCCCCTGCACCTGGTGAACCCAGACGCCCCCGGGTTCACCATCCAGGGCTGCCGCACCCTGCACGATATCCTCCATTTCTGCCATGATCGCGCCGTGGACGAGCTTGCCCATTTCCAGGATCGCCGGCCAGGGCTCGGCGCCATTCGTTCGCGCCGGCTGCGTCTGGAAGTTCCGCTGGACGTACGGATTCTCGATGTGGGCGGCGGCGTGGACCCGGAGACGGGAGACGAGGCCGTGGAGGAAAACGTGCGCTCCGAACCGCTCTCCATCTTCCTGCAGGGCCTGCTCCATCCGTCGGCCTGGAGCACAGAGGCGTCCTCCCTGTCCTTCGGCGACGTCATGGGCAACGCGCCCAGGACCATGCGCATGCTCGAGGCCGGGGCCGAAGCCCAGGGCGCCTCGCTGGCCATCGTCGGGTCGGATTACCTCAACCTGAGCCTGCGCATGGGGTACCATTTCAGCGTGGTCGATGTCTTCCTGGGGCCGCAGCAGAGTCGTAACTACGTCTATTTTCGTTTCGCCGGGGGGCTGGCGGCGGGGAAGCGCAGGGAACGCCGGGCGCGTCTCATCGAGCGGATACTCGAATCCATGGATTTCATGGTCACGCGCGAGAGCGACCTTGTGGTCGGTCGCCTTAAGCCCGACGACGACCGGGCCATCCGGGCGGCCGTCGCGGTGCTCGGGTCCCTGACGGCCTATTTCCGGCAACTGGACACGGTCATGCGCGACGACGCGGATGTGGACCGCATTTCCGATGTTTTTTCCAGTTCGTTCATGCAGGCCTTTGTCACCCATGGCGACACGGCGGGAGGCGTTTCGGCCGTGTCGGGGAGGGAGTGATGGGCAATCCCCTGCGCCGCATCCTTGAGCGGTGGCGGTCCCGCAGGGCCCAACGCGAGGCGCAGGCCCTGATGGAGGTCAAGGCACGCTATCACGCCTTTCGGGTCTTCCTGGAAAACAACGGACGGGCCCTGGAACTCGTCATCGACACGGACCGCGCTCTGGCGCGTGGGGATGACAGGGAACTTTCTGCGATTACAGGGGAGCTTCTCTCCGTGGCCGGCGAGCTGGTGGACGGCCTCAACCTGCTTTCCGCCGACGCCCATGAGGAGTTGTATGAACTGCACGGGCGCATGGCCTCCGCCGTAAACGATAGCCTTGATTCCTTGACCCTTGTGCCCGCGTCGGCCCCGCCTTGCCTGTTCCTGGATGAGATCGGTTTGTCCGATCAGCGGCAGACCGGGAGCAAGGCCGCCAACCTGGCCATGCTGCGGCGCATGGGGCTGCCTGTCCCCGAAGCCTTTGTCTGCACGGTGCGGGCCTGCCGCCTGTTTCTGGAGGAGGCAGGAATCGAGGGCGGCATACGAAGGGCGTTGCGCGACGCGGAGCTTGGCCGGATCGGTCTCGGTGAAGCCGCCGCGGCCATTCGCGACATGATCATGGCCGCACCTCTGCCGCCAGCCCTCGAACGTGCCCTGGTTGACAACCGCTCCCGTCTGACAGCCGACGGCTGTGGCGTCGCAGTCTCGGTTCGCAGCAGCGGGGTGGCCGAGGACGGGACTGCGTATTCGTTCGCCGGTCAGTACACGTCCGTCCTCAACGTGGTGGGAGACGAGGCGCTGATGAAGGCGTTCCGCGAGGTGGTGGCCAGTGGTTTCGGTTCCAGGGTCATGTCCTACCGCCAGCGCATCGGCATGGATCCGGCGGTTTTCGACGTGGCGGTGCTGGTCCAGCGCATGGTGCCCGCCCGGGCGGCGGGCGTACTCATGACGCGCGATCCGGGACATCCTTCGAGCGGGCGAATGTTGATCAGCGCCGTGTCCGGCCTGGGCACCATGGCCGTGGGCGGGGCCGCGCCTTCGGATCTGTACCGGCCGTGGCGGGCCGATGCCGCACAGGGTCCGGAGGACGCGGCCGGGGACGTGGAGGCGGTCATCGCAGGCAAGACGGTCCGGGAGGTCGCCGACATTTCGGGTGGGCTGCGCGAGGAACCCGTGCCCGAATCCGAACGTGGGGTTGCCCTGCTTTCGCCGCCGCAGGTCGCCCAGCTTGCGCGTTACGGCGAGATGATCGAGAGCCTGAATGGCATGTCCCAGGATATCGAATGGGCCCTGGACGCGGACGGTGCCCTGCACCTGCTCCAGGCCCGTCCCCTGCGGGTCGCCGCCGGAGGGACTGCCCCCGCAGGAGCTTTGTCCGTTCCTCTGGTCAATGGAATGTGCGCCAGCGCGGGCAAGGCCGTGGGGCAGGTCCTGGCGGTGCGGACGGCCGAGGAGCTCGAGGCGGCGGCCAAGTCCGGGGACGAGGATGGCATGCGCATCCTGGTCCTGCCCCAGAGCATCGTCGAGGCCTCCCCTCATCTTTCCAGGTTCGCCGGGCTCGTCGTCGAGGCGGGCAATCCCACGGACCATCTGTCGTGCATCGCCCGTGAGTGCGGCCTGCCCATGATCACCGGTGCGGTGGAGGCGTCGGGGCGCCTGGCTTCGCAGCAATGGGTGGTCCTTGACGCGGACAACGGCCAGGTGCTGGAGGCTTCAGCCGAGTTGTGGTCCGCCTGCCGTCCCCAAGCCCCCCGCTCTCATTCTGCGCAGGCGGCCGAGGCGCGCTGTACCCTGGACCCGCCCCGCGAAGAGCTCCGGAAGCTGATCGTCCCCCTGAACCTGACGGATGCCTACGGGCCGACGTTCTCCCTGGCGCAGTGTCGGTCCTTCCATGATCTGATCCGCTATACGCACGAGATGGCCGTGCTGGCCATGTTCCACGCCGGAGACAAGGTCATGGAGGACGCCGGCGGATTGCTGCATCCGCTGGATATAGGGGTTCCCTTTCACTTTCTGGTCGTCGACGTGGGCGGGGGAGTGCGGCGCGAAGCGACCTCGGCAGGGACGCCGCGCCGCGGCATTCGGCAGCGCGTCCTCGGTCCGAACGACATTCTTTCCAGGCCTCTGGCCGCGGTTTGCGAAGGGCTGACCACTCCGGGCCTGTCCTGGCATGTGGGGCCCGACGGCTCGGCCCTGTCCGGGCTGTTTTCGCGCAACATGCTCGACGCCTGTTCCGCTCGTCCTGCCGGTTCCTTCAACTACGCCCTGGCGGCCAGGGATTACCTCAACCTCAACAGCCGTGTGGAGTACCATTTCGCCATGCTCGACGCCGTGTGCGGCGGCAGCGCCCAGGCGAACTATGTGCGCTTCCGCTTCAAGGGCGGTGGTTCGAGCGCCGGGCGTACGAACCGCCGGGCCCGCTTCCTGCGGGAAGTCCTGGAGGGGAACGGGTTCGTCACGTCCGTGAAAGGCGACCTGGTCACCGCTTCGCTGACTGGCGCCGGGCGGGATACGGTCCGTGACAAGCTGGTCATGCTCGGGCGTCTGATCGGATTCAGCCGCTGTCTCGACGCCGTCATGCGCGACGATCGTACCGCCAGCCTGCTGGCGCAGGGCTTTCTGGCCGGAAATTTCGATTCGGAACGGATTCTGGAGGGAGGAGACCGGCCGACTCAGGCATGATGGAATCGCAGTGCCGGCAATTCCAGAGCCGTGAGCATGTTGCCATGGACCGCGCCTGTGTCGATGCAGATTCGGTCCGTACGGACCAGCGGGGTTTCGAAGGCCGTGTGCCCGAAGATCACGAGATGTTCCGTTTCCGTGGGCACTTCCCTGGTCAGCCGCCTGCTGGCCAGGAGCTGGTCGGCGCTGCGCGTGTATTCTTTGCCTGAAGCGGCCGGGTCATTCGCCATGGGGCAGACGTCGGCGTGCACGAAGAGGTATGGGTCGCTGACCCACGACATGCGCAGGGTTTTGAGGAACTCCAGATGCGAGGGCGGCAGGAAGGCGAGGCTGCGCAGATCGTGCATGGCCGCGCCATAGCTGTCCAGGGTCGCTTCCACTCCCATGACGTGCAGCAGGCGCAGTCTGTCAATGTCACCGTCCGCGGCGTATTCGAGAAGCATCTCCTCGTGGTTGCCCATGAGGAAGACGGTGTGCGCGCACTTCGTGCGCAACTGCAGGAGCGTTTCGATGACCAGCCGCGAGTCCGGGCCGCGGTTGATGTAATCCCCGAGAAAAACAAGCGTATCCCGTTCCCTGTCCAGGGGCAGGCGTTCCAGGAGCATGTTCAGCTTCGTGTGGCTGCCGTGGATGTCGCCCACGGCGAAGATGCGTCCTTCCGCGTTCATGACCGGACTCCCTGCGTTATAGTACTCGTGTCCCCGTCCGCCCCGGGCAGGGCGAAGGCGAAGATGCTCCCTCCTTCCGGGTTGTCCTCCACCCATATCCTGCCGCCATGGGCCCGGACGATCTGACTGCAGATGGCCAGGCCAAGGCCCGTGCCCCCGGGCTTTGAGCCGCGTCCGGATGAAGGCGCGGTATGGAATTTCTTGAAAATGGCTTCCCGGTCCTTGGGGTGGACGCCCGGCCCCTGGTCACGAACCTCGACGCGAATCTCGCCGTCGGCGCGCGACACCCCGAATGTGATGGTCCCGCCGGGCGGGGAATATTTGATGGCGTTGTCCGTCAGATTGACAAGGATCTGCTCGATGCGTTCGATGTCCATGCACACATGCAGGGGTTCCGTCGGGGTGAAGTTCAGACCGACGCCGTTTTCTTCGGCCTGCGGCGCCATGATATCGACGATTTCACCCACGAGTTCGGACAGATCCGCCTTTGCAAAGTTCCAGTCGACCTTGCTGGTCTCGATGCGCGTGATGTCGAAGATGTCCGAGACCAGATGCACGAGGCGGCGCAGGTTCTTGTCCATGATCTGCAGGTAGTCCTGTCTGGCGGCGGCGGTCTCGGTGCGGCGCAGGTAGTCCAGACCCCCGCGGATGGAGGTCAGGGGAGAGCGCAGTTCGTGGGACATGGTGGCCAGGAATTCGGTCTTGAGGCGGTCCAGGGTTTTGAGCTCCTCGTTGGCCCTGGCCAGTTCGCCCGTGGCGCTGCGGACTTTTTCCTCCAGACGCGTGCGGCCTTCTTCCAGTTTTGCGCTCATGTCCTGAAGGGCCCTGCCCAGACGGTCCATTTCGTCGCCGCTGCCGATGTGAACCGTGTCCGGGAATTCGCCCCGGCTGATGCCGTCGGCCACGGCCTCGAGCCGGGCCAGGGGCGTGAGAACCAGATGGCGTACCAGGAAATACAGCGTCGTCACCGTCAGGATGATGAGGCCCACGGCCGAGGCCAAGAGCTGCAGCCTGCTGTGGGCGAGGGAATCGTAGACGTGCTGGGCGGGCAGGATGATGCTCAGGCAGCCGCTGATGGTCCCCCGCGTGTAGTTCTTGTGGCACGACAGGCAGGTCTCGTCCACGAAGAGGGGGGCCGAATACTTCAGGACTTTCTCACCGTCCCTTCCGGCCAGGGTGTAGTACTCCTCGGCGCCCGACGTGGCGAAGCTCCTGATGGCGGCCATTTCGAACTCGTCCGGACTGTTTTCCGGGTTCATCGGCGACAGTCCGGCCAGCCTGAAACGGTACATCTTCTGGTTGTACGAGTAGAGAGAGAGGCGCTTGGTGACCATGGAGGGCGTGAAACGCTGCAGGGTGCCGCGTTCCGTGGTCAGCAGGTCCGAGTAGAACATGCCGCCGCCGCTGGCTCCGGGGGTGTCCCTGCGGATATAGACCCCGTGACTGTCCGAGACCCACTGTCTGGTCAGGATGATCTGGCGGGTCAGGGCGCGGGCCTGACTGATCATCTGCTTCCATGCCTGGCTCTCTTCTCCGACGGCCTGCCAGAGAAAGATGATCCCGAGTAGCGGCACGACGATGCAGATGATGGCCGAGACAAACTTGAACTGCAGTGAGCTCCTGAAACTGCGCATGGCGACTCCTCCCGCAACGCAGAAGATCCGAGAAAAACGTCCACGTCAATCACTTTAAACCAATACGGTCCGCAGTTTGCAAGGAACGGTCCCAACATCCCGGGAACGGCGGAAAGCTGTCTCCGGGCATGGAAGAGGCGTGTGCGTTCTTCGGTTGACGAGTCGCTTGAGGATTTTCCTTGCATCGGTTCTTTGACCTGAAAACATTGACAAAAAATCGCCGAATCTGCATGGGGGCAAAATGAATAAAATCAGTCGGAATTCAAGGTCGGAATTTCGTGGAGGCGGAAATTTGGCGCGCAGGTGCGGGTATTTTCTGCCGTGGACCGGCGGGGTTCTCCTCGCACTCCTCTTTGTCATCGTCTCCGCGAGCAGCGCCTGGTCCTGGCAGGGACTCGTTGTCAGGGTCCTTGATGGAGATACCATCGAGGTGCTCAACTGCAACGACAAGATCGTTCGCATCCACCTCTACGGAGTGGAGGCCCCGCGCAAAACGCAGTATTTCGGCCACCAGTCCGCAAGGTATTTTACGGCTCTGGTGCATGAAAAGCCCGTGCAGGTCATGAATGTGGGGCGGGATTTTCTGGGCCGCATGCGCAGCATGGTCTGGCTCGACGGCATGAGCGTCAACGAGGAGATGGTCCGGGCCGGTTTTGCCTGGGTCAGCAATCCAGTGGGCCTTTCCCCCTCATGCGAGAAATGGAAGAACGTGCAGTCTTCGGCCCGGGCGCAGAAAGCCGGCATGTGGAGCGCTCTGGAAGCCTATCTGGACCGCGGGCTCACCCCCGATCTGCCGAAGAGCTGTCCTATTTTTTAGTGCGACCTGAGATGTCTGCCAACGGTCTGTCCAGGATGATTCCCATATCTCCCGGCACAGGCCGTTTTTTTTTTGTGACGGAGGAAAGAATACCCTTGACAAGAGCATTTTCGAGCCGCATTTTAGTGACACGATTTTTTTAAAAATAGTGCTTCTTCGTCCGGACTGTTTGCAGGCACGATCGATGTGCAGGGAGGCGGGGTGAAATATCGAATCAACAGAATGGAGATCGCAGGATCCCTTGGAGATCTGGGGGTGCTTCTGCCCATTGCCGTAGGCATGGTGCTCGTCAACAACCTCCCGCCGTCCGGTGTTTTCCTGGCCATCGGGCTCTACTATATCTTTGCGGGAATGTATTTCGGAGTGACCACGCCCGTACAGCCCATGAAGGTCATCGGATCTTACGGCGTGGCCATGGCCCTGTCTCCGGGCGTGATCCAGGCGTCGAGCCTGTGGGTCGGCGCTCTGCTTCTGATTATTGGCCTGAGCGGCGCCATGAAGCAGATTACGCGCTTCGTCCCGCGGGTCGTGATCCGCGGCGTCCAGCTGTCCACGGGCGTGCTTCTCCTGGCCCAGGGTGTGCGGCTCATCCTGGGGACAAGTACGACCCAGACCCAGGCAGGGCTCAGCGAACCGTTTCTGGTCGTCTCCTCCCTGGGTGGCCTCCAGTTGAGCTGGATCTTCGGGATCATCGCCGTGGTTCTGACCCTCTTTCTCATCAATAACCGCCGCTACCCGGCCGCAACCATGGTCGTGGGCTTCGGTTTCGTCATGGGCCTCCTGCTGGGTCAGGGCGTGCCTCTGGACGGCATTGGGCTGTATCTTCCCGATCTTTTTCCCATGGGCTTTCCCGACTGGGTGTCTTTCTCCACGGCCCTCTTCGTCCTGGCCCTGCCGCAGTTGCCCATGACCCTGGGCAACGCGGTGCTGGCCAACGAGGATCTGGCCCGGGAGTATTTCGGTGACGGCGCGGCTCGGATTACGGGCAAGGCCCTGTGCATCAGCATGGGCCTGGCCAATCTCGGCAGTTTCGTGCTGGGCGGCATCCCCATGTGTCATGGGGCAGGCGGGCTGGCGGCCCACTACCGCTTCGGGGCGCGCACGGCTGGCTCCAACCTGTTCATCGGAGGTCTGTTCGTCGTTACCTCCCTGCTGTTCGGACCCCAGGTCCTGGCCATCGTCAAGCTGGTGCCCTTCTCGGTCCTGGGCGCACTGCTCGTTTTCGCCGGAGCGCAACTGGCCATGACAGTGCGTGACGTCGGCGACCGCAAGGAATTTTTCGTGTGCATGTCCATGCTGGGCATCACGCTGGCTTCCAACCTCGCCTTGGGCTATCTGGTGGGCATTGGCCTGCATTATCTGCTCAGGCGGGATATGTTCGACATCTAACAGCGGGGCCCCGAAGGCGTCCGCAGACCATCACGGAGGCGACCATGAGTCCACTCATCAAGGAAAAATCAGAGTCCGGAAGATTGCACATCGACACGCCGCTGATGGGGGAATCCCTGGTCAGCAAGAAGTTTCTGGCCAAGACCGAATCGTCTGAATACTTTCGCATGCATCCGGACGTGAACGTGCTCAAGATCGGCGGCCAGTCCATCATGGATCGTGGCTCCAAGGCGCTTTTCCCCATTGTCGAAGCCCTTATCGAGGCCAAGGAGAAATACAAGCTCCTGCTCATGACCGGCGGCGGCACGCGCGCCCGCCACGTCTACAACATCGGCGTGGATCTGGGCATGCCCACGGGCGTGCTCTCCAAACTGGGCGACAAGGTATCCTCCCAGAACGCCGAGATGCTCTCCGTTCTTCTGGCCAAGCACGGCGGCGTGCGCATCGGGCATGGCGACAACCTGGAACAGCTGACCATGTTCTGCCGTGAGGGCTACCTGCCCATCACCACGGGCATCCCCCCGTACGGCTTCTTCGAACACCCGGCCGAGTTCGGCTCCATCCCGCCCCATCGCACGGACTGCGGCGCCTTTCTCCTGGCCGAGAACATCGGAGCCCGCTCCCTCATCTACCTGAAAGACGAGCGTGGCCTGTACACCGACGATCCCAAGAAGGCCAAGGACATCAAAGAGCTGGAGTTCATCGATCGCATTTCGGTCTCGGAACTCATGGACAGGGATCTGGACGACCTCATCGTTGAGCGGCCCGTCCTGACCTTCCTCAAGAACGCCAAGTGCCTCAAGGAATTCCAGATCGTCGACGCCCTGCGGCATCCCGAGCACATCATGGCGGCGCTGGCGGGGGAACACGTCGGCACCATCGTCTACAAAGACTAGGGCGGACGTCATAAATTCATTGTGGACTGCGTTGCGGGCCGGATTTTGAGGGTTCATGTAGAAGGCTACACTTCACCCTCAAAATCCGGCCCGCGCCTTGCCACAATAAATTTCTGACGCCCGCCCTGTGTGCGGGTAACGGCCATAATGCATTTCTGACGCCCGACTTCGGGGTTTTGTCCGAGCATCACGCCCGGGCCATACACGATCGTGCATGGCCCGGGCGGTTTGTTTCTGTCGGCTCAAACATGTTCAAAATTGGTCAGCATCTGAGCCTGGATGTACAGATCCATGGTCGTGTCCGGGCCGTCGGTGAACGTGTAGTGGTCGTAGGTCAGGCCGCCCATTTCCGATGTTCCGGCGTGGGACCAAACTTCGGCGTCGGTCACGTACACCGTGTCGTCGGCGTCGCCCTGGACGTACAGGACGTTATCCGCGTCGGTGACGTCGATGACGGCTTCTGAGTGCATGATCAGGGTGTTGGCCTGGTGGGGGTTGCCGGAGATGTCGATGGCCTCGATGTTGTCGATCGATGTCGGATGCAGGTCGACCAGGCACATCTCGACGTCGTTCGTGACGGCCTGGTTCACGCCGAGTTTCAGCACGTCGAAGCCGTCGCCGCCGTCGATGCGCGTGAAGTCCGTTACATCGAACCTGCCGTCGGTCAGCAGGGTGGGGTCGATGGTTATCGTGTCGTCGCCTCCGCCGGTCAGGACGGTGTGGAAGAACGAGTCCACGTGCAGGCTGTCGTCTGCCTCCCAGACGATGTTGCCCACCCCGTCGTACCTGGTGTCGCCGACGGCGTGAACGTCCACGTCTTCGCTCACGTAGAGGTGGGCCACGCCGGTGTTCGAGACCAGGTGATGGTACCCGTCATCGGCGGTCAGGGTCTTGGTCCATTCGGACTGGGGCATGGCCACGGTTTCGGTCCCCACGTAGTGCCAGTTGGCCTGGTCGCGGATCTCCAGGGTGTCGTTCGCGTCGCCCCTGACGTAGAGGGTCTTGTCGTATTCGTTGCTGGTCACGAGCCAGAGGTTGTCGAGATTCAGGTTCAGGGTGTTGGCGTCGTCCTGGTCGCCCGTGAGATTGATCGATTCGATGTTGATCATGTTGTATTTGAAGGTGGCGAAGTTGCCGTATGTCTTGCCGTCGAGGTAATCGTACGGGGGACCGATGTTACCGAAGGGGCGCGTGAAGTGGCTGAAATTGTCGTTGAACGTGCTGTATTCGGCGAGGTCGTGTCTGGCCGGTTCGTCGCCGATCCAGTGCTCCGCGTAATTGAGGTACAGGGTGGTTTCGCAGGCGGATGTCAGCATGGATTGCAGTTGCAGGGTATCGAAGCCGTCCCCGCCGTCGATCTTGCCCTCGACCACGGTGTAGAAGCCGTATTCCCCCGGGGCTATGAAGTTCGTGGACAGTTGCGGAATGACGTAGTCGGTGAGGGCGTAGCTGTCGAGAAAGCCATTGTGGTGCTGGGTATTGATCAGGAGCAGGTCGTTGCCCCCGCCGCCCAGGAGGGTGTCGTTGCCTTTGCCGTATATCAGCATGTCGTCGCCTCCGAGGCCGACGAGGACATTGTTCATGTCGTCGCCACCGGGGGAAAGGAGGCCCAACAGGACGTCAGGTCTGTCCCGGTTGGTGCCGAAGAGGAACCTCGAGTCCCAGCCCGCCTGGAGGTAGTCGGGGTATGGGTTGGTGTCGAACCCAAGGAAGTCTCCTATACTTGTGTCATGCAGCCAGTACGCCTCGTTCATGTAGCCCATGACCACGCTTCTGGCTTCGAAGAAGTCGCTGTCGGTCCTGCTGGATACGACCTGCATGGTCTGGTCGCCGTACTGCTGGCGCAGGTGCGGGCTGAAGATATTGTGCGTGTTGCCCTGGTCGTTCATGTTCCAGCGGAACATCCAGTAGTCGAACATGGCGCCGTGCACTTCGCCCAGATAGGGCCACGCCCAGTTCGGGTTGTCGAAGCCGGGTGTAGTGTTCAGTTCCGTGCTGAAACCCTCGATGTGGATGAGGCAGTTTTCGTCGCCGTGCCAGTCGACGCTGTTTATGATGGCGTCAGGGTCCGAAGGGTCGGCGTTGTTGAAGAGAATGGGGCTGCTCGCGATGTCCAGGAACTGTTCCCTGTCCGACTGGGAAGAGAACGACATGTCCGAGGGGGCCGACCAGTTGTCGCCGTTCTGGTACCAGAAGACGCCCGGCATGTTCGGGTCGGTGGCGGCAATGTCGTAGGTGGCCAGGAGGGGCCGGTCAACGATGTCGACGTGCACTGTGGCCATGCCGTAGGCCGTGTGCCCGTTGGACTGCTCCACGGTCTGGGTGCGCACGGCGATGTCGAAGGACGCGGCCTCGGGGCTGCGCACGAAGATGTCCGCCA
Source organism: uncultured Desulfovibrionaceae bacterium (assembly GCA_964597325.1). Classification (GTDB taxonomy): domain Bacteria; phylum Desulfobacterota; class Desulfovibrionia; order Desulfovibrionales; family Desulfomicrobiaceae; genus Desulfomicrobium. Next base: position 23,748 of record CAZQYA010000020.1, read on the forward strand.
GGCCCAGGGACTGCTCCCGGGTGAGATGCAGGGTGTCGCCGTCGCCAGTGGACCAGACGACCTCTCCGCCTGAGACGAGCTGCACGCCGTGCGGAAGCGCGTTCAGGCCGGACAGGGACAGCAGGGTGTAGACCTCGGAGCCGTCATGCTCCGGGAAATGGGCGCTGAAGTCGAGGTCCAGGCGGTGCAGCCCGTCCACGTAGCCCTGCAACGTGCCGGCCGCGTTCAGCGGGTCGGCCACGGCGTTCACGGTCAGGTCGATCTGTCCGGTGGCGGGGACACCGGACGTGTCGCGGACGGTATAGGTGAGCACGGCCTGACCCTCGAAGTTCCCGGCCGGTTCGAACAGCCCGATGGATTCTCCGGAGATGGCCTGTATCATTGAGACCTCCCCTGCGCCGGGGCTGCGGAGGGAGAGGTGATCCAGCACTAGGGCGTCTCCGTCAACGTCGTGGCAGTGAGCCCGGAGCATGTCCATGGTTATCGCTACGGGAGTGTCCTCCTGCGTCGCAAGGGAAAGTGATCCTGCGACAGGAGCGTCGTTGACCGGGAGGAGTTCGAGTCGAGCCGTGGCGTCGGCCGTCCCCCCCTTTTCGTCGCTGACGGTGAAATCAAAAAACACGTCGCCGTTAAGGTCCTCGGTCGGTTTGAATATCCACACGTTGGGGTAGCCTTCATCGCTTGTGTGAACGCACGTCAATTCTCCATAGGCCGGGTCCACGGTCACGGAAGATATGAAGATTCTATCCCCATCGTCGTCGTAGTAACGTTCCAAAAAAAAGTGATCTTTTAAAAAGACCCAGTCGTCTTCCGGCGAGGAGTTCAAATGTACATCACTGATCACCGGGGCATTGTTGGGCAGGACATCCAGCAGCGCCACGGCCGCGGCCGTTCCGCCGTTGCCGTCGGACACGGTGAAGCTCAGGGGGATGTCCTCGCCATGGACGTTCTGAGCCGGGGTGAAGGTCCATGTGCCGTCAGCATTGTCGACGATGCTGCCGATGGCCGGGTCCACGGTCACGGACGAAATATCGAGTACGTCGCCGTCCATGTCGTAGGAATTGGCCAGAAGCTGCGCCCCTGTGATGGTCAGGGCGTGGTCCTCGTCGATCTGGCCGAGATTCACGTTTCCGGCCGTGGGGGCGTCGTTCACCGGGCGGATGTCCAGGAGGGCCGTGCCCCTGGCCCAGCCGTCCTGTCCGTCGGTCAGGATGGTCACCAGCACGGCCGGGGCCGTGGCCGAGCCGGCGTGGCCGTCGGTCAGGATGAAAGAGATGCGCGCGTCATCCTGGTGGACGTCGGCGGCCGGGGTGAAGGTCCAGGTGCCGTCGCCGTTGTCGGTGATGGCGCCGTAGGCCTCGTCCACGGTGACGGATCCGGGCGCGACGCGGAGCGGGTCGCCGTCGGGGTCGCGGCCGGCGAATCTGAGGCGGGCCTCGGTAATGAGCAGGGGCGTGTCTTCGGCGATGGCGCCCAGGTAGGCCGGGGTGATGATGGGCGCCCTGTTGCCGCCTGCGGGCATGACCTCCAGACCGGCCGTGCCCGAGGCGCTGGCGCTGCCGTCGCTGACTTCGAAGGCGATGTCCGCCCGGCCCGTGAAGCCGTCGGCCGGGGTGAAGGCCCAGAAATTGTTGCCCAGGCTCTGCAGGCTGCCCTGCTCCGGCGCCACCTGGGCCGAGACGATGGTCAGGTCGTCCATGTCGGCGTCGCGGGCGGCGTTGAGCAGGTCGAAGGAGGTGAAGATGCGCCTGTCCCCGGCCGTGCACTGGCCCAGGTCCACGTGCCCCGCCTCGGGCGCGTCATTGGCCGGCAGGACTTCGGCGAGGACGCTGCCGGCCAACGCGCGCCCGAGGGCGTCGGCCGTCCTGAAGGAAATGGGCGCGGGGCCGTGGTAGTCTGGGGCCGGAAGGAAGGTCCACGACCCGTCGCCGTTGTCCGCGACGTCGCCGCACCAGCGCGGAACCCGCACGCTGTCGGGAATGATCGTGTACCCGGCGGGAACCGTGGAGTACGCCGCAAGGTCCGGGATGGTGAACGACATGCTCATGTCTTCGCGGGTGAAGGGAAAAGCTGCCAAAGACGACGCCTCGGGCGTGTCCCCCCGGTCTGTCGCGGCCTGGGGGATGAATGTGTCCGATACCATAGCTCTGATGCCTCCATGAGGGAAGAATTGGGCGCCAGGAGAAAGGTTTCCCAGGGCCTGGTTGTGTCTGGAGTAACCGGCGCCCGGCCCGGCCATGCGCGGGGCATGGCCGGGGCCGGTTCGTCGGCGGGAGATGCTTTAGCAGGCCGACCCAAAACGGCGATCTGCCGCGTCAGAAAAAAAATCCAGACCGCTTATGTATGCGCAATACACCGCGCGTCCTGGATTTTTTCGCTTCCTTGCATCTCACCATTTTTGAACGGCCTGCGAATTTTGAATTTTTCAACAGTCAGTTAGGGATGGGTCAGGTTGGTTATGAGTTCGTGCTGGACGTAGAGGTCCGCGGCCGTGCCGAAGGCGTCGAGGCCGG
>CAZQYA010000021.1:0-20511 GCA_964597325.1 uncultured Desulfovibrionaceae bacterium
AACATGCATGCCTGTCCCATCAGCTACGGCGGCACCCGCGCAATCATCGTTGCGGTGACGGACATCACCGAGATGATGGAGAAGGACGCCCAACTCGTGCAGGCGGCCAAGATGAAGACCCTGGGCGAGATGAGTGCGGGCATAGCCCATGAAATCAATCAGCCCCTGAATGCCATCAAAATGGGCAGCGAGTACTTGAACCTGCTCATCGAGCAGAACCGGGAAGTGACGGTCTCCCAGATCAGCGATATGGCCACCGAGATCAGCCAGCAGGTGGACAGGGCCACGGACATCATCAACAACCTCCGCGCCTTCGGCAAGAAGTCCGGTCTGGTCATGGAGCGGGTGGACATGAACGAGCCTATTCGCGGCGTACTGTCCATCATAGGTCGTCAATTTTCCATTCAGCGCATCACCATCACCATGGATCTGGACGAGAACCTGCCTTTCATCAAGGGACACAACAACCGTCTGCAGCAGGTCTTCTTCAATCTGCTCAATAATGCACGCGACGCCATTCAGGAAAAAATGGAGAAGCTGCCCGGCATGTGGGGCGACATCGTCGTGCGCACCTACTCCAGCGAAGGCAGGGTTTTCGCCTCCTTCGCGGATAATGGCCCCGGCATCCCCGAATCCGTGCGCAACAAGGTCTTCGAGCCCTTTTTTACCACCAAGCAGACCGGCAAAGGCATGGGGCTCGGCCTGGCCATCACGTATGGGATCGTGCGCGACTACGGTGGAACCATCACTATTAACAGCCGTCCAGGCGAAGGGACAACATTCATCCTCAGTTTTCCCTGCGCCGAGGGCTCTCCGACATCCGACACCGACCGGACGGCCAGGCTTCCGGTCCAACCCAACAGGATTTCACAATGACGCGAGAGAAAATTCTGGTAATCGACGACGAGAAGGCGACCCTGAAGATGTTCGGGCTGTTTCTCGATATCTACGGATACGAGATTTTGACGGCCGAGTCCGGCGAGGAGGGGCTCGAGGTCTTTGAGCGCGAACATCCGGACATTGTCCTGACGGACATCAAGATGCCCGGCATGGACGGCATCATGGTGCTGCAGGAGATCAAACGCCGATCACCGGCCACCGAGGTCATCGTCATCACGGGCCACGGCGACATGGAACTGGCCATCCAGGCCCTGAATCTCGATGCGGCCGATTTCATCAACAAGCCCATTCAGCGCCAGAGTCTCGAACAGGGGCTCTCCAGGGCAAGGGAGCGCCTCAAGCTGGCCAGAACCCGGCAGAACGAGGTGAGTTCCCGCCCCCAGGGTAATGCCCTGGTCGTCGACATTCAGGGCAGCGTCAGTTCCCACAGCGAGCCCTATCTGCGCGACGCCTACGCCAAGGCGAAGGAAGCGGGCTCCCCTCGCGTGGTGCTGCATTTCGATCCGAATACATCCGTCAATGGTGCCGGAATCGCCATTCTGACCCAGTTGGTGCTGGAGAGCGAGCAGGATGGAATCGAGATCGTCATGGCTGGCCTTTCCGAGAATTTCCGCAAGGTCTTCGGCATCGTGGGGCTGAGTCGCATGGTGCAGATCTTCGATACCCTCGATCAGGCTTGTTCCTAGGAAACGCGAAAATTCGTCCGAACACAGGAGGGTATATGTCCGCTCTCGTCAGATTGGTCTTGAGCCTTATGTTGGTTTTTCCGGCCGTTTCAGCCCTGGCGGAACCGCTCGGAACCGGAGATTCCATGCCGGCCCTGACCCTGCAGGCTCCGCAGGATCCGGCCGCGCAGCAGATGCTTGGTGTGGCCGGCAAGCCCTTTTTTTCACTGCAGGACCTGACCGGCGATCTCGTTTTCCTGGAGATCATCGGCGTTTATTGCCCGCAGTGTGTCAAGCAGGCCCCAGGCTTCAGGACGCTCTTCAACAGGCTCAACAAAGGCAGGTACAAGGGACGCGTGACCATGCTCGCCCTGGCCGCCGGCGGAAACGACATGGAGGTCGGGCAGCTTCTGAAAACAGGCCAGTATCTCTTTCCCGTGGTCAGCGATTCCGACTATGCCGCGCACAAGCTCCTGGGCGAGCCCCTGACCCCGTACACCCTGATTTGCAGGCCCGACGGCGAGATCGTCTTCGCACATCTCGGCGTGATCGACGATATCGACGGTCTGTACCAGCAGATCAAGGCCCTGCTCCCTTAGGCCGGATTCGAATATGGTTCCCACGCCCTTGAACGACGCCGACATCGCCCGCGCCCGCTACCAGTTCGCCATCCTGTCCGAAGCGGCTGCCGAACTGAGCGGAGCACGGTATCCGCGCCGCATCCTGGAATCCTTCGCCCTGTCCGCCCAGGGCGGGGTGGGGGCACGGGGCGCCTTTGCGGCCATTCTCGGGGACGGCGAGTTCGAGCTCATGGCCGAGTCCGGCCTGTCCAGGAATCTCAAGCCGGAATACGCCAGGGTCCTGCGCGACCATCTCGACGCGCTGGAAGGGGAGCGCAGGAGCCCGTACTTCGTGCCTGCCCTGGAGGGCGAACTTTGCCCCGGCAAATGCCAGCTGCTGCTGGTCTGCCCTCTCGACGAGGGGCGTGACGGCGTCCTGGGCCTGGAGGCCAACCTGGTCGGCCGCGCCTATGATGAGAACGACAGGCAACTCGTGGCCGGATTGGGCACTCTGTTTCAGACCAGCCTGCGCTTTTCGCTTTTCGCCGCCCAGGTGGAACTGCTGAACGCGGAGCTCAGGAAACGCAATCTCGCCCTGGATCGCCAGATCTACCACTTGAGCGCCATGAGCGGACTGTCCCGGGAGATCATCCGGGTGGACATGGCCGAGGTCATGGATGCGTTCTTGCTGAATCTCGTGGGACATTTCGCCCGTCCCGACGGCCTGCTCGTGCTCCATGACCGTGACGCCGGCACAATTTTCGAAAGCGCCAGGGGCGGCCGGGCCCGGACGGGCCGGAACGTCGCCGAGGTGGACCGTCTGTTTTACCTGTGTCTGGCAGGGGTGCGCGACAAACGCTTGCGCCCCCTGCGCGTGGAGCGGGTCGAGCAACTCGACGCCTTGTCCGAATTGTCCCTGGGGTTTGCCCCGCATCGGGTTTTCATCTTCATGCTGCGCGACGGCCTCTACGGCGTCATGCTTCTGGGGCGCAGCCTGGATCCGGCCATCGCTCCGGACGACGAACCCCTGGAGGCCTTTGTGGCCCAGGGCGTCATGTACCTCAAGAACGCGGACTCCTTCGTCACCATCTCGAATTTGAACGAAGATCTCGCCCGACAGAACGAGGAGTTGCGCGCCACCATCGCCGAGCTGACCCGCGCCAGGGATCGCATCAGCGTCCTGGAGGCTGCCGGACGGCGTATCGCCGCCGTGGTCCACAGCAAAGTTGCGAGTCTGGAGCGGGTCAGAGCGTTCGATTTTCTGCTCATCATTTTTTTGAGCTTTGGTCTGTCGCTGGCCTTTAATATCCATAATCCGCGCGGAATCCCCCTGGTCGAGCCTCCCGGCGTCGAGGTCGAGGTCGTTTCGCCCGAAGCGGCTGAAATGCTCCTCGCGGATGAGGGTGCGCTTCTGGTGGATGCCCGGCCCCGGGAGTTCTTCGAGCAGGGGTCGGCGGACGGTGCGGTCAACGTGCCCGCGCAGCTTTTCGATCTGGTGTACATGATGCAGATGGCTTCCGAGGATCCGGAGCGCCCGGTGGTGGTTTTTGGGCGCAGCGTGAGCCGTCGCTACGACCTCATCGTGGCCCGCAAGTTTCTGGGGCGTGACCATGAGCGCGTCTTCATCACGCTCGCAGATCCTGGCGAATTGCGGGGGGGTGGGCAATGAACGCGCGCGTGCGGCACGTCCTGACCCATCCCGCCGTGGCTCTGGTGTTGCGCCTCTACCTGGCTGGCGTCTTCATTTATGCCAGCCTGCACAAGATCAATTTTCCGGCCGAGTTCGCCGACAACATCGCCGGCTATCTCATCGTGCCCTACTGGCTGGTCAATCCCCTGGCCGTGTTCATGCCCTGGCTCGAACTGGTCTGCGGGCTGTATCTTCTGGGCGGGGTGCGGGTGCGGGCCGCAAGCCTCGTGGTTTCCGGTATGCTGGCCATGTTCACGGTAGCGGTCGTCGTCGCCCTCCTCAAGGACACCCCCATCAACTGCGGCTGTTTTCAGAGCGTGGGTGAGGCAATTTCATGGTGGACGGTGCTGCGCGATGTGGTCTGGCTCGGTATGTCCATGCATGTCTACCATTTCGACAGACTCGTGCATCTGGACCGATTATTCATGGTCAAACCGGAGGAGTTGGGACTTTGAGGAAGATCATCATGTGGCTGACGCTTTTGGCGTGCCTGTCCTGTTCGGGAAGGGCGGACCTGGTCGGGCACTATGAGACCAGGCACGAGGGGCCTGATGGCGCGGTGACCGTGGTCATGGTTCTGGCCGAGGACGGAAGCGGAAAGTGGGAGATAGGGGGCGAGGCGCTGAATTTTTCCTGGACGCCCGTGGCCGGTGGGGTGCGTGTCCATACCCGCGACGGGGCGGTGGTGGAGGGAGTCCTCGAAGACGGGGACCTCCGCCTGGATGTGCCAGGGGTAGGCAAACTGCTTTTCGCCCGCCGATAGAATACCGCCGAAGAACGGATTTCCGCTGAAATACTGCGTCGATTGCCGGAGGTTCGTGGAGTCGTCTGCACGTCACCGCGCAGTATCGGGTCGCATCTTGGGGATCAGACTTCGGCTTTTTTTTGCAGAAGCCGAAGATCGTCAGGGTAGTTGACGTTAAAGAAGACCCGGCGTTCGGCCTCGGTATACGTCACGCAGTGGCGAAGTTCAGGGGGGACCAGGCGGCCGAGTTTGTAGAGCCCGCGGCTCACCCCGGCTTCCAGAAGGGGGAGGGCTTCAGGCTCGTAGATGGCGACGAGGTTTTCGAAGAAGTCCGAGTTTTCCAGGCGCCAGGCAGTCAGGATGCTGCCCCGCGGGCGATTTTCACGGGCTTTCAGGAGCCTGGCGATGTGGGCGTCGTCCATGAAGGGCAGGTCGCAGGCCAGAGTAAAGACGGGGCCGCCGAGTTTTCTGAGGGCCGTCATGATTCCGCCGGCAGGGCCGATGCGCTCGGTCTCATCGACGATGGCGGTCCATCCTTCAGGCGCGCGCTGGGGGTCGCGGCACGAGATGTAGACGTCGCGCATGTGCCGCTGCAGCAGTTCGGCCGAGCGTGTGAGCAGCGTGCGCCCCTCGTGGAGCACCGCGGTCTTGTCCTGTCCGAGCCGGGAGGACTGCCCCCCGGCGAGCACCAATCCGTACATGCTTTTCCCTGATGTCACGTTTTGTGTCGGCAAACTTCCGGCGCGGTCTGTTGCATTTCGACGGAGGCTTTGCCGGGGCAGGGTCTCCGCCGGGACGGGGACCATGCCTCATGTTTCCGGCAAAGCCGATGCGTCCGGAGCAGACGTACCCGCTTAAAAACCCCAGGCCGAAAGGGATGGCCGTTTAAAGTCCTTCTCTCGCGCTGCGATGTCCAGGGCCAGGGAGTCGAGGTCGTCGATGAGGGGCAGCGAGCGACGGTCCAGGTTCCTGAAGTCCGTCTGCTTGATGTACATCATGCATGTCCTGCAGGCATTGATGCGGACGCCTGGCTCTTCCTTGGCTTCATAGTATTCGAGTTTGGCTGTGTCCTTTTCCAGGCAGAAGGGGCACTGCAGCCGTGGGGAATGGTATTCGGCGTGGCAGAACCCGCAGATATTGTAGCGGAACCCTTCCTTTTCGCGCAGATCGGACATGATGGGCATGCTGCCGCAGACGGGACAGTGGCCGTGGGGCCAGGAATGACTCAAGTCGGTTTTGGCGGACAGTTCCAGGGCCACGCGCTCCAGGGATGGGGTCATGGCGGCCTGCACGAGCATGGGCAGGATGCGGGGGGCCATGGGCGTGGTATCGGCCCAGGCGTTGAAGAATGCCTCATCGCCCTTCAGGTGCGCCTGCATGGCCTGGTCAAGGTCCAGCTTGCCCTGATTGCGTGCTTCCACGAGGGCCTTGGCGCCTTCGGAGAGGGCCGGACTGCAGGCTGCGGTGAGTTCCAGAAATTCATCGAAGAGCGCCTGGGCCTGTTTGCGGTCAAAGGGGAAGCTATCGCGTTCGAGCAGGGGGGCGCCCTGGGAATGCTGCAGGGCGTCGGCGGTCTGGAGGGTGGCCGCATCCGGGACTTCGGCTTTCAGCCGGGCCTCGAGTTGCCGGGAGTAGATCTTTTCAACCAGGTCGAGCAGTTCAGGGGGGAAGATTCCCCGCTCCTTGCAGGCTTTGATTTTCTTGACGAGCAATTGCTGGGCGTTCTGTGCTTCGAGCATTGTCTGTCTCCGTTGGTGAGGTGCTGAAGGTACTGTCGGGACGCGTTCGTTCCTAGCGCGTCTTACGGCTCACCACAATGCTTGTTTTGCGATGACCTTTGATTTATGTAATTATTTGGATCATATTTTTGTATTTCATCCGAAACCGTGGCCAAAGCCAAGGGGGGGACATGACCGAATCCATCACGAGCGAAATCCTGACCATGCGACTGCACCTGTGGTTCGAACGAGATGAAAAGATATTCATGGGTATCGGCCGGGCCCTGCTTCTGGAGAAGATCGAAGAACTCGGTTCCCTTCGTCAGGCCGCCACGGAGATGAAGATGTCCTACCGGGCAGCCTGGGGCAAGCTCAAGGCCGCCGAGGAGAGCATCGGCAAGCCCCTGGTTCAGAAGGTCAAGGGCAAGGGCCAGCGCTACGAACTGACCCCTGTGGGACGACAGCTGGCCCGTCAGTTCATGCAGTTGCAGCAGGACATCGAGGAGTACGCCAAGACCAAGGCCCAGGAGCTGTTCGGGGAGAATGTCCAGTACTATGCTGAAGCTTATCCCGACCACAAACTTTCCTCCCTTAAGGTGGATTAGGCATGGATCACGGTTTTTTCAGGGTCATCAGCCCGGCCCGGTTCTGCGAGCTTCTGGCCGGATTCGCGCCTGTTGCATCGGAACGGCTTTCCTTTGAAGAGTGTCTGGACAGAATACCGGCCGCCGATGTTCGCGCCGCCGAAGATCTGCCTGCCGTGGACCGGTCGTGCATGGACGGCTTCGCCGTGCGGGCCGCCGACACCTTTGGCGCGGGTGAGGGCAATCCCTCCTACGTCGAACTCATGGGCAGCGCGAACATCGATGAAATAGTGAGCCGGAACCTGGCGCCCGGAGAGTGCATGGGCATCGCTACCGGCGGCACCCTGCCCCCGGGTGCTGACGCGGTGATCATGGTCGAACATACCCAGATGCTCGGCGAGACAACCGTGGAAATCCGGCGCAGTGTGACGCCCGGCGAGAACGTCATGCTCGCCGGCGAGGACGTCGCTGAAGGATCTGTGGCTTTTCCCGCCGGGCGCCGGCTGCGGCCTCAGGATGTCGGTCTTATGGCCGCCCTGGGTATCACCTCCGCGAAAGTTTTTGCCAGGCCGAAGTGCGGGATCGTGTCCACGGGAGACGAACTGGTGCCGGTGGATGCCGTGCCCAGGCCCGGTCAGGTGCGCGACGTCAATTCTCATACCCTGGCCTGCCTGGCCCGTCAGGCGGGAGCCCTGGTCCGGAACCGCGGCCTGGTGCCGGATGTGCGCGACGATCTGCGCCGCACCCTGGCTTCAAGTCTGGAGGAAAACGACGTTGTCTTTATCTCCGGCGGCAGCTCCATCGGCACCCGCGATCTGACCATAGAGGTCCTTGAGTCCTTCCCGGACTCCGAAATTCTGGCCCACGGGGTGTCCGTGAGCCCGGGCAAACCGACTATTCTGGCGCGGGTGGGGAGCAAACCCGTCTTGGGTCTGCCCGGGCAGGTCACCTCGGCCCAGGTCGTCATGCTGGTCTTCGGTCTGCCGCTTTTGCGGCATCTGGGCGGTGACGGCGACGCCTTTGACACTGGACGACGTATTCTGCGGCGGGCCGTGCTGGGAGCCAATCTTTCCTCCAAACCCGGACGGGAGGACTATGTGCGGGTCAGTCTGCGCGAGGTCGACGGCAGGCTGACGGCCATGCCCCGTCTTGGCAAATCCGGTCTGTTGCGCACCATGCTCGACGCTGACGGCCTCCTGCGTCTCGATGCCTCCCTGGAGGGCATGGTGGCGGGCCAGGACGTGGACGTCTGGATTTTTTAACCAAATAAATTATTATGAAAAAAAGAAATATCTATCTGAAAACCGTGCCTGTGACCGAGGCCGTTGCCCTGGCCATGGAGGCCCTGGACCGCGATGCCCTGGTCCGTGTCGAAACGATTTCGTCCCATGAGGCCCGCGGCCGGGTCACGGCCGCTCCGGTTTACGCCGTGTGCTCGTCCCCGACCTTTCACAGTGCGGCCATGGACGGCTATGCCGTCCGCGCTGAATCCAGCTTCGCCGCCCGGGAGGGCCGCCCCGTCCGTCTGGAGAAGGGAAGCGGATGCGTGGCCGTGAACACAGGTCATCCTCTGCCCGAGGGCATGGACGGCGTGCTCATGATCGAGAAGGTCGTGCGCGAGGACGACGAGGCCATCGAGATCGAGACGCCTGTATTCCCCATGCAGCATGTGCGCCGCATCGGCGAGGACATCGTGGCCACGGAACTGCTTCTCCCCCAGAACCGGTTCCTCTCGGCCTACGACGTCGGGGGCCTCCTGAGTGCCGGCATCTGGGAAGTGCCTGTCTGGGAGCGCCTGCGCATGGATTTTATCCCCACGGGTGACGAGGTGCTTGACTTCATGGCCCGTCCCGAGCCCAGGCCCGGGCAGGTTATCGAAAGCAACTCCCAGGTCTTCAAGGGCCTGGCCGAGGCCAGGGGGTGCCTGTTCAGCCGCGTGAACCCCGTACCCGACAACGAGGAGGCCCTCACGGCAGCCGTGCGTGCCGCGGTGGACGGCCCGGCTCATGTCGTGGTCGTTGGCGCGGGTTCCTCGGCCGGTTCCAAGGATTTTTCCCGGTCCATCATCGAGAAGCTTGGCCGGGTTCTGGTTCACGGCATCGACGTCATGCCCGGCAAGCCCTCCATTCTGGGCGTCATCGACGGCAAGCTCGTGGTCGGCGCGCCGGGATACCCGGTCTCGGCGGTGGTCTGCTTCGAGGAATTGCTGGCCCCGCTGCTGTCCTGGCTGGAACGCCGGACCCCTCCCGCGCGTGCGTGCGTGCAGGTAGAGCTGTCGCGCAAAGTGCCTTCCAAACTCGGTACCGAGGAGCTGGTGCGGCTGGCCGTCGGCCGGGTGGGGGAGAAGTACGTGGCCACTCCCCTGGGGCGCGGCGCCGGCATGCTCACCACCCTGATTCGCGCCCAGGGAGTGACGCGCATTCCGGTCGACTCCGAAGGCGCCGAGGCCGGCTCCGCGGTGCGTGCCGAGTTGCTCGTGCCCGAAGAGGAGCTGGATCAGACACTGGTCGTCGTCGGCAGCCACGACAACACCATTGATGTCCTGGGCAACGAGCTCATGGGCCGGCCCCGTCCGGTGCGCATCTCTTCGAGCCACGTCGGATCCATGGGCGGTCTCACGGCCCTCAGGAACCGCTCGGCCCTCATGGCCGGGACGCATCTCTTCGATGAGCTTGACGGGGACTTCAATTTTCCTTTTTTCCGAAAGTATATGGCCGGGCTGGATGTGACCTGCGTCAATCTCGCCATTCGCCACCAGGGGCTCATCGTGGCCAAGGGCAATCCCCTCGCCATCCGGGGCGTCGAAGACCTGGCGCGGCCCGACGTGCGCTTCATCAACCGCCAGCGCGGCGCCGGGACGCGAATTCTGCTCGATTACCATCTGAAACAGGCCGGCATCGATGCGCGTCAGGTATCGGGGTACGACAAGGAGGAATTCACGCACATGGCCGTGGCTGTGAACGTGCTGACCGGTACGGCCTCCTGCGGTCTGGGTATCTATGCCGCAGCGGCCGCTCTGGGGCTTGACTTCGTGCCCCTGGCCAGGGAGCGCTACGACCTGGCCTTTCTGCCCGACCTGGCCGACTGGAAGATCGAGACGGTGCTGGATCTGATCCGTTCCGAGGGTTTCAAGACTCGCATCGAAGCCCTGGGTGGCTACGAGACGACTCTGACGGGCCGTATCATGGAGCCGGGGCAGGGGCTGGGCTAACCCCTCCTTTTTGCTTGACCGGGAAGCATGTCGTGCAGTAGCTGCATGTTCCTCGTGAGCGGGAGTAGCTCAATGGCTAGAGCATCAGCCTTCCAAGCTGAGGGTTGCGGGTTCGAGTCCCGTTTCCCGCTCCATTTCCGAGGCGGCATAGCCAAGCGGTAAGGCAGAGGTCTGCAAAACCTCCATTCTCCAGTTCAAATCTGGATGCCGCCTCCATTTTTACGCGGATTATCCGCAATGCGGTCACCCTACGGGCGGGCCGATGAAAAAGGTCGGAAATTCCGGCCTTTTTTGCGTTTTTTGCCCACTTTTTGGCAAAAAAAAAGCTCCCGGGAGGGAGCTTGTGCGGTTGGGATCAGATGCGCCCCATGGAGTGACGCAGGCGGAGTTCGTTCAGAATCGCGTTTTCGTAGTGTGTCGACGGGGGTTTCTCGTCTTCGGCGGGTTCGAGGTACTTGTCGAGCAGTTGGCTTTCCTCCCAGAAATCGAGCAATTCGTCGGTGCCGAGAATTTTGAGTTGATCTTCCAGGGTGAAGGGATCCTCATGGGGGAGGAATCGTGCCATCTAGGGTGCTCCTTAGGACAAGGTTTCTGGGGCTGCAAGGCTTTCTCCTTACTCATGCGCCCTTGGGCTGTCCACCTTTTTCGGAGCCATCTCCGTTGTATGATCGGGAAGGTGGGGCAACTCCGTATTTTGTCGTTCCGGTCTGTAGGGAGTGCGCATCGTCCGGGTGCGTCCTTGACCTTGGGCGTCTTTTGGGCAACGTAAGTTTGCTTCGGTTCGGGCGCCGCCCGGTCCGGCATGGCTGATGCCGCAGTCGCCTTCCACAGGAAGGCGGCTTTTCCCTGTTTTCGAACAACGTGACCGGCCCAACGTGATCATTCCCCCAGAACTGCATAGAATCGTGTCGGGTGCCGACCGCCATCAGAGAATCTTCAAGAGCGGTCCCGCATCGCAGATGTTCCTGGCCCAGTCCCTTATGGAAAAGGGGCATACTGTCGTCATGGTCCTGCCGCCAAGCGCGGATCTGCCGTTATACGCCTCCCTGGCCCGAATTCTTTCGCGCGACCAGGGCGAAAGGCCCTTCTGGGAACGCATGTGGCTGCGTTTTCCCCAATACGCCGTGGAAGAACCCCGGCGTTCCCCATGGCCGGACAGGTGGCGTGCACTCTTTGCTCTGACGCGCAAGGTCCGGGGACGCGGTGTGCTGCTGCCCCTGGAGAATCTTATCCAGAAATGGCCACGGCCCGAACTCCTGCAGCGTGAGCATCTCTGCGTGGACGAAGGAGACGAGGTTGCCCAGGAGGATCTTCTCGAGACGCTCATCAACTGGGGGTATACCCGGGTGTCCATGGTCACCGCTGTTGGGGAGACCTCCCTGCGCGGCGATATCATGGACATCTTCTGCCCTGGATACGAGCATCCCCTGCGTCTGGAATTTTTCGGAGACGCCCTGGAGCGCATCCGGCTCTTCGAACCCATGTCCCAGCGCTCCAGGGCGGAGCTCAAATCCGCGGTGGTCCTGCCCGTGGCCGGGTGCATCGGGGCCGAGACGTATCGTGACAGCGCCAGGGCCATGTTCGACGGCTGGCTGCGTCTGGGCGAAATTTCCAAGGGTACCCGGGCCGACCTGGAGAAGGAATTGCTGGGCCATCCGCACCTGCCTCCGAGCATGTATTATCCCGACACCGTGGGGCTGGACGCATGGCTCCCGGACGACTGCGTCTTCATCATGGCAGAGGCCCAGGATCTGCGTACCAAGCTGGAGGAGACGGGTTGGGCCTGGCAGAACCATTTCCGGGACGAAGAGCGACTGTGGCCGCGTCATGGCCTGATCCAGACTCCCGGCGATGTCCGCAAGATCTGGGAGCAAGGCAGCCAGATCCTTTGCGAGAGCCTGGTCATGGGGGTGCGGGAGGAGGGTGCCGACCTGCCCGAGGAGGAGGTCGGCGGCTTCGAGGATCTCTTCTGGACGCCCGAGAGCCGCAACCGTCCCTGGCGGGCCCTCATGCAGGAGCTCGACGTCTGGCGGCGGGAGTGGGCCCAGACCCTGCTGTGCTTTCACTCCGAGCAGTCCCGTCGAAAGTTCATGCAGCTTGCGGCCCAGGATGATCAGGTTTTCAAGACGACTTACAGCCCCGCGGAGTCCGGTGTGTTCGCCCTGGTGGGTTCCCTGGGGCGGGGCATGCGCCTGCCCTGGGCGCGGCTTCAGATTCTGCCCGAGTCCGTGCTCCAGCCCGGCGCCCCCAAGGTCCGTAAATCCAAGGGCAAGGCCTTCAAGGGTCTGGATGCCTTCGACGAGCTTGAGCACGGCGACCTGCTCGTGCACCGCGATTACGGTCTGTGCCGATTTGGCGGTTTGCAGCGCATCAAGTTCGGAGAAGTTCCCAACGACTACCTGCTGTTGCAGTACGACGGGGAAGACAGGCTATACCTGCCCGTGGACCGGCTTGGGCAGGTTCAGCGCTACAAGGGGCCGGACGGAGCCGCGCCGTCTCTGGACCGCCTTGGCGGAACGGCCTGGGCCAAGGCCAGGGAGCGCACCCGGCAGTCCATCGCCAAGATCGCCCGCGACCTGGTGGAGATGTACGCCTTCCGCAAGATCGCCAAGGGGTACCGCTACAAGCCCGTCTCGGAGCTGTACTGGGAGTTCGAGGCCAGTTTCGGCTTCGAGGAGACCCGCGATCAGGAAAAGGCCATCGCCGAGGTGCTGGCCGACATGGAGAAGCCAGAACCCATGGACCGTCTGGTTTGCGGCGACGTGGGCTTCGGCAAGACCGAGGTGGCCCTGCGCGCGGCTTTCCGCGCTGTCCTGGACGGCAAGCAGGTGGCTCTTCTGTGTCCGACCACGGTTCTGGCCGAGCAGCATTACCAGACCTTCCGGCAGCGCATGGAGCCTTTTTCCATCAACGTGGGCCTTTTGAGCCGGTTTGTCCCTGCGGCAGGGCAGAGGCGCGTTCTGGAGGCCACGCGGCGGGGGCAGGTCGACGTGCTTATCGGCACGCACCGCATGCTTTCCAAGGACGTGGAGTTTTCCAATCTGTCCCTGATGATTCTGGACGAGGAACAGCGTTTCGGGGTCAAGCACAAGGAGCGTCTGAAGAAGATGCGTTCCACCATCGACGTGCTGACGCTCACGGCAACGCCCATCCCCAGGACGCTGCAGCTGTCCCTGTCGGGCATCCGCGGTCTGAGCGTAATCGAGACTCCTCCCCGTGACCGCAAGCCCGTGGAGACGTCCCTTCTGGAGCGCGATTCAGAGCGGCTGCGCCCCATTCTCGAACGCGAACTGGCTCGTGGCGGCCAGGTCTTCTGGGTATACAACCGCGTGCAGGGGCTGGAGCGGGTGGCCGAGTTCGTCTCGTCCCTGGTTCCCGATGCGCGCGTAGGCATGGGGCATGGGCAGATGAAGGCCCACGATCTCGAGGAGACCATGCACAAGTTCTGGCATGGCGAGCTGGACGTGTTGGTCTGTACGGCCATTGTCGAGTCGGGGCTCGATTTTCCCCGTGCCAATACTCTTATCGTGGATCAGGCGCAGCTTTTCGGCCTTGGCCAGCTCTATCAGCTCCGTGGCAGGGTGGGGCGCTCCAGCGAGCAGGCCTACGCCTATTTTATCATCCCGGACCTGGAGCGCCTGCAGGAGACATCGCGCAAGCGTCTGAAGATCATTCTCGATATGGATTATCTGGGTGCGGGTTTCAAGGTGGCCATGGAGGATCTGCGGCTGCGCGGGGCCGGCAACATTCTGGGTGAGGCCCAGTCGGGCACCATCGGCAAGGTGGGCCTGGACCTGTTTCTCGAAATGCTCGAAGAGGAGGTCACGCGTCTGCGTGGCGGCAAAGTCGAGACCGAGATCGAGCCGGAGCTCAATCTTGGGTTTCAGGCTCTTATTCCCGAGGAATATGTGGCCGACGGCAAGGAGCGGCTGCATTACTACAAGGCCCTCTCGTCCTGCCGGGATGAGGCGGGCATTTCCGAGATCGTGGACGACATGCGCGACCGATTCGGATCCCTGCCCGAGGCGTTGAAGACTTTCGTGGCCGTGCTTATGATCAAGATCGACGCGCGCAGGCTGGGTGCCGTGCGCGTGGACCTCTTCGAGAGTAAGGCGGTCCTGCATTGGGACGAGACCAGACACAGCCTCGATCCCCTGCGGCTCATGGCCTGGGTGGGTGAAAATTCCAGCGCGGCGCGCATCCTGCCTCCAGCCAAGCTGGAATTGCGCATGGAGGAGGCGGGTACGGCCACGACGGCCATGCAGGGCCTGAAGGATATGCTCCTCGGGCTTCGGGAGCGCGTCCAGGCCCAAGGGAGCGCCGACGGTCAAGATTGAGACTGGACTCGTTCTTCTCACGGAGGTAGTACCGTGATCGCGTTGGACATCCGCCCGGCTGATAATTTATGCTTTTCCTGAAGTCGATTTTGTCATACGCGCACTCCATACATTCATTCTATGAAATGGGTTTGATTCATGAAAAAACACGGTTATCATCTTTTTCTTGCGGCCATTCTGGCTTTCGTGATTGTCGGACACTCCCAGGCCGCCCAGGTCGTTGACCGCATCGTCGCCGTGGTCAACGGCGAGATCATCACGTACGTCGACCTGCAGCAGCGAATGCGTCTGATCATGGGTCGCACGCCAGACGCAGGCACAGCTGCAAAGCTCGCCCCGCAGGTGCTCGACGACATGATCAACGACATTGTCGTACGCCAAGAGGCCGCCCGGCTTCAGGTCGAGGTCTCGGACTCCGAGGTCGAGAACGAGATCCGCCAGTTCAAGGCCCGGCACCGCATGACCGAAGACGACTTCTTGCAGTCCCTGCGCATGCAGGGGTTGACGGAGGCGCAGTTCAGGGAGAGCAGTCGCCAGGACATCATCAAACACAAGATCATCAACTACATGGTCCGGCGTAAGGTTGTCGTCACCCAGGAGGAGATTGACGCCTACATGGAAAAGAACGGCGCCGAGATGAACACGGAACGTGTTTTTGATCTTCAGATTCTGGCCGTCGTGGACTCCGATCAGGCTTCCGGGCTGCGCGAGAGCATCTCCGCAGGCGAGATGAGTTTTTCCCAGGCCGTGGAGCGGTATTCCGTGGGGCCAAAGACCGACGACGGCGTCATGCGGGACGTGCGCTGGAGTGATCTGGCCGATCCCTGGCGCGAGGCTCTGCAGGATCTCAAGGCCGGAGACATGAGCCGGCCGACCATGATCCAGGAGCGCTGGGTCGTTCTCAAGCTTCTCGAACGCACGGATCAGGCCCGGCAGGATCAGGCCGTCTCAGAGGATGAAGTGCGCGACGCCATTCTGCGGCCCAAACTCGAGGAGCGTTTCAAGGAATATATGAGCGGACTGCGCGCCAAGGCCGTCATCGAAAAGCGGCTCTAGGTCCCGGTACGCCAATCTTTGAGGGAGTGTGCGGAATATGGATCTGATTGAAATCGGAGCAACGTTGCGTGAAACCCGCGAGAGTCGGGGATTGAGCATCGAGGCGGTTGAGGAGAAGACCAAGATCGCCCATGGGGTCATTACCGCCCTTGAGGAAGGCAACCGAGAAAAATTTCCGCACCCGGTGTACGCCAGGGGATTCGTACGCAGCTACGCGATGGTTCTGGGGTTGGACGCGGCAGACCTGTGCCAGCATTTCGCCCGGGAATATCCTGTGCCCACGGAGAGCGATCAGCCTGAGGCCAAGTCCTCGGGCATTCGCGTGCGCGAGCGTGATACGGCCGGCGTCGTCAGCGCCGTGCGTGTGGCTGCCTTCCTCGGTATCCTGGCTCTGGGGGCCCTTGGCTGGTACCTTTACGACATCTACTTTGCGCGCGAGATTCCCGTCACCCTCCCTGCCATAGAAGAACAGGTGCCCGCACCGCAGGCCAGAACCCTGCCGCCCGAGGATATGCCCGCGCCGCTTACGCAGATGCAGGAAGTGGCG
This sequence comes from uncultured Desulfovibrionaceae bacterium, assembly GCA_964597325.1. Lineage (GTDB taxonomy): Bacteria > Desulfobacterota > Desulfovibrionia > Desulfovibrionales > Desulfomicrobiaceae > Desulfomicrobium. Next base: position 16,014 of record CAZQYA010000021.1, read on the forward strand.
GAGGAACCGCAGATTTCCCTGGAGGAGACGCAGAACGCATCGGCCGCCATCGAAGGCAATGCCAGCGCAGCTGCTTCCGTGGAGACGGCCGTCGAGCCTGCCCCGGAAGTTCCTGCCGAGGTTGAAGCGCAAGCCCCGGCCCCTTCGGCGGAGGAAAGCACGGCGGCACCCGCTTCTCCCGTGGAGCGTTCCCTGCGCATCAGCGCACATTCGGCCAGTTGGCTGCAGGCTCGTCCCGACGACAAGGTCGTGGATTATTTTTTGCGCAAGGGCGAGTCGGTCACCATCGACTTTCGCGATTCCCTGACCGTCAAGTTCGGCAATGCCGGCGGGGTCGATCTGGTCCTCGACGGTGAGGCGTACCCCTTCGATGCCAAGCTCGGGGAGGTCCGGACAGAAGTTTTCGAATAGGCGTCTGAATGGAGTTTTCAGAACAGGTCCTGGTGCTGCGGATGGGCACCTTTCGTGAAGCGGACTGCTGGGTCCGTTTTTTTTCTCCCTCCCACGGTCTTCTCACGGGTTTTGCCTTTGGCGGGCGTCGCAGTCGCCGAAGATTCTGCGGGTGCCTGGATCATCTGAACCTGGTCCATTTCCGGGTCAGCCGGAGCCGGCAGGAGTACTGGTGTCTCGAAGAGGGTACACTGATCAATGCCTTCCCGAATCTGAAGCGGAATCTTGGGAAGCTGGGTATGGTCAGCAATTGCGTGCGTTTTTTCGAATCCCTGTCCTACACGCCGGACGGGTATGCGGCGGCCTATGCGCTGCTGCTCGAAACCCTTGAAGCCCTCGACAGGGAGGAAGTGGGATCGCAGTTCATCCCGCTGTTGTTCCGGGCCAAGATGGCCTTTTCCCAGGGCTACCAGCCGGACCTGAAGCGGTGCCGTCAGTGCGGGGGGGCCCTCGACGCCCATCACCGCGCTGTCTTTGCCGTGCAGGAAGGCGGCCTGTACTGCCTGCGCTGCCCTTCGGGTGGCGGCGCCAAGATTTCCACCTCCCGGGAGACCCTCGGTCTGCTTGACCACCTGGCCCGTACGGGCCCCAAGGAGTGGGCCGGGCTGACGCCGTCGGCCAGGGTCCGGGAGGAATGCGTTCACCTGGTGGACGCTTTTGTCCAATGTCATCTGGGCCTGACCTGCGAGGGCAACCGCTTCGTGCGGTGCTAGCCTTGCGGGCGGATATATATCGTTTTCAAGGAGCTTTGCATGAATTTTCAGGACGTCATCACCAATCTGCAGCGTTTCTGGGCCGATCAGGGCTGCGTGCTGCAGTTCCCATACGACATGGAAGTCGGGGCCGGGACCTTCAACCCGTCCACCTTCCTGCGTGTCCTGGGCCCCGAGCCCTGGAAGGTGGCCTATCCCGAGTCTTCCCGCCGTCCCACGGACGGGCGCTACGGCGAGAACCCCAATCGCCTTCAGCACTATTTTCAATTCCAGGTCATTTTGAAGCCTTCTCCGGCCAATGTGCTGGAGCTGTACCTGGACAGCCTCGGTGTGCTCGGAATCGACAAGCACGTGCACGACATCCGTTTCGTGGAGGACGACTGGGAGAGCCCGACGCTTGGCGCCTGGGGGCTTGGCTGGGAAGTCTGGCTCAACGGCATGGAGGTCACCCAGTTCACGTATTTCCAGCAGGTGGGCGGCATCAATCTCGAGCCCATGAGCTGCGAGATTACCTACGGCGTGGAGCGTCTGTCCATGTATCTTCAGGAGAAGGAATCGGTCTACGACCTGGCCTGGAACGATCATGTGACCTACGGGCAGGTCTATCATCAGGCCGAGGTGGAACACTCCAAGTACAATTTCGATCATTCCGATCAGGACATGCTTCTGAATTTCTTCAATGCCTGTGAGGCGGAATGCACTAAGCTGTGCGAGGCAGGGCTGCCCTGGCCCGCCTATGATTTCTGCCTCAAGTGCTCCCATACCTTCAATTTGCTGGACGCCCGCGGCGCCATTTCCATCACCGAGCGGGCCAAGTACATCGCCCGCGTCAGGACCCTGGCTTCGGCCGTGGCCAGGCTGTACGTCGACCAGCGTGAAGCAATGGGCCATCCGCTTCTGGCATCCTAACCGTCCCCCCGCATCCGGGTTTTGCATAGGGAGTATTTTTCATGAGTCATTTTGTTCTAGAGATCGGCGTGGAGGAGATGCCTGCGCGGTTTTTGCCCCTGCTGGACCGCGAACTGCGTGAGCGTTTCGAAGCCCTGCTGGGCGAGGCCGGGCTGGATTTCGGGTGCGTGGGCACCTTTTCGACCCCGCGTCGGCTGGTGGTGGATATCACGGGCCTGGCCGACGTTCAGAAGACCGAGGAGATCGTGGTTTCGGGTCCGCCCGTGCGCATCGCCATCGACGCCGACGGCAATCCGACCAAAGCGGGCCTGGGTTTTGCTCGTTCCCAGAGCGTGGAGTTCGATCAGGTCTATGTCGAGAAGACCGAGAAGGGCGAATACCTGGCCCTCAAGAAGACCGTGGGCGGTCGTGCCGCCGGCGAGATTCTGGCCGAGACCTGCGCCTCCGTGCTGCCGCACCTGACCTTTCCCAAGAAGATGCAGTGGATCGGCCGGGAGTGCACGTTCGGCCGTCCCGTCCGTTGGCTCATGGCCCTGCTTGATGATGCGGTCGTTACCTTTGATTTCGCCGGCCTGACTGCTGCGCGCGAGACCCGCGGCCACCGCGTCATGGGCCCCGGTCCCTTTGCTGTGCCTCATGCCGATGACTATGCCCGGATTTTGCTGGAGCAGGGCAGGGTCGTTCTCGCCGCCGCCGACCGCAAGGCCGCCATCCGTACCGACGGCGACCGTCTGGCCGCCGAGGTGGGCGGGACCGTGGAATGGTCCGAATCCCTGCTCGATCAGGTCGCCAATCTCGTGGAGTACCCCCGCGCCATGCTCGGCGGTTTTCATGAGAAGTTCCTGGAACTTCCGGCCGAGGTTCTGCTGACCAGCATGGAGACGCACCAGAAGAGCTTCGGCCTGCGCGGCCCCGACGGCAAGCTCCTGCCGTATTTCCTGACGGCGGCCAATATCGAGTCGCGCGAGCCTGCCCTGGTGCGCAAGGGGTGGGAGCGGGTGCTTCGGGCCCGCCTCGAGGATGCCCGCTTTTTCTGGGAGGCCGACTGTGGCGCCACCTTCGACCGCTGGTTGGATAAACTCGACAAGGTCATTTTCATCGGCCCGTTGGGCACCATGGGCGACAAGACCCGGCGTCTGGAGAAGCTCGCGGCTTCCATTGCTTCGCGCGTGTCGCCGGCCCTGGCTGTGGATATGGCCCGGGCAGGCCGCTTGTCCAAGGCCGACCTGGTTTCGGAGATGGTCTACGAGTTTGACGACCTGCAGGGCAAGATGGGCGGCATTTACGCCCGCATGAAGGGCGAGGGCGAGACAGTGGCCCAGGCCCTGTATGAGCAGTACCTGCCTGCCGGTCAGGACTCCCCCCTGCCTGAAAGCATGGCCGGCGCCATCCTCTCTCTGGCCGACAAACTCGATAACCTGGCCGGCTGCTTCGGCCTGGGCATGATGCCCACCGGCGCGGCCGACCCCTATGCCCTGCGCCGCAACGCCCTCGGCGTCTGCCGCATCATCCTGGAACTCGGCCTGACTCTGGATATCTCCGTCCTGCTGCGCGAGGCCCAGGCCGGGTACGCGGACGTGGCATGGAAGCTTCAGCCGGAAGAGGCCCTGGACAAACTCATGGACTTTTTCGGGCAGCGTCTGCGCGCCTTCTGGAACGCCCAGGGCGTTGAGACACTGGTGCTCGAGGCGGCCATGGCTCCCGGCTTCGCAGACATCTTCGAGACGTGGCGCCGGGTGAAGGCTCTGGCCGATTTCAGCCGCGAGGCGGACTTCGAGGCTTCGGTCCTGACTTTCAAGCGCGCGGCCAACATCATTCGCAAGCAGGCCGGACAGGAGCTTTCGGGCGAGGTCCGCGATGACCTGCTGGAAAACGACGCCGAGAAGGCTTTCCGCGAAACCCTCAGGAAAGTTGAGCCTGAATGGGCGCGCCTGGCCGAGGCCGGCGACTATCCCGGAATGCTCGCCCTGCTCGGGACCCTGCGTCCCGTGGTGGACGGGTTCTTCGACGGGGTCATGGTCATGTGCGACGATGCGGCCCTGCGCACCAACAGGCTTAATCTTCTGCAGCGGCTGGTCTCGACCCTCGGGCGAGTGGCCGATTTCGGAAAATTCCAAGTCTAGCACACATTGCGTGCTTGACAGGGTTTGAAAGCTTCGGCTACACACCCCGGATTGCAGAGACATCTTATTACTGACTGATACACGCGTATATTTTCGAGAAGGAGTATATCTTGGCCAATCACAAGTCTGCCCTCAAAAGGCATCGCCAGAGCCTCACGGCCCGTGAGCGTAACAGAATGATGAAAACCCGGGTGAAGAACGCCGTGAAGGCCGTGCGCACCGCTATTGAGTCCCAGGACAAGGAAGCCGCGGCGGTATTCTTGATGTCATTTTACAGCGTTTGTCAGCCTATGCCGAAAAAAT
>CAZQYA010000021.1:20521-26151 GCA_964597325.1 uncultured Desulfovibrionaceae bacterium
AGGACAAGGAAGCCGTCGCCGTCGCCCTCAAGAACGCCACCTCCATTCTGGACCAGGCCGGAAGAAAGAAGGTTATCCACTGGCGCGCCGCTTCCAGGAAGATTTCCCGTCTCTCCGTGGCGGCGAACAAGATTTAGTACGTACGCACCGGATTCAGTCACGAGAGCCCGTCATGATGCTGCATGACGGGCTTTTGCTTTTTTGGTGCACCTGAAGGAGCACCAGGTCCTTCAGGGCGCTCTGTTCCTGTTTTCTGACCCGACCAGATTGACAGTCCGGGTTTTGTCGGGTTATCGATTATCGTTCAAGCGGTCCTAGCCTGCAATCTACCCTCATTATATCCCGGAGGTCATCATGAAAACGGCGAAATGTGTCGTTGTTCTTGCACTGTACCTGATGTCATGCGTTTCGGCCTTTGCCGCCGAACCCATCAGGATTGGCGCCATCTTTTCCGTCACGGGGCCGGCCTCCTTTCTCGGAGAGCCGGAGAAGAACACTCTGGTCATGCTGGCGGATCAGCTCAACGCGGCCGGGGGGGTGGACGGACGTCAGGTAGAGGTCATCGTCTACGACGACGAGTCCGATGTGAACAAATGCGTCATGGCCGCCAGAAAACTCCTGGACCAGGACGGGGTCAGCGTGGTCATCGGGCCCAGCATTTCCGGCAACACCCTGGCCATTTCCCGGTTTTTTTCCTCGGCCGAAGTTCCGCTGGTGTCCTGCGCCGCAGCGGAGAAGATTGTGCGCCCCGTGGATCCGTGGGTTTTCAATACTCCGCAGCTGGATCGCCACGCCGTGACCAGCATTCTGCAGGACGCCAAGGCCCGGGGGATCTCCAGGTTGGCCATCCTGACGGTCTCCAACGGCTACGGCCAGGCCGGCCGGGCCGTTTTGAAGGAACTCGTGCCCGCTCAGGGTTTTGATCTCGTGGCCGACGAGGTCTACGGGTCCAAGGACACGGACATGACCGCCCAGTTGACCAAAATCAAAGGCAAGTCCCCGGATGCCATCATCTGTTGGGGCACCAATCCTGGTCCGGCCGTGGTGGCCCGCAACCGGGTGCAGCTTGGCATGTCCACCACCCTGTACATGAGCCACGGCGTCGCCTCCAATAAGTTCATCGAACTGGCCGGTGACGCGGCCGAGGGTATCATTCTGCCTGCGGGCCGCCTGGTGGCCGTGAACCACGTCCCGGCAGACCATCCCCAGAAGCCGGTGCTGGAGAGCTATGTGGCTGCTTACGAGAAGACCTACAACATCCCGGTCTCATCCTTCGGCGGCTACGCCCACGACGCCTTCTCCCTGGTCATTGAGGCCGTGCGCAAGGGTGGCTCGGACAAGCCCGCGGACATCCGCGACAACCTGGAGATGATTACGGACTTTCCGGGAACCTCGGGCGTGTATTCCTATTCGCCCGAAAATCACAACGGGCTTGACGAGAGCGCCTTCATCATGGTCACCATCGAGAACGGCACCTGGAAGGTCACCGAATAGCTCCGCAACTGTCCGAACTGGCCGGTGGACGGGATCGTTCGCCGGCTTTTTTCATCCGCGAAATATGGACCCATCGAGCCTCATCCAATACCTCATCACGGGTCTGACCCTGGGCAGCACCTATGGTCTGACCGCCCTGGGGTTCACCATCATCTTCAATACCACAGGCGTCATCAACTTCGCCCAGGGCGAGTTTGTCATGCTTGGTGGGATGATGAGCGTCTATTTCACCCGCGTCCTGGGGCTCGGCGAGCCAGTGGCCATCGTCCTGGCCGTGGTCGGGGCCACCGTGGCCGGAGCCCTGGTGGAGCGCCTGGCCATCCGCCCCGTGCGCGACTGCCCGACCATCAACCTGATCATCATCACCATCGGCGTCTCCATCCTCATACGTGGCCTGGCCATGCTTGCCTGGGGCAAGGATACCCATGTGCTCGAACCCTTTTCCGGGCACCAGCCCATCATGTTTCTGGGCGCCGCCATCATGCCCCAGGCCGTGTGGGTGCTGTGCATCAGCCTGCTCCTGCTGGCGGGCCTCAAGGCCTTCTTTTCCGGAAGCGTCCACGGCAAGGCCATGCTGGCCTGCTCCTACGACCCCAAGGCCGCGTCCCTGGTGGGCATCGGCGTGCAGCGCATGGTGCTGCTCTCGTTCATGATCTCGGCCCTCATCGGCGCTGTGGGCGGGGTGATCCTGACGCCCATCACCATGACCTCCTACGACGTGGGCATCATGCTGGGGCTCAAGGGCTTCGCGGCCTGCATCCTGGGCGGCCTGGGCAATCCCTTTGGCGCTGCCGCCGGCGGCATCATCCTGGGCGTGCTCGAGTCCCTGGGCGCGGGCTTCGTGTCCTCGGCCTACAAGGACGCCCTGGCCTTCGTCATCCTGCTGGCCCTCCTCTTCGTCAAACCTTCCGGCCTGTTCGGCCTCAAAGATTCCAAGCGGGTGTGACGTGAGCTATCGCAAGGACATGATCTGGCTGGCCGGCTTCTTCGGGCTGCTCATGGCCGCCCCGCTGGCGCTGCCCAACAACTACTATCTGACCATCCTCATCCTGGGCTGCCTGCACGCCCTCAATGCCGTGGGCCTGTGCCTGCTGGTGGGGCACGCCGGGCAGATCTCCCTGGGGCACGCGGGGTTCTACGGCCTGGCCGCCTACACCAGCGCCTGGCTGAGCGGCACGGTCGGCTGGCCGGTGGAGGCTTCCATGGTCGCGGGCGTCGCCCTGACCGCCGTGGTCAGCGTGCTCATCGGCATGCCGTCCCTGAAGCTCCGCGGGCATTACCTGGCCATGGCCACCCTCGGTTTCGGCATTATCCTGTCCATCCTCTTCAACGAGACCGTGGAGATCACGGGCGGGCCCTCGGGGTTCGTGGGCATCCCCCGATTGTCGCTTTTCGGCTGGGAGGCCCGCAAGGACCTGGACCTCTACCGCGTGGTGGTCGTGATGCTCTGCCTTGCGGTCTGGCTATCCTTCAACCTGCTGCACAGCCGCGTGGGGCGGGCCCTCAGGGCCCTGCACACCTCGGAGAAGGCGGCCCAGGCCATGGGTGTGGACATCGCCCGCTACAAGCTGCTGGTCTTTGTGATTTCGGCCGTTTTCTCGGCTATGGCCGGCGTGCTCTACGCCCACTACCTGACCTTCATCGCCCCGTCGTCCTTTGGCTTCATGTTTTCGGTGGAGCTCATCGTCATGGTCGTCCTGGGCGGCATGGTCAGTGTTCCCGGGGCCATTGTCGGCGCCTTTTTCGTGACCATCCTTCCGGAATTCCTGCGCGCCTTCGAGAATATCGAGGTCGTGCTTTTCGGGGCCATCCTCATCCTGTGCATGATGTTTCTGCCCGACGGCATGGCCGGAGGCTGGAACAGGCTCTGGGCGTGGGTCAGAAGATCGTGGGCCGCCCGTTCCTCGGCGGGGGAAGGCAATGCATAGCGCGGCGCAGGCTGCGACGGCGCAGCGTTCGGCGGTCCTGGTCACCAGGGGAGTTTCCGTGCGTTTTGGCGGAGTGCACGCCCTGGCGAACGTGGATTTCGAGGCCGTGCGCGGCGAGATCACGGCCATCATCGGCCCCAACGGCGCCGGCAAGACCACGCTCCTGAACGCCATTTCCGGCATGGTCGCGCCCAGCGGGGGAAGCATCGCCTTCGAGGGCGACGACATCACCGCAGCCCCCCCCCACCTGCGTGCCAGGGCGGGCATGGTGCGCACCTTCCAGAACCTGGAGATTTTTTCGAACATGACGGTCCTGGAGAATGTCTCCATGGGCTGCCACGGGCGCATGTCCGTTCCGGCCTGGAAGAGCCTGCTGCGCACTCCCGGGTCCCGGCGCCTTGAGGGGGAGATCCGTGAGGAGGCCCTGGATGCTCTGGATTTCGTGGGCATGGCGGATTTCGCCCCGGCCACGGCCAAGGATTTGCCCTTCGGCAAGCAGCGGCTCCTTGAGTTGGCCCGGGCCCTCGCCGCCCGTCCGCGGCTTCTGCTTCTGGACGAGCCCGCGGCTGGACTGAACATCTCCGAGACCCAGGCCCTGGCGGCCCTGATCGAGCGCATCCGCGACGCCTACGGCCTGTCCGTCATCCTGGTGGAGCACGACATGGAGCTGGTCATGGGCATCAGCGACGCCATCATGGTCCTGAGTTTCGGCCAGACCATCAGCCGCGGCACCCCGGCCCAGGTCCAGAAGGACCCGAAGGTCATCGCTGCCTATCTGGGAGGGGACGAGGAATGAGCAGGGCCCTTCTCTCCCTCAAGAACGTCGATGTCTTCTACGGCCGCATCCACGCCGTGCGGCGCGCCACCCTGCACGTGCGCCAGGGCGAGATCGTCTCCCTCATCGGCGGCAACGGCGCGGGCAAGACCACCATGCTCTGCACCATCTCGGGCCTGATCCGTCCGGGGCAGGGCAGCATCCTCTTCGGCGAGGATGACCTGGTGCGCAGGAGCCCCGAGCACATCGTGCGCGCGGGCATCTCCCATGTCCCGGAAGGGCGGCTGGTCTTCAGTCCCCTCTCGGTGGAGGACAACCTGCGTCTGGGAGCCTACACCCGGCCGCGTTTCAGGGCGCGGGCGGAGATCGCCGCAGACCTGGAGACCATGTACGGCATGTTTCCGGTCCTGCGCGAGCGCCGTACCCAGGCCGCCGGGACCCTCTCGGGCGGCGAGCAGCAGATGCTGGCCATCGGCCGGGCCCTCATGGCCAGGCCGCGCATGCTGCTTCTGGACGAGCCCGGCATGGGCCTGGCCCCCCTGGTGGTCAAGGATATTTTCCGGCATATCGTGGAACTGCGGGACCGGCTCGGGCTGACGGTGCTGCTCGTGGAGCAGAACGCGCGCAGCGCCCTGAAGATTTCCGACCGGGGGTATGTGCTCGAGAACGGGCGCGTCATCCTGCAGGGCACGTCCGACGAACTGCTGGCCAACCGCGACGTGCAGCGCGCCTATCTCGGCCGCGAGCAGGACGAATGAAAAGGCCCGATTGGCGCGTTGCTGCGGCCAAAACGGGTTCTCATGTTTTTTGTGATACACTTCGGCCCTGTTTCGGCCTTGCGCCGTGCACTCGAACCTTTTCACGCGTCCTGCGCATGTCCGGGCATTTTCAAGGGATATAGGGGGGAGAAAGATGTACTGGCAGAGCGAATATGAATGCATGGATCGCGGCGACCTGGAGCTGCTGCAACTGGAAAGGCTGCAGGCCACACTGAACCGCGTGGCCCGCAACGTGCCGCTGTACCGGATGCGTTTTGCGGACCTGGGCATCGATCCCTACGACGTGCAGTCCATCGCGGACGTCGCCCGCCTTCCCTTCACGACCAAGGCCGATCTGCGGGAGAACTACCCCTACGGCCTCTTTGCCGTGCCCCTGCGCGACGTGGTGCGCATGCAGGCATCCACGGGCACCACGGGCAAGCCCACGGTGGTGGGCTACACGTCGGGCGACGTGCGCCGCTGGTCCGAACTGGTGGCCCGCATCCTCACGGCGGGCGGCGTGACCAAGGACGACGCCGTGCAGATCGCCTTCAACTACGGCCTGTTCACGGGCGCCTTCGGGTTCCACTCCGGGGCCGAGCTCATCGGCGCCTCGGTCATCCCCAGCTCCGGCGGCAACGCCCGGCGCCAGATTTCCATCATGCAGGACTACCG
>CAZQYA010000022.1:0-25781 GCA_964597325.1 uncultured Desulfovibrionaceae bacterium
GGGTCTGGTCGGCGCGGCGCGGGACATGGGGGAGCAGGGAGAGGCGGGGCCGTCCCTGGACCCGGCCTGTCAGGGGAGTTTCCGGAGCCAGGCCCGCGGCATCGGGTCCGGTGTTCACGGGGGCCGCGAAGTCAGCAGCCAGACTGACGACGTCGCCGGCCGCCAGGTTTCCTTCCGCCCTGAGGGTGCTGTTCTGGAACAGACACTCTGCCGAGGCCTCCATGGTGGGCAGACTGGCCAGTCCTGTATCTTCGAATCTGATCTTGCCGGCCCTGACCCGCAGGCGTGCGTCGGGATTATGGACAGTGCCCTGGACGCGTAGATCTGCGCTCACGTCGGCCTCGGGCAGGGACGGGTAGCGCTGACGCAGCATGGCCGGATTGAGTCTGTCCAGGCTGGCGGTGATGTCGAGCCGCTCCCGCGACAGGGAGCCCCGGCTCTGCAGGCGGGCCGGCCCCAGGGTCAGGGCGGTTTCCGGCCAGTTTACGCCGGACGCCTCCAGTTGCAGGTCCAGGGGAGACTGCATGCCCACGGGGAGTTGGAAGAGCGTGCCGCGGACGTCGTCCACCACCAAACGGTCGAGGGACGTAGCGAGACGGCCGCGCAGGCGCAGGGCGAGCTGGGATGCGTCATCCTTGAGCGCCACCTCCACGCCCAGACCGTTCGCGGACCCGAGCAGGCGGGCATCGACGCGGTCCTGGGAAATTCCGGCCCATTGCACGTTCCGGAGGGTTGTTTCCAGGTCGGCTTTTTCCAGGGGGTTCGGGAAAACCAGCCTCCCCCGGGCCTCGACCCGTTCTGCGGCAGCACCGGAGATCCCCAGCCCTGAGGCTCGCGCCTCCAGGTTCACCCCCTGCCGGCCGTCCATCTCTGCGAGGTCGGCTTCCAGGGTCAGACTGCCGCCCACGGTCGTGCCCAGGATGCGTCCCAGGGCCTGCAGGTCTCGGCTTTCGGCCTTCAGCCCACCCGTGAGGATCGGTCCGGCAGGGTCGAGTACCATGTCCCCGGCAAGCTCGGTTCCGGGCAGTCGCAGGGTGCAGTCCGTCAGGTCGAGGTGTCCATCGCCCCAGGCAGCGTTGAGATTCAGTTCGACGGGTTCGCCGTTGAGCCGGGCCCTGGCGTCGATCAGGCCGGAGATCGAGCGGGGCAGATCCTTTGCCCGGCCACGGATTTCGAGGCCCGCCACATCGATTCCGGCGGTGTTGAAGGTGCCGCATTGGGCCTGGAGGTCTGCCTTGAAGGAGTCAAGGGTCCCCGAGGCCTGTCCGCCGAGACGGGGTTGCGGGGGCAGGGAGGTGCGTCGGAACATCGTTTGAAAGCGGGAGGATGCGAAGTCCCATTCTCCGTCGAGATGGACCTGGCCCGGACCCGTGGCTTCGGCACCGCGGAGTCGCAGGCCTTGCGGGGTGAGGGAGAAGTCGGTCGTGCACCGCAGTTCTCGTCCCAGGAACTCCCCGAAGGGGGCCGGGAGTCCGGAAATGTCCGTGGCGTTCACGTCCAGGGCGCCGGACAGTCCGGCCATAGCGGGATCGATGCGTCCCTTGAGTCCGGCGGCGAGGAGGGCTGATGGCGAAAGATCCGGCGCGGGCCGCACCTTGGCGCGCAAATTCAGGGCCATGGTGCTGTCCACGTCGCCTTCGGCCTCGATGTGCACGAGGCGTGTGGCCATGCGCAGGCGTTTCAGCAGAGCCTTATCCCGCGTGCCGCTCAGGGCCGCGTCGGCGGTCCAGGTCCGCAGGCCTTCGGGCAGGGACGGGATGCCTGCGTCCACGGTCGCGTTCACGTACCAGGACTCCCGTGATGGCGGGAGTTCCAGGTTGGCCCTGGCGCGTGCGGTCGGGACGGCGTGGCCGGAGATGTCCCACTCCTTCAGACGGATGTCGGCCCGGGCCCGCAACCCCTTCCTGGTCAGGGAGATATCGGCGTCGAGCAGGGATTGCCCCGGGATCATGCCCGAGGGGAGAAGGGGTGCAAGATCTCTTCCCTGGGCCCTGGCCGTGGCGTTCAGGCTGCCGGTTCGCGTGTTCCAGTCGGCGTCGCTTGAGACGAATGCGGCCGCTGTTTCCGCGTTCAGCCCGATAATGTGCAGGACCGGCGTCTCCCAGGCCGCGCGTGACGTGAGACGGATGGGCTGGTCGGGAAGCCCGGTCAGCCCGGCCCAGCCCGGGCCGGGCGTAAGCGTCGCCTCGACCGTGACCTCGGGGGCCGCGGACATGGCCAGGGTGGCCGTGGCGTTCAGGCCGGCCACGTTGCCGACGCGCGCTGACATGGTCAGGGGCCAGGCCGTGACGGGACCCCGGCCCTGGGCTTTGACGGTAATCCCCTCGGTGCCGTTTACGCCCAGCAGGGCGTGCAGCAATCCGTCGGGCGCCTCGTGAAGATCGAGGGCCAGGTTCAGTGTTTCCTCCCTTCGTTGAAATATTCCGTCCAGATCGAGACGGTCTTCAGGTCTGTCGAGGCGGAAGGCCTCGAGGACGGCGCGGGATTCGTCGTCGGTCAGAAGGAGCTTGCCCCGTATGGCCAGAAGGGCTTCCCTGCCGAGGACATCCTTGCCCAGCCTGATGTGTGGGGCGTCCACGGCGCGCATGCGGAGTTCGGGGAGGGCCGGCGGCCCCGAGGACTCGCCTTGCCCCTCAGGCAGCCGTTCCAGGTCGATATTTTTGACGCCCAGATGGTCCAGGGAGATGTGACCGGACAGCAGGCGCACGAACACCGGACGAACGCTGATGCCTTCGGCCAGCAACCATGTCCCCGCGGAATCGCCTATGGCGAGTCGCTCAAGGGTGCATGTCGTTCCCAGGCCGAGGCCATGCATTTTCAGCTGGAAGTCGGGCGATTGGACCGCGTGGGAAATGGCGTCGAGCAGGCCCTGTCTCCCACGGGCCGTGCCGATAACCAGGGCCGCGCAGAGCACGACGGCGGCAAGGGCGCAGAAGACGCCCACGGCCCATTTCGATGTTCGTCCGGCGAAAACTTTCATCAGAACGCCTGCCCCAGGCTGACGTAGAGCTGGACGGGAGCGTCCACGCCGTCGCGTCGCTCCAGGGGTACGGCGACGTCCAGGCGTATCGGGCCTATGGGCGTAAAGTAGCGCAGCCCGGCGCCCACTCCCCAGAAATAGTCCTCTTTGTCCGTGGGATTGCGCTTCGAGAAAGCGCCTCCGCCGTCACCGAACAGGACGGCGCCAAGGGTTCTGCTCATGCGGTAGCGCAGTTCCACGGAGAAATCCACGGCACTCACGCCGCCCAGGGGTTCGTCGTCATCGTCGAGTTCGCCGGCGTACTGGTAGGCATAGCCACGCACTGAGCCGCCTCCACCGGCATAGAGGAGCATGTCCTCGGGGATGCTGTCGCGGTTGGTACCGGCCAGGAGGCTGAAGCGGCCGCGCGTGGCGAGCACCAGGGAGTTGTCTTTGAGGAGCGGCAGATAATGGCGGCCGGTGATGTTCCAGAGCATGAAGGAGGAGCCCCGTTCCTCGAGGCTGGCGAAGGGTTCCAGGCGTGCGGCCAGGGTCACTCCCGAGGCCGGGTCCAGAGGGTGGTCCGCCGTTGAGAGTTCGGCGATGAGAGGGACCGAGAGCAGGTGGAAGCGCCGGATGTCTTCGTCGTCCACCTCGGCCAGCCTGTAGGCCAGGCCGTATCCCACCCGCATGCCCGAGAACGGCTGACGCACGATGCCCGAGAAGGCCAGGTTGGTGCTCTCGTATCCGTCGGTCAGTTCGTTGGAGAACCGTGCCGAAAGGGTCAGATTCTGTCCGGGGTGCGCGAGGTTGGGCAGGGTCAGTGAGGACGTCGCCTGCTGCAGGTTTTCGGATACATCGGCGTCGAGACGGAGTTCCTGGCCGGCTCCAAGATAGTTGCGGTGGGTCCACCCGGCGCCCACGCCGAAGCCAAGGTCCGAATAGTACCACAGCCCGGAGCGCAGGGGGCGCATGGGCGCTTCCAGGAGAGTCAGGCGCATGTTCACCCGGTCGCGGCCGTCGTGGTCCGCGTCGATGCGGACGGAGCGGAAGAGCCCGCTGCCGACGAGGCGTTGGCGCGTTTTGTCCACAAGGCGCCTGTCAAACGGCGCGCCTTCCTTCCAGGCGAGATCAGCGGCCACGAATCCCCGTGAAACAGTCTCCAGCCCGAGAATTTCGGTCTCGCCGAACGCCGCGGCTGGCCCGGGGGCCAGGGTGAAGCGCACGGAGACCTCTTCGGCGGCGTGGTCGGCCACGACCTCCCTGTCCTTCATGGTGGGGGACGGATACCCCAATTCCTTGAGGCGTTCCATGAGGACTGTTTCCGTATCGAGGATCGTGCCCGACGAATAGACGGAGCCTTTTTCCATGGCCTGGAGCATGGGTTTCAGACGGGATTTCAGTTCCGAATTTTCCGGTTCCAGAACGAGGCGTGCTTGGCCGAAGGCGAAGCGCGGGCCGGGCTCCACCGTGAAGTGGATGGCTGTGGGCGTGGACTGCACGTCGAGTTCGGCTTCGACGCGGGCCTTGAAGTACCCTTTGGCATCCAGGGTGCGGACAAAGGATTCGACGTCATTCTCCATGCGTCTGCGAAGAAGCCCATTTGTATCTGGAGGGGTCTCCTGCAGCGTGACGCAGTCCGATACAGACGCGAGCAGTTCGCTGAGGCCGTCCGGGAGCGGAGGGATTTCGACGGTGTATTCCGTGGAAGCGCCTCTTCCCGGTGCCGCATGCAGTACTGCGGCCAGGATCAGGCAGAAGGCGATGACAAGCCGGATCTGCTTAGGGGGCATGCGTGATTCCTGGGATCAGAGTGGCAGGGGCGCCTGTGGGGTGGTCCAGGTGCGGACGTATCTGTCCACATCGAATTTCCGGCGGGCGCCTGCGTAGTTCATGTACCTGATCTTGCCGAAAATCGGTCGTTCGGTCCAGCCACGGTCGTGCACGCCGCCTATGGACCAGGCGATGCCCGTGTATCCGTTGGTATCGCGTCCGTCCAGGCTGTAGCGATCGTTGAGTTCGATGGCCGTGCGCAGAGCGTCGGACGCGGCAGGGGACCATTCCAGGATTTTTTTGGCCCAGTACATGCGCATGTAGCCGTGCATTTTGCCGCTTTTGACCATCTGCGTCTGGGCGGCGTTCCAAAGTGGATCGTGGGTGCGCGCCGACTCGAACTGATCCGGGGAGTAGATGGCCGGGCGCGGGTCGCGGCTGTGCCGGTGCAGGGTTTCCCTGGCCCACTCGGAAAATCCTTCCACGGAGTCGTACTCCGGGGTGTGCAGGCAGAAGTTGTCTGAAAGTTCGCGGCGGATGATGAGCTCTTCCAGGAAAGAGTCGACGTTTTCGCCGCTTGTGCCTGCGGCTTTTGTTTCGAGCACGACCCGCTGGGCCGAGATCATGCCGAAGTGCAGGTGGGCCGAGAGGTTGGAGCAGACGTCGCGGTTGGGATCGTTGCGGTGTCCGTAATGCGGCAGGCGTGTTGTCAGGAATTCCTGGACAAGGTCCAGTCCTGCGGATTCGCCGGGCTTGAGGCGCGTCTTCGGCATTTCGATCCGGCTGGCCCGGACCGAAGCGCGCAGTTGCCCGACGTCCAGGGATGGGGGCGGCCCCGGCCACGGGTGTGGATGAGGGTCCAGGTCGGGAAATTCATCGAGGAATTCGGGCAGAAGGCGGCTGATTTTGGGACGGATCGTCCTGGCCATGAATTCGCGCCGGTCCGATGCGACACGGGCCGGCACGATGTTGCGGGAATCGACCTCATCCACGGCGCAGGCGCAGGCATCGAGCAGGTCCCGGATCCAGCGTCTTTTGACGCGCAGGGGATCGAAGTCCGTGACCACCAGGGTCGCGTCGTGTTCCTTCGCGAAGCGGGCCACCTCCTCTCCCGGGTTGCCGCGCAGGGCCACGAGGGGAATGCCGGCTTCGCGCAGGCGTGTGGCGATCTCGGGCAGACTGCCGAGCAGGAAGTCGAAGTGCGGCGTTGTCGCGTTCAGGAAGGATTCGGCCAGACAGAAGACCACGGCCACGGGTCGGCCGAGGCGCAGCGCCTCCTGCCGGGCGCGGATCAGACCCCAGTTGTCCGCAGCGCGGAAATCCCGGTGCATCCAGTACAGTACCGGGCCGGTTTGCGGGAGGGCGGCTTTCAGCGTGTGAATTCTTCGTGGGTTCATGGTTTCGGATCTCCGGGGAGGGCGTCGGCAGCGGTCGATTCGCTTCTGAGCTGGCCGCAGGCCGCGGCGATGTCCGGACCCAGACTGCGCCGGACAAAGACGGTCACGCCGCGTTCCCTTAAAGTTCGCGCGAAGTCGTCGATGCGCTGGCTGTCGGGGCTTTGGTGCGGGCTGCCCGGGACGGGGTTGCAGGGGATGAGGTTGACCTTGGCCCGGATTCCGCCGAGCAGGCTGTCCAGTTGCCGTGCGTGCTCGGCTCCGTCATTGACGTTCCGGATGAGAATGTATTCCACGGTGATGCGTTCCCTGTCCGGCAGGGGATAGGCGCGCAGCACGCGCATGAGGTCGTCCATGGGCCAGCGTCGTGCGCCGGGCATGATGCGGTCCCGCACTTCCTGGGTCGGGGCGTGCAGGGATATGGCCGGCAGGGCCATACGGAGGCGGCCGAGTTCCTCCAGCCTGTCCGGGATGCCGACGGTGGAGACCTGGATCTTTCGCCAGGACAGGTGCGGGCCCCTGGCGGAGGTGAGGAGTTCCAGGCTGCTGCGCAGGTTTTCGAAATTGAGCAGCGGCTCCCCCATGCCCATGAAGACCGCGCGCAGGGGGCGCACACCGGCGGCGGCCAGAAGCTCCTGACCGGCGGTGCGGACCTGGGCCATGAGTTCTTCAAGGGTCAGGTTGCGGGTGAAGCCCGAGAGGCCGGTGCGGCAGAAGGAGCAGCCCACGGGGCAGCCGACCTGGGAGGAAAGGCAGAGCGTGTGCGTTCGGGGCATGGGCATGATGACGGTTTCGATGGTCCTGCCGTCGGCAAGGCCCAGGAGAAGCTTGCGGGTGCCGTCGGCGCTGGTCTGGCGTTTGCGCACGTCCAGGAGGCCGTCGTCGGTCCACAGCCCGGAAGCTTTCGGAGGGAGACCCACCCGTCTCTGCAATGGGGGATCGTTTCGCATTGCCGAGTAGTCGTTCAGTTGTCACCGGGTGTCAACCGGTCCGGCAGTGCCTCCCCTGGTATCAGGGTACGCATCTTTCAGAGTGACGGGTGTTGTTGCATTTTCGGAGAGCAGAAGAGATTGAGCGGCATGGATTGCATTATTGATAAAGATTGGTAATGATATCTCGCATATCCTGCGTACTGCTTTTGTGTATGCAGGTTGCGTGCGATCCGTGTCGCGCCGTAAGGGAAGCGTGACCGGCGGCAGGCCGAAGGGGCCGTGGGCACAAAAGAGATGCGGCCGTCGCTTTTCCTTGCATGTTTTGATACTTTTTTACGAACGTCGAAGAACAATTTTTGCTTGAAACGTGCGACAGCACATGTCATTTTCGTTCATATTTTCAGAGGATGGAAATGTCCTTCGTCTTCCTTGTTGCGAGTTGGATGGATAACGCAGTGCAGGGCGACGGCATGGAGGATATACTTTTTTGCGGTTTTTTAATTCGGTCATGTACACTCCAACACCAGGCTGAAACCCATGAATGATAGCAAGGCATCGGATGTCGAAGTTTTTGTGCACAAGAAAGTTGTGGTTTCTTTTCGTTGTCCTGAGTGCGGTCTGGAAAAATCGATAGATGCAGAGAAGATAAAGGATGTTTCGCATTGGAAGGTGAATGCAACATGTCGCCGTTGTTCGCATAAGTTCAGGGTATCTTTCAACTTCCGAAAGTATTACCGCAAGGAGACGTCGCTTCACGGCATTTTATACGCTTCCTATGAAACGCTTGAGCCGCTGGGCGATGTCAATATTACGGACGTGTCCCTGACCGGTATAGGCTTTCAGTCCGAGCGCTGGCCTTTACGGAAGGGCGATGTCGTGGTCGTCCGCTTTCTTCTGGACGACGAGGCCGAATCTCCCATTGAGAAGGAGATCGAGATAACGTCCGTCCGCGGCACCAAGATCGGCGCGGTGTTTCTGGAAATGGGCGGATTCGATGCGGTTTTGGGCAAGTATATTCTTCCCTGACGGGAATCGACAGGTGTGATTTCGCAAAGGAGCGATGTTGATGTCTGAAAAGGACGACGCCCGGTCCACGGGCAAGGGATGGTGCATATTTCTCGTGTTCCTGGCATTGGTGGCCGTCGGTTGTGCCGCTGCCCTCGCGTTTTGGCCCAGTCTCATTTCGCTGGGGTCGGGGAGCATCGTAGATCGCGTGGTCATCAAACCCCAGGAGGCCGTTACGGCCGGCGCCCAGTGGCGTGTGGTCAGCCAATGGCAGGGGGCTGGGGAGATGCGCGAGACGGAAAACATTTATCTTGTCGAATTCATGGATGTTCCGGGATGGGAAGCGCCCGCCCCGGTGGTTCTGGCCAAGGGCCGGACCGGAGTGGAAGTGGAAGGCGTCTATCTTCCGGCCAGGTATTCGGAGGAGACCATCCTGTCCTGCTGCGGTTCGAGCACCCTTTCCGGTCGACTGGCCCCTGAACTGGCCAGACTCTATTTGAAGCATCTTGGTGCCGACGAGGTTCGCGTCGTTCCTGGAGCCGTGGCTGACGACGTCACGGTACAGGGTATATTCTACGCCACCCGCGAGATTCGTGCCATCGAGATCACGGGGCAGGGTACCCCGGCAGGTTTTATGGCCCTCAAGGATGGCGGCTGCGACGTGGCCATGGCCACGCATCGGCTTTCCCCTGTGGACGCCCGGTCCTTTGGCGAAGGGGTTCTCACCGAGGAGAGCGAAAACAGGCTCGGCATGGACGCGGTGTCCGTGGTCGTTCATCGGGACAATCCTGTGAAAAGTCTCTCGGTCGAGGAGATTGGGAAAATTTTTTCCGGCGAGATCACCAATTGGGAGCAGGTCGGCGGACCTTCGGCCCCCATCAAGGTCTTCGCTTTGAGCGAGGATTTCGGGACCCGCCGTTTTTTTGAGAGCGTTTTCCTGGGACGCAGAGAGCTTGCCCCCGCGGCGCGCGTGGTCGACGTCCACGCCCTGCTCTCCGAGCAGGTCGCCCAGGAACTCTGGGGCATCGGGTTCTGCAGCATCACCCTGGCCGGAAGGTGTCGCGAAATGGCCGTCAGGAGGGATCCTGGCTCCGAAGGCGTTCTCCCCACCGCCGAGGCCATACGGTCCCTGACCTACCCGGCCAGCAGGAGCGTCTATGTCTACTACCGGGCGAATTCCAAGAACGTCTATGCCCGGGATTTCGTTCGCCTGAGCCTGTCCGATGTCGGGCAGGCCGTCGTGGAGAAATACGGGTTCGTGAATCTGGGCCGGATTGCCGGTTCCGCTTCGGCCGAGTCCCATGTGTCCCAGACCGCGCAGTCGTCCGCGCCCTCCATTTTCCGTCCCGGCGCACCTTCTGTTCTCAAGGCGCCGGCTATCAGCGGGCCTCTGCCGCCCCTGGTCCAGATCGACGGCGAAGTGGTCACCGAGAAGATGCGCAAGTCGGTTCTGCAGGAGTATCTGGACGCAATCTACGGCGCAGAGCATCTGCCGTTCACCTTAAGATTCCAGCCTTCCAGTCTCGAACTCGATCGCCAGGCCGTCCAGGACGTGGAGCGCGTGGCCGCCATGATGAAGAAGCCTGCCAATGCCGCCAAGGCGGTTATTCTGGTTGGTTTTTCCGATTCCGTCGGAGCGTACGAGTCCAATCTGGCCGTGGCGCGCAAGCGGGCCGAAGCCGTGGCTGAAAGCCTGCAAAAGAAGGGCGTGCGCAATGTGATCGTGCTGGCGGCCGGCGAGGAGGCCGCCGTAGAGCCCAACGAATCCCGCATTGGCCGCGAGAGAAACCGGCGAGTCGAGATATGGCTGAAGTGACGAAAACAAGCCCTGAGATGGGTGAATCCGGAAAGAAGGCTGCCATGCAGAGTATTCTGGTGATCGACGACGACAAGCTCATGTGCCTGGCCGTGGCCAGGATCCTTTCTTCCGCGGGATACGAGGTGGCTCAGGCGTTCAACGGGGACGACGGGTTGCAGATGTGCCGTGGCCGGAAATTCGATCTGGTCATTACGGACCTGATCATGCCCGACAAGGAAGGCATACAGATCATTCGGGAATTGCGTAAGGAAGACACTGGAATCCGTATCATCGCCATGTCCGCAGGCGGGCGGGGCGGGGCTACGGATTATCTGAAGTGGGCCCGGCTTATGGGTGCCAAGGAGTGTCTGAGCAAACCCATCAAACGCGAGGATCTCCTGCACGCCGTCACCACGGTGCTGGGCCTGCCATGAGCGGTTTTTCCGGAGTTCTTCCCGTGAACCTTAGCCCCTGTCGCACGCGGCAGGCTGCGTGAGCAGGATATGGAAAAAAAAGCATCATTTTTTAATCTGCTCCAGTTCAGGATTCACCTTGGGGTGCAGTTCATTCTGGCAGTGTGTTTTTTCGCCCTCGGGTATTTCATCTACGTTACCCAGCTTGATTTCCTGATCACCGACATTCGGCGACAGGGCGAGGAGCAGGCGCAGATGGTGTCCGAGGCAAGCGTGACGGCCGTCCAGCGCGACAGCGTCTACCTGCTGGAGGAACTCGCTTCCAAGGTCGAATATTCCCCGAGGGTGGCCTACTGCCAGATCGTCGACGTGGTGGGGAACTCCTTCCTCACGGGTGAGGTCCGCACGGGGCTGACCCGTGACGACCTCATCAGTGCCTATGATCCCAAGGATGTGATCGTGGTTACCCGTGACGTCCTTTCGGACGGCAAGAGGATTGGCCAGGTCAAACTGGGGATGTTCATCGACAAGGCGCGCAAGGAGGTCCAGAGGACCGCGTTGCAGCTTGTGGCCGCCTTTGTCGCCGTGCTCTGCGGCATCGCGCTTTTCGTGTACATTTTTCTGAACAGGGTGCTGATCGGTCCCGTGGTCAAGCTTTCCACCCTGACCCAGAGCCTGGCCCGCGGCCAGTTCGTGACCACGAAGCTGGACAAGCGCAAGGACGAGCTCGGGGTTCTGGCCCACGGCTTCAACATCATGAGCCGCAACCTCGAGGAAGTTTACCAGGACCTGGAAAAGAAGGTCGACGAACGAACCGAGGACCTCAACAACGCCTACCACGAACTGCAGGCCATCTTCGACAACTCCCTGGTCGGCATAGCGGTCTTTGCCGCCGACCAGAAGGTTATCCGCGCCAACAGCAGATTCGCAAACATATTCGGGTACACTCTCGGGGAACTGCCCCTCACCAGCCCCGACAAGTTTCATGTCTCCACGAAGCATTTCGAGGATTTCATGAACAGGTTCTACGTCCGTCTGGCCGAACGCGAGATCACGCAACTTGAATACCAGTTCCGCCGCAAGAACGGCGCGGTCTTCTGGAGCCAGGTTTCGGCCAAGGCCATCGACCCGCAGGATCTGAGCCGCGGCGTGATCTTCGTCATCGAGGACATCTCCGAGCGCAAGAAGGCCAGCGAGCTGCTGCGCCAGCACGCCGAGGACCTGCGCCAGGCCAAAGAGGAGGCCGACAACGCCACCCGCTCCAAGAGCGAGTTTCTGGCCAGGATGAGCCACGAGATCCGTACGCCCATGAACGCCATTCTCGGCATGGCCGAGATGCTCCAGGAAACGAGCCTGGACGACGAGCAGCGTGAATACGTCAAGACCTTCAGCTCGGCGGGTGAACTGCTTCTGGGTATCATCAACGACATCCTTGATTTTTCCAAGATCGAGGTGGGGCAGATCAAGCTCGAGACCATCTCCTTCGACCTGCCGGAACTCGTCGAGGATGTGGCCAAGCTCTTCGCCTACCGGGCCGAGGAGAAGTCCCTCAGCCTGACGCGGGACGTCGCTCCGGGTCTGGCCAGACGCTATATGGGCGATCCCACCAGAATCCGGCAGATCATCATCAACCTGATGGGCAACGCCATCAAGTTCACCACCAAGGGCGGTGTGTCCCTCCTGGTAAAGGATTCCGTCATGGACGACGGGACTCCCTGCTGCAGGTTCGAGGTCAAGGATACGGGCATCGGCATTCCCGCCTCGAAGGTGGACGACATTTTCGAGAGCTTCGCCCAGGCCGACTCCTCCACCACCCGCGAATTCGGCGGGACCGGTCTGGGGCTGGCCATATCCAAGAAGCTCGTGGAACTTATGGGTGGCAAGGTCTGGGTGGAGAGCGAAGTCGGCAAGGGGACATCCTTTATTTTCAGCCTGCCCCTGAAGCCCGATTTTCAGCAGCAGCAGCCCGAATTCAAACTGCGGATTCCCGTCGATTCGAAGCTTCTGGTCATTGAGGACATGCCCGAGAAGCACGAGAGCATTTCCAGCCAGATACGCAGTTGGGGCATTGTCCCCACGTCGCGCAAGTCCGCGGCCCTGGCCATTGACGCCATGAGCGCCAACAAGGGCGAGCGGGCCTTTCAGGCCATTATCATCGATTCCATGGTGGACCACGAAGCCGGCATCGACATTGTTCAACTGCTCATCGGACAGGGTATGCCTTCCACCAGCGTGGTCCTCGTGGTCGACTCCGACGAGGAACTCGCGAATATGCCCCGCGAGGCCGACCTTGGGGCCGTGACCTATATTCTCAGGAAGGACTGCCCGGCGCTTCTGCACGACAAGCTCTTCGACGCCATCTCGGAAGCCCAGCGCAAACGCATGACCGGCCTTCAGGAAAAGACCTGGAAAGTTCTGCTGGTCGACGACGTGGAGGCCAACAGACGCGTGGTGGAGCTGTTTCTCAAAGCCTGTAAAGTTACCCTCGTCCAGGCCGAGAACGGCAAGATCGCCGTGGAGAAGTTCATGGATGAGCCTTTCGACCTGGTGCTCATGGACATGGAGATGCCCGTCATGGACGGACTGGAGGCGACACGTCGTATCCGCATGTGGGAGGCCGAGAAGCGGGAGTACAAAACGCCCATCATCGCCCTCACGGCCCATGCCTTCCAGGAGCATCGCCAGAAGACCATGGACGCCGGATGTACCGAGTTCCTGGCCAAGCCCATCAAGAAGCAGGCCCTTCTGGACATCGTCGAGTCCTTCGCCGGAAAGCATGAATCCCTTGTGGCCGCGTCAGACGAGGCGCCCGTGTCTCTGGTGCAGCCGAGCTTCGAGGAAAAGGATTCACCCGTGCAGATCGATCCCGAGCTCGAAGATCTGCGTCCGCTCTTCCTGCGCACTGTCCGCGACTTCCAGTCTCAGCTAGCCGACGCCATCACGACCAAGGATTTCGTGACCATGCAGCGCAGCGGCCACAGCCTGAAGGGCCTCGGCAGCACCTACGCCGTGGACGAGATCAGCCAGGCCGGCAAGATCATCGAGAGCGCGGCCAAGGGCCGGCAGCTGGAAGTGGTCATCGAAGCCGTCAACCATCTGTCCGTGTTCATGAACACAGGTCAGGCGCCCAGGATCCAATCCCGGGAAGAGTCCGGGGAAATGCCTGGGGCCGCGGCCCTGCCGGAACCCGTGGATGGACGTTTTCCTGTCCATGTGGCCCCGGAGATGTCCGAGCTCATTCCTTTCCTCATGGATGCCATGGAGAAGGACCTGGAGCTCATGAAGAAGGCTATGGTTCAGAAAGACTTCCCGACGCTCAGGCGCTTCGGCCACAGTCACAAGGGCTTTGGCAGCACCTATGGTTTCGATTACATCAGCATCGTCGGCCAGCGGATCCAGACGGCTTCGGACGCCAGGGATGTCGACCAGCTCGCGGAGCTGCTCGTGGCCCTGGGGAGCTACCTCGAACGCGTGGACATCATCTACGACATCAAGGAGGAGCTGGTCCCGGAGGAGGTTGCCGAACCCGAGAACGGCGTCAAGATCGAGCCTGTCCACGAGCACGAGCCTCTCGAAGAGGTGGATTACACGGTGGCCGTGGATGCGGAGCTCTACGAACTCGTTCCGCTTTTCATCGACACCATGAGTTCGAACATCAAGGAAATGCGCGAGGCGCTGACCAAGAACAATTTCGACCTCATCTGCCGACACGGTCACAGCCAGAAGGGGCTCGGGAGCACCTACGGTTTTGATTATCTCAGTCACCTGGGATACAGGATCGAAACCGCAGGTATGCAGAAGAACGGCGAGGAAGTGGAGCTGTTGCTCGAAGAGATGAGCGGGTATATGGAAAAAGTCCAGATCGTGGAGCGTGAAGCATGAGTATATACATCCAAGACATCGACGCCATTGCGGAAAAGTACGTCACTCCGATACCGATTTCCGTTCTGCTCATCGACGATGAGTTCCTGATCGGGGAAGCCATGCGCATCAAGCTTTCCGGCGAGAAGGACGTCTTGTTCACCTATTGCAAGGAGCCGGACAAGGCCCTGGAGACGGCCATATCGGCCCAGCCCACGGTGATCATGCTCGACCTGGTCATGCCGGGCGTGAACGGTCTGACCATGGTCAAGTTCTTCAAGAGCAGCGAGGATTTCAGCGATGTGCCCCTCATTGTCCTGTCGGCGCGCGAGGAGCCCGAGCTCAAGAAGAAGGCCCTGGCCCTGGGCGCCAACGATTACATGATCAAGCTGCCCGACAAGACCGAGCTCATCGCCCGCATCCGGTGCCATTCGGAGCGCTACATTTACAAGCAGCAGCGGAACGAGTTGATCATGCAGATTCGGGCCATGCGCGAACAGACCGGCGCGGGTTCCGCCCCTTCCTATCTGGGATGAACCGGGGCGCGCCAATGGTTGACTCACGGGGCCGGGGCACATCCCGCAGGTCCCGTTTCTTGTTTCCCCCCTTTTCACATTGCCGGACGTGAGGTTTCCGAATGCCCAAGACACAACTCATCGCCATCAAGAACATCTTCCAGGAGGCCCAGTCCTTCGAGATGGCCTGGAACAAGGGTCTGCCCGATCTGAAACTCCTCTTTCAGGTGGAACATGTTCGACTGTACAGATACGACGAGAAGAACTCCGACCTCTTCGCCCTGGTCCTCAAGGACGGCCGTCCGGGAGAGATCCGGCTTGCCGTGTCCGCGTCGAGCGTTGCCGGCTATACCGCCATGTCCCAGCTGCCGCTCATTCTCAACAGTGTCGAGCCGGCCGAACTTCAGGCTGTGCATCCGAGTCTGCGAATGGACCGGGAATACGACAAGGTGCAGGGCTTCGAGACCATGAACCTCATCTCCATGCCCGTGCAGCACGAGGACACCCTGTTCGGGGTGCTGCAACTGGTGAATAAGGAAGGGGGCAGGTTCACGCGGGAGGACGAAGCCTTCTGCCGACTCATCGTGAACATCATGGGGCAGAAGATGCATGACGAGAAGAACATGCCCAAGGGCCCTTACGAGAATCTCGTCTTTCGCGGTCTGGTGACGCGCGAGCAGCTCGACGACGTCCTGACGCGTTCCACCAAGCGCGGCGTCTCGGCCTCCCGGCTTCTGCAGTACGACTACGGCGTCAATGCCGACGATATCGGGGCGTCCCTGGAACTCTATTACCAGACGCCCTTCGTGCGTTTCAGCGAAAATCCGGTTTCGGAGCAGACCTTGAAGGGCATCAACCGCCAGTATCTGCTCAACAACCTCTGGGTGCCGCTGCAGGTGCGGGGCGGCAAGGCGGTGGTCCTGGTGCACAACCCCCATGATTCCGAAAAGATCGAGGAGATCCGGAGGATCATGAACGTCGGCGAGTATGAGTTCAAGGTGGGCCTGCCCGAGGAGATCATGGCCTTTCTGGGGGACAGGAGCCAGCTGCTCAGGAGCGGGGCCGCCGTGAAAGGCAAGTTCGAGGCGCAGATCGACGACGGCTTCGAGGAGGACGAGGAGGATTTCTACAGCGAGGAGGATTTCGGCGAGGATCTCGCAGACGCCTTCGCGGACCTCGAGGATGTCGTCCACGAGCACCTGGAGACCTCCCAGTTCGAGGAGGAGGACATCTCTCAGGAGAGCCGGCAGTTGGCTGTCCGCTTCGTGAACAAGATCATCATGCACGCGTACAAGGCGGGCGCTTCGGATATCCACATCGAACCGTCCCGTGCCGGCCGCCCCGGTGTGGTGCGCATGCGCATCGACGGTTCCTGCGAACGCGTCCTGTCCGTGCCTGAGAGCATCATCAAACCGGTCATCTCCCGCATCAAGATCATCTCCAACCTGAATATTTCCGAGCGTCGTCTGCCCCAGGACGGCAAAGCCAAGGTGCGCTTCAAGGGGCGCGAACTCGAGATGCGCATCGCCACGGTTCCCACGGTCCATGGCGAGAGCGCGGTCCTGCGCATGTTGTCCTCAGGGCGCGCCATGCCCTTGGAAAAGCTTAACCTGAGCGACGCCAACAGGGCGAACATCGAGCGTCTGATGGTCAAGCCCCACGGGATTTTTCTCGTGGTCGGCCCCACGGGTTCAGGCAAGACCACTACGCTGCACTCCATCCTGGCGCGCATCAATACGCCCGAAAAGAAGATCTGGACCGTTGAGGACCCGGTGGAGATCACCCAGCCGGGCCTGCAGCAGGTGCAGGTGGAGAATGCCATCGGCCTCGATTTTCCCAGGGTCATGCGCTCCTTTCTGCGTGCGGACCCGGATGTCATCCTCGTGGGCGAGATGCGCGACCTCCAGACCGCACAGATCGGCGTGGAGGCGTCCCTGACGGGTCACATGGTTTTTTCCACCCTGCACACCAACTCCGCCGCCGAGACCGTGACGCGTCTTCTGGAGATGGGCATCGAATCCCTTAACTTCTCCGAGGCTCTGCACGGAATTTTGGCCCAGCGCCTGGTCAAGACCTTGTGCCCTCACTGCCGGACCGAGCATATTCCCAACGATGAGGAATGGAATTTTCTGGTGGGGCAATATGGCGCCGACTATTTTCCGGAGCTGAATCTGGACAGGGAGTCGGCACGGATTTTCAAGGCCAAGGGCTGCGGACGCTGTTCCCAGACTGGTTATCGCGGTCGGACCGCCATTCACGAACTGCTTGTGGCCACGCCGGAAATCCGCAAGGCCATTTCGCAGCGCAAAAGTTCCGAAGAGATCGCCAAGATGGCCATTGAACAAGGGATGCGGACGTTGTACCAGGACGGCATTGCCAAGATATTCAATGGTGACATAGACATTCTGCAGTTGCAGAAGGTTACCTTGACAGAGTAACCCATGACCGAGTTCAGTGAAAAGCCGGGCGGTTCGCCGGAACCGGCGGTCGTACCGCCGAATCTGAGGATGAGGCTCGAAAAGTGTCCCAAGTGCAATTACGAGCGCAGGGAGGGCGACGACGCGTACGCCTCGCCCTACGAATGCCCCAAATGCGGCGTTGTTTATGGTCTGGCCATGGAAGAGGTGCACAGGAGGGACAGGGGTCAGCAGCTTCAGGACGAGGCCGAGGTCGAGGAAAGCCGCCGTCTGGCCCAGACCCGGTCCGGGGAGTTCGATAGCTCTCAGGTCGGGGGCGCCATGTTCGTGGGTCGGGAAAGAAGCCGTGCGTGGATTGTCCTGGCGGTAGCGTTCGTTCTGGTGGCGCTGGGAGCATATCTGTTTTTTTGAAGCGTCGTGCCGGGCCCGATGGCGGCCGGCCGGGCGGCATGTAACCGTGCGAGAGATGGTGAGGTATGGCTAAGTTATTTCCATGGGATCCATGGCTTGAGATGGAGTGTCTGAAGGAAGATATGAAGCGGCTGGTCGAGGATTCGGTCTGCCCTTCCCCTTTCAGCACGGCGGTGAAGAGAATGGGGCAATTCCGCCCCCTGGCCGATGTCGTCGAGACCGAGGATGATGTGCTCATTCTGGTCGAGTTGCCGGGCCTCGAACGGGAGGATGTCTCCCTTGAGGTCCATGGCCGCGAACTGGCCGTTTTCGGTGAACGCAAGCCGCCTGCGGATCTGGCCGGTGTGGCCTTTCAAAGCATGGAACGTTCCTATGGGTGTTTCTCTCGTCACTTTTCTCTGCCCATGGACATTGATCCTGCGGCGGTGGAGGCGAAGATGCGTTCCGGATTGCTGCATATCCTTGTGCCCAAGCGTCCCCCCGAGCCCGAGAGCAGGGCCATCGCCATCACTTTCGACGAGGAGTGAGGACATCCGGCTGAGTCCGGCGTGAGGATTTCGCCTTTTTCAGGAGAACAGGTTTTGAACTTTTTCAGAGTTGCGGTTTTCGTGCTTTTCTGGGCGCTTGCGGGCGCCCATTTTTCTGTGGCCTCGTCCATCCCCCAGGTGCGTGTCACGCCCGTGGTGCGCACGGTGCAAAGCGTCGCCCCGGCGGTGGTCAACATCCACACCGCTCGCATCGTGGAGCAGGAGATCAACCCCTTCGGGACGCTCTTCGACGATCGTCTTTTCCGTCATTTCTTCGGCGACCGGGACCTGACGCGCAAATTCGAGCAGCGCAGCCTCGGTTCGGGAGTGATTATCGACGGCCGCAAGGGCCTGGTCCTGACCAACGCCCATGTCATCGAGGGCGCCTCGACCATCCGGGTGCGGCTGCTGGACGGCCGGCAGTTCGACGGCGAGCTGGTCGGCTCGGATCCGGATTTCGATCTGGCGGTGCTGCGTCTGGCTGACGCCAGCGATTTACCCCAGGTGGCCATGGGCGACTCCTCGGACATGATGATCGGCGAGACGGTCATCGCCATCGGCAACCCCTTTGGTTTCGGCAATACCGTGACCACGGGCGTGGTATCGGCCATGGGACGGACCGTTGAGACCAAGCAGGGTACCTTCACGGATTTCATCCAGACCGACGCGGCCATCAACCCCGGCAACAGCGGCGGCCCACTCATGAACCTGGCGGGCGAATTGGTGGGAATCAACACGGCCATTTATGCCGAGGCCCAGGGTATCGGATTCGCCATCCCCATCAACAAGGCCCGCAGAGTCGTGGACGAACTGGTCAGCCTGGGGCGGGTACAGGCCGTGTGGCTCGGTCTCGAAGGACAGGATGTGGACGAGCGCATCGCCGGCTACCTCGGACTCGACGCCGCCAGGGGGATGCTTGTCACGCAGGTCCATGAGTCGGCCGTGGAGGGGGCTGGAGTTGGCCCCGGCGACGTCATTCAGGCCGTCGGGAATGTCGAGGTCGATGACCGTTCCCATTACCTGCGGATCCTTCGGAATTTCACCCTGGGGCAGGAAGTGCGGCTGGATGTCGCCGGCCAGGGCGGTCAGCGGAAGGTTTCTGTCAAGCTGCAGTCCTTTACGGACCGCAAGGCCCTGGACATGGCCGAAAAGCGCTGGGGGATGCAGGTGCAGGTGGCCGGTCGCGAGCTGGTCGTGTCCACGGTGAAGGCCGGCAGCCCGGCCGGGCGGCTTGGGCTCAAGCCGGGTGATGTCCTGGTCAAGATAGCCGGGGACCCCCAGGCCTCGGTGACGGATTTCGCCCGGGCCTTCAAACGTTACCGTATGGCCAATACCGTGATGCTGCTTGTTGCCCGAGACGGGCGGGGCTATCACGTGCGGCTGAGAGTCTGATTCAACCAAGGAAACGCACATGGGCATCTGGTATAATCATATTTGCACGCGCGTCAGGCTGGACGCGCTTCTGAATAATTTTTCGCTGATTCGAAGCCGCGTCTCCAATCCGGCGCCGGTCATCAAGTCCGACGCCTACGGCCATGGTCTGAAGGAAGTCGGCCCGGCCCTGTTTGCGGCCGGCGCGGGCACCATGGCCGCGGGCACCGTGGGCGAGGCCGCGGTCCTCAAGGAGGCCGTGCCCGAGGCAGAGGTCATCTCCCTGCTCGGACCCGTGGACGCGGCGGATTACGCCATGGTTTGCGAAAAGGATATCGTGGTTTTTGCCGGGCAGACGGAGCAACTCCTGCGCCTGGACGAAGCCGCGCGGCAGGCCGGGGTGCCCGTGCGCGTTGCCATCAAGTTCGACACGGGCATGTCCAGGCTGGGCTTCGATGTGGACGAGGCCGGGGCCGTGGCCGATACCCTGGACGGCCTGACGCATCTGCGGGCCGTCATGGCCTGCTCGCACCTGGCAACGGCCGACGACCCGGATCAGGCCGCGTATGTCCGGGAGCAGAGCGGGCGGTTCACGCAGGCCCTGCATGCGCTGCGAACGCGCGGTCTTGATGTCCGGGGCAGTCTGGCCAATTCCGGAGCTATCTTCGGGCATCCTGAAACCCATCACGACCTGCAGCGGCCGGGTATCGCCCTGTACGGGGCCAATCCCTTCCACGGCACCCCATGGGAGGAAGTGGGCAGGGGGCTCCGGCAGGGCATGGACGTGGTCGCCCGCCTGGTGCAGGTGCGTACCATCCCCGCCGGTCGGACCGTCAGCTACGGCCGGACATTCACGGCGCCGCACGACATGCGTATCGGCATCGTGGCCGCGGGGTATGCCGACAACTATTCACGCGGGCTGTCTTCCCGGGCCCAGATGCTTCTGCGCGGCAAAAGAGTGGACGTCCTGGGCCGGGTCTGCATGCAGCTCTCGGCTGTGGACCTGGGTCCTGTGCCTGAGGCTGCCGTGGAGGACGAGGTCTATCTCCTCGGCGGCTCCGGAGAGAATGCCATCCGCGTCGAAGAGCTGGCCGCCTGGTGGGGGACCATCACCTACGAGGTGTTTTGTCTCCTGGGCCAGAATCCGCGCGAATACGTTTCCTGAGCCTGTCCGTCACGGCTGCAGGAGCTTGAACCCCGTCTCCGGATCCGCAATGCGGGCTGCCGGCGTCTCCAGGAGTTCGACCAGGATCGCCTCCATGACCTGCCAGGTCCTGACGCCGTCGCGGATGCATCCCGTGACGGTCCTGTCCGACCTGCCGCAGGCCATGTGCATGTGCAGGATCGGTTGGCCCGTCTCGTCGGGAAAGATGGTCCCGGTGCCGGCGATCTCGTGGGCGTTGTCCAGCATGTGACGCATGGGGACGACCGGCGAGACGCCCCTGCTGCGTTCCGGCCCGACCACCAGGGTGCTGCCGTTGTCGGCCCCGCCCAGGATGGTCAGGAAGCCGGCCGAGATCCCTTCCTCGCGCGCGAGCCTCTCTATCTCCTCGTGAACAACGTCGCCGTCCTCCAAACGGATGACGAAGATTCGACCCTGCCGGGCCTGCGAGTATTTCATGAATGCTCTCCCAGTGGTTTGCCGTTGGAAAGATGTTCGAGGCCCTGCCGCAGATCCTCCTGCAGGTCCTTTGAGTCTTCGAGTCCGATGTTGAGGCGTATCAGGGTCTTGCCCCGCAGGGGCCCTGCGAAGTGGCGTTCGGGATGGCCCGTGGAGACAAGGCTCATGAAGCCGCCCCAGCTGAAGCCCTGTCCGAAGAGTTCCAGACTGTCCACAAATCGGCCAAGGTCGGTGTCGGAATATTCCGATTTGAAGGTGAACGCGAAAAGTCCCGAGGAGCCCTGGAAGTCCCGCTTCCAGAGCTCATGCTGGGGATGCGACGGCAGTGCCGGATGCAGGACCGTGTCCACAAGGGGGTGTTCCTGCAGTGCCGAGGCCACCGCCAGGGCCGATGTCTGGTGCGCCCGCATGCGTACGTCCAGGGTCCGCAGACCCCGCAGGGCCAGTTGGCAGTCCTCGGGCGAGGCGTAGATCTCCCGGCAGGCGTAGAAGCGTTCCAGGGTTTCGGCATGGTCGGACGAAACGGAAACGGATCCCATGAGCACGTCCGAATGGCCGGAGATGTACTTGGTCACGGACTGGATGACGATGTCCACCCCCAGTTCGAAGGGATGCAGGAACAGGGGCGTTGCCCACGAGTTGTCCAGGGCGGTGATGATGCCCCGACGCCGCGCCAGGGTTGTGATGGCTGGTATGTCCTGGATTTCGAAGGTGATGGAGCCTGGGGATTCCAGGAAGATGAAGCGCGTTTCGGGGCGCAGGTATTCCTCGATGTCCGCGCCCGCATCGGGCGGGATGGCCTGGACGGCGACCCCGAACTTCCCGAGGATTTCCCTGCAGAACCTGGTGGTCGGCCCATAGGCGTTGTCGCAGACCAGGACATGGTCGCCTGTGCGGAGAAAGGCCATGAGCGTTTCGCTGATGGCGCTGATGCCCGACGGGAAGACGCGGGTTATGGCCGCGCCTTCGAGGTCCTGCAGGGCCTCTTCGAGGGTGCGCTGCAGGGGCAGTCGGTCGGTGCCGTAGGTGACGCCCTTGTATTCGCCCCGGCCGGCGCGCAGGAAGTCTTCGTAGGAGTCGAAGAGCACGGTGGAGCCGCGGTGCAGGGGCGGGTTAACGGTACTGGCCGTGAGGCCGTCGCGTCGTCCGGCATGGATCAGGCGGGAGAGGGGGCGCATACAAAGTCTCCTGGGGGTTGAAGATGGGGACGGATATGCAACAAGTATTTTGACGCAATACGGTTCATTGTGTAGGAAAACCGGAATTTCAATGGGTTCAGGAGGGCAGGCTATGGCTTTTCGACACAGTGGGCAAGGCCCTCGTGTCCTGGTGGCGGTACTTGGCGGGCTTGTTGCGCTGCTCGTTCTTGGCGGCTGCGCAGGCACGAAGACAGCCCCGAAGTCAACAACCATTCTCCAGGCGTCCGTTCAGCCTCCGGCCTGTCCCCCGGCTGCGGACCTACCCGTCTCTTCCGACTATCCCCCGCAGCGAGAAACCGATTTTTTTTCCGCAGACGAAGGCAGCGGCCTTCTCGAAGGCATGTCCCTGGCGCCGGCGTATGAGAATTCGGGTCACGAGCCCGCCTCCGACCAACTCGAGGCCGTGGCCGAGGTCCCGTCCGTCAGGGACATCGTGCTGGCCCAGTACGAAGACTGGCGTGGGGTGAAGTACAGATACGGAGGCACGGATTACCGCGGGGTGGACTGCTCCGCCCTGGTCCAGGCCATTTTTCGCGACGCCTTTGCCATGGACCTGCCCCGCACCTCCCGCGAACAGGCCAGGCTCGGCGATTCCGTCCCTCGGAGCGAGATCCGTGCCGGGGACCTCCTGTATTTCGTGGATCGCGGTCGCAGACATATCGGCGTGGCCGTCAACGACACGGAATTTGTCCACGCATCGCGCATCAAAGGCGTGACCATTTCCAGTTTCAGGGGGTATTGGTCAAAGCGCCTTGTCCGCGTCCGGCGTATTCTCGATGGCAGGGAGGTCGAGACTTTGGTCCGCTAGGCCTCTGGAGCCCGGATTGCGCCGGCTCCCGTCCTCCGTCCTTTTCATCAGGCGCGGTACGGAGATAAGGTCATGGTTTTTTTCTCTTCAACGTTTTTTCCCCGTCTTGTTTTCCCCCTCTCAGGCCTTGCGGTCTGCATCCTTCTTTTCGTCACCGGCTGTGCGTCCAAGGGGTCGGTCCAGCCGCCTGCTATGCCGTCGCAGGTTACGGATATCCTTCTGGCCAGGTACGAAGCCTGGGAGGGCGTACCGCATCGAACCGGTGGCCGGGACAGGGACGGGATCGACTGCTCCGGATTCGTGCAGGTCGTGTTTCGGGAGGCTTTTGGTGTGGAATTGCCCCGGACCTCCCGCGAGCAGAGCCTCGCAGGACAGGGCGTAGCGGCTGCGGACATGCGTCCCGGGGATCTTGTCTATTTCGCCGGCAAAGGCGGCGGGCATATCGGGGTGGTCGTCAGCGAGGGGCGATTCCTGCATGTTTCGGCCAGCGTGGGTGTCACCGTATCGAAGCTCGATGGCTACTGGTGGCCCCGTCTTCTCAGGGTGCGGCGCATCCTGTCTTCGTCTCTCGTGTCTTCTTCCGCCGGTTCCTGAACCACCGCGCAAGCACCCATCCGTACACCCCCGAGTTGACGATCAGCATCGCCCCGGCCAGTGCTAGCTGGACCTCGCGCGTCAGGTTTTCCGGATAGATCGTGTCGACAAGGAACCGCTCCAAGAACCCGCACTCGTATCCGAGTTCGCCTGCCCGTCGTAACAGATGGTTTTCGAGGTCCGTCAGGGGGCAGTACCAGCCCAAAGCTTCCACCAGAATGCCCCAGATTGCGGCAGGGGCCTGAATCAGTGCGAATTTCGGCATTCGGATAACGGCCAGGGAACCTGTAGCGACAAGGAAGATGAAGAGCAGGTGCAGGACGAGGACCGCGTCCGCGGCCAGGAGATGGAGCATGGGCGCCCCCGGAAGGAAGGGCGGGGAAGGCGCTGGCGCCTTCCCCGCGTGTTGCGCTAGATTTCGAAGAGCATCTCCAGGTCGGACCTGGTCAGGCTCTTCCAGGCCGATTGGCCAGGGATAATGGAGTCGGCGATGCCTTTCTTGGATTCCTGAAGCTTGAGGATTTTTTCCTCGACGGTGTTCTCGCAGATCATCTTGTAGGCGAAGACCTGTCGGGTCTGGCCGATGCGGTGCGTACGGTCTGTGGCCTGGTCTTCCACGGCCGGGTTCCACCACGGGTCGTAGTGGATGACGTAGTCGGCCGAGGTCAGGTTGAGACCAGTGCCGCCCGCCTTGAGCGAGATGAGGAAGATGGGGATCTCCGGCGTGTTGTTGAACTTGTCCACCTGCTCGAAGCGGTCCTTGGAGGTGCCGTCCAGGTAACAGAAGGGAATCTCCACCATGTTCAGCCAGTTGCGGATGATGTGCAGCATCTGCACGAACTGGGAGAAGACCAGGACCTTGTGCCCGTCGTCGATGATGGAGGTGACCAGGTCCTTGAAGGCCTCGAATTTGCCCGAGGACAGGTTGGCGTTGAAGCCGGGCATGTCGAGTTTCAGCAGGCGCGGGTGGCAGCAGATCTGGCGCAGCTTCAAGAGGGCGTCCAGGATGGATATCTGGCTTTGGCCGATGCCCTTTTCGTCCACGTCTTGCAGGACCTGTTCCTTGAGTTTTTTGGCCAGGGCGGCGTAGAGGTCGCGCTGGTCGTCCAGCAGGGCCGAGTAGTAAACGTTTTCGACCTTGGGCGGCAGGTCCTTGGCCACCTCGTTCTTGGTCCGGCGCAGGATGAAGGGTTTCACGCGCGCCTTGAGGTAGCCCAGACTGTCGTCGTCGCCGTCCTTGATGGGTTTGACGAAGCCTTTCTGGAAGGAGGCCTGGGAGCCCAGGAAGCCGGGCATGAGGAATTCGAAAAGGGACCACAGTTCAAGCAGCGTGTTCTCGATGGGCGTACCCGACAGGCACAGACGGAAACGGGCCTGCATCTTGCGCACGCTCCTGGCTGTTATGGTGTTCGGGTTCTTGATGTTCTGGGCTTCGTCCAGGATGATGGCGTTGAATTCGAATTTGAGGAGCTCGTCCAGGTCCCGGCGCAGGAGTGCGTAGGTGGTGATGATCAGCTCCGAGCCCTCGATCTTCTTGAAGAGATTTTCGCGCCGGGCACCGTAGATGACCAGACGCTTCATGTCCGGCACGAACTTCTGGGCCTCGCGTTCCCAGTTGGGCAGGACCGAGGTGGGCACGATGATGAGGTTCGGCCCCTTGGCGCCATGCTCCTTCATGTGCTGCAGGAACGTCAGGGTCTGGATGGTCTTGCCCAGTCCCATTTCGTCGGCCAGGATGCCGCCGAAGTGGTATTCGCGCAGGAAATTGAGGTAGCTCACGCCCTGCATCTGATATGGGCGCAGGGTCGCGATCAGACCCTTGGGCTGGGAGATCTGTTTGATTTCTTTGAAATCATTGATCTTGTCGCGCAGCGTGTCCCAGAAGCCGTCGGAGGTGGTTTCGGGGATGTCCTCGAGGATCTTGTCCAGGACGGGCGCCTCGAAATTCTCGAAGCGTTTCTTGGGGGGCTTCTCGGGATCAAGGCCCAGGGCGATGAGCTTGTGTCCGAGCTTCTCCAGCCAGGATTCTGGCAGGCTGGTGTAGGAACCGTCCTTGAGCTGCACGTAGCGTTTGCCCTGAGTCCAGGCCTTCCAGATCTTGTCGATGGGCACGGAGACGTCCTCGTACTCGACGTTGATCTCCAGGTTGAACCACTTGTCCTCTTCCTGGGTCTCCACCGTGG
>CAZQYA010000023.1:0-13280 GCA_964597325.1 uncultured Desulfovibrionaceae bacterium
GGACAGGCGCAGCTGCATGTCCTTGCCCAGGACCACGGCGCCGAGCAGGTCCAGGGCCCGCTTGGGGGCGCCGACCACGCTATGCCCCCAGCAGGTGGCCCATGGAGTATAGCTCACCGGCCTTCTGCTCCGAGAGCCAGGCGGCGGCGCGCAGGGCTCCGCGGGCGAAGTTCTCGCGCGAGTGGGCGCGGTGGGTAACCTCCAGGCGTTCGCCCGGGCCGAAGAAATAGACCGTGTGATCGCCGACCACGTCGCCGCCGCGCAGGGCGTGCACGCCAAGCTCCTTCTCGGGCCGCGCGCCGATAATGCCCATGCGGCCGTAGTTGCCGACTTCGGCGAGATCCCATCCCCGCGACGCGGCCAGGACCTCGGCCAGCTTCACGGCCGTGCCGCTGGGCGCGTCTTTCTTGTGGTGATGGTGAATCTCGGTGATCTCCATGTCGTAGGCCTCGCCCAGGATGCGTTCGAGCATGGGCAGGATGCGCACCAGGGCGTTCACGCCGATGGACATGTTCGGGGACCAGAAAACGGGAGTGCTCGCTGCCAGGCTGCCGAGTTCGGTTAGCTGGTCGGCGGTGAGGCCGGTGGTGCCGATAACCACGGGATTGCCTGTCCTGGAAGCCGCCCGGGCCGTGGCCAGGCTCACTTCCGGGGCCGTGAAGTCGATAACCGTGGCTCCCGGCGAGGACTGCAGAAGGTCCTGAACGTCATAGGCCACGGGGCACCCCAGAAGCTCCAGCCCGCCGCTGAACTCGGGCCGCTCGACAACTCCGCTCAGACTGAACTGCTCGGATTCGGTGGCCAGACGGGCCAGGGTGGAGCCCATCCGCCCCTTGGCGCCCATGATGATGACTGGAATGCTCATGTCTCAACTCCTGTGTTTGTTTGCCCGTCAGCGCCGACAAGGCGCAGGTATTCGTCTTCCCGCACGATGTCGGTCCCGAACTGCCGGGCCTTGTTCATCTTGCTCGCTCCAACGTTTTCGCCGCAGACCAACAGATCGGTCTTGGCGTTGACGGCGCTCTGGACCAGGGCCCCGAGGGCCCGGGCCTGCTCCTGCATCTCTTCGCGGGAGCCGCGCATCTTGCCCGTGAAGACCACGTGCTTGCCGGCAATGGGACTCGATGCCGGAGCCTGTTCCTGGCGGGCTGCGCCCGTGCGCCGGATCCGAAAACCCAGGTCCAGCAGATGCCGCAGGGTCAGGGCCCGGCGCGCCAGGCCATTGGCCACGGACCGGGCCGTGACGGCGCCAAAGCCCCGGACGGCCTGGATGCGTTCGGCCTCGATGCCGGTCAGCTCCTCCAGGCGGAAATTCTCCAGCAGCTTGCGGCTGTCGCCCTTGCCCAGATCCTCTATGCCCAGTGCGGCCAGAAAACGCCAGTCCTCGACCTCGCGGGTGCGGCTCAGGTGCACGGCCTCGGCCAGGTTGGACGACTGCACGGGCCCGAAACCCATGGCCTTGAAATCCTCTTCGCCAAGCTCATACACCTTTTCAAGGCTGTCATAACCCGAACGAACCATTTTTTCCACGGTCTTGCGGCCGAACCAATCGGCGTTGCCCAGGGTCTTGAACCAGTGTTCGATGGTCTGCACGATCTGGGCGGGACAATGTTCGCCTTGGCAGATCAGAAAATCGTTCTCGCGCACCAGGGGCGTCCCGCAGGAGGGGCACTCTTCCGGGAGGGTCGTACCGGCAGGCACCAGCACCTCCTCGACCTTGGGGATGACCTCGCCGCTGCGGATGATCTCGATCTCGGCGCCGGGCCCCAGCCCCTTTTTCTCGAAGAGGCCGGCGTTGTGGGCCGTGACGCGTCGGATGGTCGCCCCGGAGACGCTCACGGGCTCGACCAGGAGCACGGGCGTGACCTTGCCCGTGCGCCCCACCTGCCAGACCACGTCCTCCACCACGGTCACGGCGGTCTCGCCCTTGCGCTTGACCGCGACCTGCCAGCGGTAATGGTGGCTGGTGGCGCCCATGGTGCGACGCACGTCCTCGTCGGTGACCTCCACGACCAAGCCGTCCTGGGGGTAGTCTACACCGCTGGTCAACTCCTCCCAGATGGTGTCCAGGCCGGCCAGCAGCTCGGCGCCGCTGACCTCGCGGCTGGGCAGCTCCGAGTACGGCACGAAACGCACGGCCTCGTCGGCCAGGGCCTTGGCGGCCAGCTCGTTGACCGTGTCCGAAGACACGATGCCGACCACGAGGTTGCGCGGATGTTCGAAGGCGTCCGAAAGGTGCTCGTCGAAATAGCTCTGCAGGATGACCATCTCCCCCACGCCCCGGCCCCGGCCGCCCCAGGGGATCATGCCCTTGGCAAAGGCCGAGCTGACCTCGTAGCCGGTCTCGCCGTTGCCGCGCGTGACGAAATGGGTGCCGTCGTCGCGCCCGGCCAGGCCGTCGAGCTTGGGCGTCACGCGGAAACGCACGCCCGTGACGCCGATCTCGGCGGCTTCCTTTTCCACGCGGCTTACGAAACGCTGCAGGTCCTCGGATGTGTAGGCCTTGTCCGTGGAGAGCATGGGCACGGGATGACGAATCTCCCGCTTGCCCGCGAAGGTTTCGGGCTCCACCCGGTGCAGGAACGGATGGTCCGGCCGCAACTCCTTGAGGCGCTCCACGAGAAGGTCGTACTGGGCGTCGCTGACAACGGGCGCGCCGCGGCGGTAGGCATCGTTGTATTCCGCCAGGCGTTCGACCAGGCGGTCCGCCTCGGAAGGCAGGTTCAGGGGCAGGTTCATGCGCCGGTCCCTTTCGCGGAGCGGCTGATGTTCTGCAGCCCGAGAAAGTTCTCGGGGGGGCCGACGGCAATGAGCGTGTCCTCGGCCTCGATGGTCGTCTCGGGGTGAGGGTTGAAGATCATCCTCCCGCCGGCCTTCTCGATGGCGATGATCATCAGGTTGAAGCGGGGCCGGATGCCCGAGGTGATGAGATTCGTGCCGACCAGTTCGGACCCCGGATGAACCAGGATCTCCTCCATCTGCAGGTTGTGTCCCTGCGTGGCCAGATCCATGAAATCAGTCACCGTGGGCCGCAGCATGACCTGGGCGATGCGTTTGCCCCCGATCTGGTGCGGGGTCAGCACGCGATCGGCCCCGGCCCGTTCCAGCTTGGCTTCGGATTCGGGGCGGTCGGCGCGGGCGATGATGGTCAGTTCCGTGTTGAACTGCCGCGAGGACAGGGTGATGTAGACATTCTCGGCGTCCTGGCTGACGCAGGCGAAAAGCCCCTTGGCCCGCTCCACTCCGGCGGCCAGCAGGAGTTCGTCCGTGGTCGCGTCGCCGGCCAGGAAGAGGTGGTTGTCCCGTTCGAGTTCGAACAACAGCTCGGGATCCTTTTCAAGGATGACCACCGGCAGCTCCTCGCGGCGCAACTCTTCGGCGATGACCGCACCAATGCGGCCGTAACCGCAGATGATATAGTGATCTTCCAGGGAATCTATGATTTTCTGCATCTTGCGTTTCCCCCAAATGTCATGCAGCCGGCCTTCCACCACAACCTGGGTGAAGGCGCCCACAAGATAGGCGAAGCTGCCCACGCCCATGAGAATGAGAAAGGAGACCATGAGCCGCGCCCGGTCCGACAGGGGGTGCAGCTCCATGTAGCCGACGGTGGAGAGGGTCATGACCACCTGGTAGAAACTGTCCAGCAGGCTCCACCCTTCCACCACCATGAAAATGAACAGTCCGTAGAGGAAAACACCAAACAGGAAGCCCGCGCCCAGGACCAGCGGGAAAAAGGAGCCGAACCGGAACTTCACGGTCTGGTAGAGACCCGAGAACCCCCGGATGCGGGCGGAGCACTTCGGCAGGAAGCGGCGCAGAAAGGTATTTCGCAGTGAGCACGTGTTCATGATCGTGTCGCCCTCGACCCGTCCAGGCCATAGCGTTTCTCAAGACTCTTGATGCGGTCCCGCAGCCGTGCGGCCTCCTCGAACTCAAGCATCTCCGCGGCCTTGCGCATCTCCCTGCCCAGCTTCGCCACTTCGCGGGCGGCATTCTCCGGGCCGGGATCGTAGTCGGCGCCTCGTTCCGCGGCCATGCCCTGCTCACGGATCTCCTGGTGCAGATCGTAGAGCACGTTCTCGGATTTCTTACGGATGGACTGCGGAATGATGCCGTGCTCCTCATTGAAACTGGCCTGTTTCTCGCGACGGCGCCTCGTCTCCTCCATGGCTTCGGCCATGGAGCGGGTCACCTTGTCGGCATACAGCAGGACCTTGCCCCGCACGTTGCGCGCGGCCCGTCCGAAGGTCTGGATCAGGGACCGGGTCGAACGCAGGAACCCCTCCTTGTCCGCATCGAGTATGGCTACCAGAGAGACTTCCGGTATATCAAGACCTTCGCGCAGCAGGTTGATGCCGACCAGCACGTCGAACTCACCGGCGCGCAGAGCCTGGATGATGGCCACGCGCTCCAGGGTGTCGATATCCGAATGCAGGTAACGCGCACGCACGCCCCGGGTCTGGAGAAATTCCGTCAGGTCCTCGGCCATGCGCTTGGTCAGGGTAGTGACCATAACCCGTTCGTCCGTCCCGATGCGCTCCAGGCACTGCTCCATGAGATGATCCATCTGCCCCTTGGTCGGCACCACCTCCACCTCGGGATCGATGAGGCCTGTGGGACGGATGATCTGTTCCACCACCACACCCTGGGCACGCTCGAGTTCCCAGGGTCCGGGCGTGGCCGAGACGAAAACGGTCGTGCCGATGCGCTCCAGGAATTCGTCGAAGCACAGGGGCCGGTTATCCAGGGCCGAGGGCAGGCGAAAGCCGTAGTCCACCAGGGTCTGCTTGCGCGAGCGGTCGCCGTTGAACATGCCCCCGACCTGGGACACGCCGATATGCGACTCGTCCATGAACAGAAGAAAATCCCGGGGAAAATAATCCAGAAGCGTGGCCGGGGGCTGCCCGGTCCGACGGCCGTCGAGGTGCAGGGAATAGTTCTCGATACCGTTGCAGTAGCCCAGTTCCTCGATCATCTCCAGATCGAGCTGCGTCTTCTGCTCCAGGCGCTGTGCCTCCACGAGCATGTTGTTCGCCTGGAAATGCTCCAGCCGAAGCCGCAACTCCTCGCGAATGTCGACCATGGCGCGGACCAGGTTGTCACGGTCTGATACGTAATGGCTGGCCGGGTAGATGACGGTCTTCTGCACGCGGGAAAGGATCTCGCCCGTGAGAGGATCCGTCTCGAAAATGCCGTCGATCTCGTCGCCGAAAAATTCCAGACGCAGGGCCTGCTCGTGCTTGTAGGCCGGGATGATCTCCAGCACGTCGCCGCGCACCCGGAAGGTACCGCGGTGCAGGTCGTAGTCGTTGCGCTCGTACTGCACGTCCACCAGCCGGCCGATGACAGTCTCCATGCTCACGGCCTGTCCGCACTCCACGGGAATGACCATTTTGGCGTAGTACTCGGGCGAACCCAGGCCGTAGATGCAGGACACCGAGGCCACGATGATGACGTCGCGCCGGG
This sequence comes from uncultured Desulfovibrionaceae bacterium, assembly GCA_964597325.1. Lineage (GTDB taxonomy): Bacteria > Desulfobacterota > Desulfovibrionia > Desulfovibrionales > Desulfomicrobiaceae > Desulfomicrobium. The sequence continues at coordinate 5,470 of CAZQYA010000023.1, forward strand.
TCAGCAAGGCGTGCGTGGCGGCGTGGCGCAGCTTGTCGATATCCTCGTTGATGGCCGAGTCCTTCTCGATGTAGGTGTCCGAGTGCGGCAGGTAGGCTTCGGGCTGGTAGTAATCGTAATAACTGACGAAATACTCCACGGCGTTGTGCGGGAAGAGCCCCTTGAACTCGTTGTAGAGCTGGGCGGCCAGGGTCTTGTTGGGCGCCATGATCAGGGCCGGGCGCTCCAGCCTGGCGATGACGTTGGCCATGGTGAAGGTCTTGCCCGACCCGGTCACGCCGAGAAGGACCTGGTCACGCACCCCCTGCATGATGCCTGAACACAAGGCGTCGATGGCCGCGGGTTGGTCGCCGCGGGGCATGAATTCGGATTCGAGCTGAAAAAGGGACATGGACACCTGCACGCCGGCGGCGCATGGATCGAGGGCTATTTGGGCCTGATGCCCAGGACGTTGGGCGCGGGCCAGAAATTCCGGTTGCTGCCTTGAAAGAAGTTCGACTGGTACTCGCCCACGAAACGACCCACGTACCCGTCTACGTCGATGTACATGGCCGCATCGGCCCCGCCCTCGACGTACATGGCGCCGACAAGGTCCAGGGGCAGATCCAGCAGAGCCTGGGAGAACTCGTGCATGGACACCTTGGGTCGGCAGTGCACGAAAAGCAGGGCCCCTTCCCGATCCATGGCCACGGCCGCTGCGGAGTGCCGCCGTTCATCGGGCTGCCAGAGATTCTCGCGCTCGCGGCTGATGAGGCGGTAATTCTGGATCACCCCGTCGTATCGTCCGATGACCTCCTCCCAGTCGGGGTCGGCCTTGCGGTCCACCCAACGCACGGAGGGCAGGCCCGGATCATGCGGGGCGAAGACCAGAAACGCGCCGTAGTCAGGGTGGATGAAGGAATTGACCGTGACACGGGCGTCCCGCATGTAGCCGGTGCTGCGCAGCCGGTCGTCCGCGCGGAACATGCCGGCGTTGATGACGGCCGCGAAGCCCTTGAACTGCGCCCAGTCGTGCATTCCGCGCATCGCGCCCGTGGCCAGGGCCGAGCCCAGGCCCAACTCGTACTGTCCGGTGTCGATGCGCAGGACGGCCATGCCCCCCTGCTGCCCGGCCAGATCACCGGCCTGATCCGGCACCAGAAATTCGCGCAACTCCAGGCCCGACGCCAAGCGTCGCCATTCGCCGGCATGCAGCGCGGAAACCGTGGCGCACAGCACCAGGAAAGGCACCAGAACTCGGGGAAGCAGGCTGAACATGCTGACTCTCTTGAAGGACGGTCTGAACACGTCCATTTCATTCCACAGAAGCAGAATCATTTCAAGCAGAACCGGGCCATCAGCATTGAAGCCCGACCTGAACCGTGTTACGCATCAAGCGTTAATGGGCCAAAACATCTGTCCACGGAGGAACGCCTCATGGAGATAGTCCGCAAGGAATCGCAGTCCGCCTCTCTCTGCCCACGCGGCCATGTCGCCACCGTCTGCATCCGGGCATTCAAAGGCCGCAAGGATGTCCTCGTGCACCTCTTCCGTCCGGAATGGGGGGCCGAAGAAGGTTCGGACTATCCTTGGTCCAAGCTGGTTGAAGAAGGGCCGGACGAAACAGGAAGCCGGGGCAACAGCCGCGAAGTGCTGCTGGAGTCTTTCACGGCAGACGAAATGAACCGAATCGTCGAATACCTGGCCGGTCGCTATACCGACCGCCTGACCCGCATCGCCACCAATGTCCTGAGTTTCCCCCTGCCACCCGGCCTGCTGCCCCTGCGGTCCATGCCTGAAGGCAAAGACATCGGCCGCATCCGCTTCGAAATTGTCCCTGGCTACACCCTGCCTTTTGTCGTCCACGGGCTCTACGACCTGAGCCAGCACAAACCCATGGACACGGGCCTGTCCCAGGACTAGCGCCCCTCCCCCTCCAGACTCTGCCGCAGCAGGCGAAACAGGGCACGGCCGTTCTTGGACGGCTTGCCCGCCGTCTTCTCGGCGGCCGCCTGCCGCGCAAGGCGGCCGACCTGCTGCGGATCCAGGCCGAAACGGTCGACCAATTCCGCAAGCAGACCGCGATCGCCGGCCATCAGGGCGTCGCGCCACTGTTCAAGCTGATGAAACTCCTCAGCCTGCTGATATCGCAGCTGATCCAGCTCGTCCATGGCGCGACGCAAGGGATCCGGGTCGATCCGGCGCATAACCGTGCCGATGAACTGCTGCTGGCGCCGCTTGGCCTCCTTGTCCCTGAGGGTATGGTAGAAGCGCACTGCCTCGGCCAGATCCTCGGGCAAATCAAGGCGGCCGAGCTGTTCCGGCGCCAAGGCCAGAAGGCTCTCACCGAGCTTCTGCAGGGCGAGCATCTCGCGCTTGCGCTCGGATTTGCTGGGTCTGCCTTCCCAGTCTTCCTCGTTTCCATGGACGAATTCGGTCATTGCGGGTCTCCGTGCTTGTCCGGTCCGTGGCATTCCAGGCGCCCGTCCCGCAGGGACCAGCGGCCCCGCAGCATGGGCAGCTCCAGGGCGCGCCGCAACCGGGTGAGAAATTCATTCCGCGCCACCTCGAATCCGCCGAAGCGGAGCATGTGCGCGGTGGTCTGCTGACAATCGAAAAGGGTGAACCCCTTGCGCTCCAAGGCTCGCATCAGGGTCACCAGGGCGGCCTTGGAGGCATCGGGCCGGCAATAGTACATGGACTCCCCGAAAAAGGCGCCGCCCAGGGCCACGCCGTACAGCCCGCCGGCCAACTCGTCACCGTCCCAGGCCTCAATGCTGTGGGCGAAGCCCAGTTCATGCAAACGGCAGAAGGCCGCGTGCATCTCCGGCACGATCCAGGTGCCGCGGGCGCCGTTACGAGGCGTGTCCGCGCAGCCCGTGATAATTCGTTCGAAGGCCGTGTCCAGGGTGAAGCGAAAGCGCCCCTGGCGCAGGATACGCTCCAGGCGCCGGGGCACGTGAATCCTTACCGGCTCAAGGATGAGCCGCGGGTCCGGACTCCACCACAGGATGGGAGCGTTTTCGCTGTACCACGGGAAAATGCCCTGGCCGTATGCCATAAGCAGCCGCTGGGGCGAAAGATCGCCCCCAACGGCCAGGAGGCCGTCCGCGTCCGCGTGTTCCGGGTTTGGGAAGACGGGCTGCTCGGACAGGGCGAAGACAGGCATCTGGTCAGCGCGGTTCGAAGGTGAAGGACAGCTCCTTGTCGTCTTCGCAGCCCACGCGGACCTTTCCGCCCGAGGCCAGCTCGCCGAAAAGGATCTTGTCGGCCAATCTGTCCTTCAACTCCCGCTGGATGAGCCGCCCAAGGGGCCTGGCGCCGAATGCCGGGTCAAAGCCCTTCCGGGCCAGCCAGACGCGGGCCTCGGAGGAGAGCTCGATGGTCACGTTCTTGACCGCGAGCTGGGCTCCGAGTTCGGCCATAAACTTGTCGACGATCATCTCCATGATATCCTGCGTCAGGGAATGGAACGGGATGATGGCGTCCAGACGGTTGCGGAACTCCGGGCTGAACAGCTTCTCCACGGCAGCCAGGCCGCGCAAGCCGCGGTCCTCCTCGGTGCCGGCCCTGAAGCCGATGGCGTTGCCGCTCATCTCCCGGGCGCCGGCGTTGGAGGTCATGAGCAGCACCACGTTGCGGAAATCGGACTTGCGTCCGTTGTTGTCCGTCAGGGTGGCGTGATCCATGACCTGCAGCAGGATGGAAAACATGTCCATGTGCGCCTTCTCGATCTCGTCGAGAAGCAGCACGCAGTGCGGGGTCTTGCGGATGGCTTCCGTCAGGAGACCGCCCTGCTCGAAGCCCACATAGCCGGGAGGCGCGCCAATGAGGCGGGCCACGGCGTGCTTCTCCATGTATTCGCTCATGTCGAAACGCACAAAGCCCACGCCCAGACACTCCGCGAGCTGCCTGGCCAGTTCGGTCTTGCCGACGCCGGTCGGGCCCGTGAGCAGGAAGGAGCCCAGGGGACGCTCGGGGTTGCCGAGCCCGGCGCGGGAACGCTTGATGGCCTGGGCCAGCATCTCCACGGCTTCCTTCTGGCCGAAAACCCGGGACCCCAGATCCTCTTCCAGGCGCGCCAGACGGTCGCGGTCCGAAGCACTCACGCGGGAACTCGGAATGCGGGCCATACGCGCCACAACCTCCTCCACGTCGCGACGGGTCACGAACTTGCGGCGATTTTTCTCACCCGAGAGCACGAATATGGCACCGGCCTCGTCGATGACGTCGATGGCCTTGTCGGGCAGGAAGCGATCGTTGATGTGCCGGGCGGAAAGCTCCACGGCGGCGCTGATGGCCGACGGCTGGTACTTCACGCCGTGGAAGTCCTCGTAGTAGGGGCGCAGGCCCATGAGGATCTTCTCGCTCTCGGCCACGGTGGGCTCGACGATGTCGATCTTCTGAAAGCGCCGGGACAGGGCCCGGTCCTTCTCGAAATGGTTCTTGTATTCCTCGTAGGTTGTGGAACCGATGCAGCGCAGCTCGCCCGAGGACAGCACGGGCTTGAGGATGTTGGACGCGTCCATGGACCCGCCGCTGGTGGAGCCGGCGCCGACGATGGTATGAATCTCGTCGATGCACAGGATGGCTCCGTCGATGTCCTTGAGTTCGGAGATGACGCCCTTGAGCCGGGCCTCGAAGTCACCGCGATACTTGGTGCCGGCCAGAAGGCTGCCCATATCCAAGGCAAAGATGCGCGCCTCGAGGAACTGCCCGGGGACCTCGCCACGGGCGATCTTCAGGGCAAGGCCTTCGGCCACGGCCGTCTTGCCCACTCCAGGGTCACCCACGAAGACAGGATTGTTTTTCTTGCGCCGGGCCAGAACCTGCAGAGTCCGCTTGAGCTCCTCCTCGCGGCCGACCAACGGGTCGATCTTCCCTTCTTTGGCCCGCTCAACGAGATCCACGGTATATTTTTCCAGAGCACTCTGCTTGCCGTCATCGCTGGTCTCGGCCTCGCCGCCGCTCCCACCCTCGGGAAGCTGATGGGAAATGTATTCCAGAACAGTCAGCCGGGTCAGCCCCTGGGCCTTGAGATAGTAGACGGCAAAAGCGTCCTCCTCCTCGAGCATGGCGGCCAGGAAATCCCCGGGCTGGACCTGCTCCTTGCCCGCGGACTGGATATGCAGGATGGCACGCTGCATGGCGCGCTGCACGCTCACCGTCTGCACGATTTCATGCTCGGGGCGCGGGTTGACGTCCAGATGGTCCATGAAAAACTGGACCAACTGCTTCCGCAGGCGATCGACGTTGATACCGCATCCCGCCAGCAGGCTCTGGCCGGACGCGTCCAGGGTGTAGCTGTACAACAGGTGTTCCAGGGTCAGGAACTCGTGCTGGCGCAGCTTCACTTCGCGCACGGCATTGCCGATGATTCTTTCCAGCTCCTTACTCAGCATTCACACCTCTTCCATGGTACATCGCAGTGGGAAGGACCTTGCCTTGGCCTTTTGGTGCACGATCTGCACCTTGGTCTCGGCCACTTCGGCCGTATAGATTCCGCAAAGCCCGATACCCTTCTCATGCACACTCATCATGACGGCGTATGCCTCGGCCTCGGACTTTCCGAAGACATTCATAAGCACCTCCACGACGAAGTCCATGGACGTATAGTCGTCATTATGCAGTAAAACCTTGAACTGTCGGGGTTCCTTGAGTTCGTCCTCGACGATGACGTCGGGTTCGGACCCGGGAACCTCATATGGTTCGGTCATGGTTCTCTCCGGGCCTATTCTTCGCCATACTCGTCGACCCAGGTCTGCAGGATCTCCATGACCTGCCGGGCCTGCTTGATCGAGGAGATGTTGAACTTGGAATGGGGCAGAAAGCGCCCGTTGCGCTTCTGGTAACGCCCGACCCTGAACTTGACCGGACCAAACTCCTCCTCGCCGCGGCCGACTTCCTGGTAGGCGAACATCACCGTGGCCCAGGCCCCGCGGGTCAGCACCTCCTTCTTCAGCTCGCGAACTTTCTGAACTCCGTCCTCATCCGTCCAGTCGATAGAAATTTCGTCTATGGTTTCAGCCATGTGATCTCCTCATGATTTCTTTTCGGGCCTTCGGCGCACCGCCGGGCCCGGCCGGACTATGAATGGCCGTGCCGGCAAATGCAAGTCTCGGAATCCCGGTCCGTGGTCCCACCTCCATGTTGCGGCACGAATACGCTGCGTGGCGGATGACCTGTAATTTTCCACTACCGCTTCGGAACAAAATATATTAACCAAGTCGTGTTTTTCATTCAACAGCTTTATTTTTATAGCCAACATATCTCATTTCAAGGAGCTTTTCATGCCTCTGAAAGTCGTTGTCATCGGCGGCGTGGCCCTGGGCCCCAAGGCTGCATGCCGCATCAAACGCATGGCCCCCGAAGCCGAAGTAACCCTGGTGGACGCCAGCAAACTCATCTCCTACGGCGGATGCGGCATCCCCTATTACGTATCCGGCGACGTCAGCGACCACCAGCAATTGCAGGAGACGAGTTTCCACATGGTCCGCAACGAGCAGTTCTTCCAGGACTGCAAACACTTCACGGTCATGACCGAAACCCGCGCTCTGTCCATCGACCGCCAGGCCAAGACCGTCCTGGTCGAATCCAGGGACGGCACCCGCACGGAGTTGCCCTACGACAAGCTGGTACTGGGCATGGGCAGCACACCCCGCAGGCTGCCCATTCCGGGCGGCGACCTGGACAATGTCTTCGCGGTGAGCACTCTGGGCGAGGCCATCCGCATCAAGGAACAGGTGGCCGGCGGCAAAGTGGGTTCAGCCGTCATCGTGGGCGGCGGTTTCATCGGTCTGGAAATGGCTGAGGCCTTCGCCGACATGTGGGGCATAGAAACCACGGTCATCGAGGTGGCGGACCAGATCATGCCCGGCTTCATGAGCAAGGCCATGGCCACCATCGCTGAAAAACATCTCGAGGAAAACGAGGTCACGGTCCACACCGCCGAAATGGTCAAGGCCCTCGAAGGCGAGGACGGCAAGGTCACGCGCGTGGTGACAGACAAGCGCACCATTGACGCCGACCTGGTCATCCTGGCCGTGGGCGTGATTCCCAACGACACCCTGGCCCGCGAGGCGGGCCTGTCCTGCTCCGCACGCGGCGGCATCATCGTCTCCAGGACCATGCAGACCTCGGACCCGGACATCTACGCCGGCGGCGACTGCGTGGTCATCGAGAACGTGGTCACGGGCAAGATCGGCTATTTCCCTCTGGGCTCCCTGGCCAACAGCCAGGGCCGCATCATCGGCACCAACATTGCCGGCGGCAGGGAGACCTTCGACGGCGTGGTCGGCACCTACATCATCAAGCTCTTCGACTTCGCCTTCTCGGGCACGGGCCTGTCCCTGCGCACGGCCCTGCACGAAGGCTTCGACGCCTTCAGCACCCACGTCATCATGAGCGACCACTCGCACTTCTATCCCAAACGCGACATGGTCAGCCTGGAAATCGTGGTCGAACGCCGCACCGGTCGGGTTCTCGGCCTGCAGGGCGCATGCCGCAACGGCGACTCCCTCAAGGGACGCATCGACACCATGGCCGCCATCCTGAAGTTCCGCCCGACCCTGCGCGACGTGTCCAGCCTGGAGTTGGCCTATGCCCCGCCCTTCGGATCGGCCATGGACGTCCTCAACGCCGCTGCCAACACCGCCGAAAACATTCTGGTGGGCAGAAATTCCCCCATCCAACCCCTGGAATTCGCCAAGCTGTGGGAAAACCGCGCGGCAGAGAACCTCCTGTGCATCGACACCCGCGAATGGGGAAATGCCGAACCTTTCGTCAACAAATACCCGGATTTCTGGAAGAACATCCCCCAAGGGCAGATCGCC
>CAZQYA010000023.1:13290-21042 GCA_964597325.1 uncultured Desulfovibrionaceae bacterium
AGGGACAAGAGGATCGTGCTGCTGTGCAACACCGGCGGCCGGTCGTACGAATCCCAGGTTACCCTTCGCCACGCCGGCTTCATGGAGCCGGTCAATCTGCAGGGCGGCATGGGCTTCATCAAGCAGCTCGGCTTCGATCCGAGCGAGGACGAGTAGCATCGGGCCGGCCTCTCGGGGCCGGCCTTTTTTTTTCACGGAGCAATAACACCGGGAGGACACATGATCAGAATCCTGACTGCGCTCATGCTGCTGTTTCCCGTCTGGGCCATGGCGGCCCCGGTGCAGGTCACCCTTTTCCCCACTTCGGGCATGGTGGCGGAAATTTCCGCGGTCACCTGCGAGGCTGCCGGCGACGGATTGTGGTCCTGCACCCTGACTCTGCCCGGGCAGGCCGACCCTGCGAGCTTGCGTTTCGGAAGAATCCCCGGAAACACGTCTGTCACGGACCTAAGCTGGACGAACCGCCGCGACCCGGACCAGGCCGTTCTGAAGCCGCTGCTGGCCCGGTTGGCCGAACTGCGCGCTGAGCGCGACACGAACAGTGCGGAGTTGGAAGGCGTGCGCGCCCGCATGGCCTTCTGGAAGGCCCAGACCCGGCCCGAATCCCAGAGCCTGGGCGCCATGCGCGAGCTGGCCGACGAGATGGACAAAAGCCTGCGCACCGGCACGGAGCGATCCCAGAAGCTGAAACAAAAGATCAAGGATCTGGACAAGGTCATCGCCGATGTCGAGGCCAGGATCGCCGCGGCCGCGGGCCGCGACAGGATGGTATGGGACATACGCGCCCTGTTTTCGGGCGAGGCGCCCGCCGAGCTTTCCTATTCCTACATCCTGCGCGACTGCGGCTGGACTCCGCGCTACCGCCTGGAAGCGCTCCCGGGCCGGTCGAAGATCGACTTCACCTGGCAGGCCAGGGTCTGGCAACGGTCGGGCCAGGACTGGTCGGACGTAACCCTGCTGCTGGCCACCATGCAGCCCCGGGTCCAGGCCGAACCCTCTGACCTGCCGCCTTGGGAAATCAGCCCGATACAGTATTTCCGCAAGGCCGCAGCTCCGGCCATGATGGAGATGGCGGCCGGCGTCGTCGCCGACCAGGAGGCAAAATCCGCCAAGCCGCGCCAGATCCGGCACACCACCTACGCGGCATGGGACATGGGCAAAAAAAGGCTGCCCGCCGGTGAAGAACGAATCCTTGAAATCGAACGCACGGCCTGGCCAGCGACCTTCGTGCATCTCATGCGACCGAGCCTGAACGACAAGGCCTTTGTCCGGGCTTCGACCGAATTCAAAACGCCGCAGGAACTGCCTCCGGGCACGGCCTTCTTTTTCATGGATGGCGCCATGGTCGACACGCGGGAATTCTCCCTGTCGGGCAGGGAAGGCGCCTTCTTCTTCGGCACCGACCCGCTCCTGACCTGCGAGACTACCCTTCAAGACAAGAAGACCGGCGAAAAGGGCCTCTTCGGCAGCAAACAGACCTTTCTGCGCACATGGAGCCTGACCGTTCGAAACGCCTCAGACCGGCCTGTCGACGTCCGGATCGAGGAACCCAGGCCACTGCCCCGCGACGAACGCATCAAGCTCGAACTCACGACAGACCCGGTACCCGCCAAAGAAGACGATCCCCAAATCCTGGCCTGGAACGCCACGGTACCGGCCGGTGGCCAGAGCGTCGTTACCCTGAACCTGAAGGTAGAGGCGCCTGACGACCTGAACGTCGATCCGGGCTGGCGCTGGTAGCACAGTCCGGACTTCCTGCGACCAAAACACGAAAGCGCGCCGCCCGGCATCCGGGCGTGCGCGCTTTTAATATGCATCTCCGCCGGCGGCGGATTTCCTCAACCCTTGCCTGACGGACCCCGGCCCCTGAGCGGCGGCAGGGTCGCGCCGCACTTCTCGCAGCGCTCCTTGGGCCGATCCCCCTGCAAGGCCTGCTGCCGGTGCCCGCAATGCGGGCACACCCGCGTCTGACCGATGAGCTTACGCACCATTTCAACAAGAAACATCAGACTCTCCTTTTCAGAATCATAGACCGCTCTCGGCGTTGGTGAACAGCCCTGCTTTCTCCAGTATGACGTCATGCTCCCCGAAGACATGGGCCAGATCCCCGACGGCGAAGACCCAGCCCGGATCCGGGTTGATATGCGTCCGGTCGTCGCGTTGCACGGCCACCACCGTCAATCCGTGCTCCTTGCGCAGATCCGAGTCCACCAGACTCTTGCCCACGACGAAGGCCCCAGGGCTGACGGTCAGCACCGTGGCGCCGAAGGACGAGCACGAACCGCCCACACTGCACGCCTCGACGCTGTTGAGCGAGGGCCGCCGCAACATACCGTAGCCCTCGGCCCGAATCTCGCGAACAAAGCGTTCGACGTCTCTCCTGGGCACAAGGTAGGAGGACAGCACGCGGATAAACATCTCCACGGAGGTCTCGTATTCCTCGGCCACCACCTCCTGGGCGCCGAGCTGCAGGAGGGACTCGATCTCGCTGACGAAGCGGGTGCGCACCACGATGTGCATGGCCGGATTCAGACCGTGGGCCGTGGCCACGATGCGCCCGATGGCCGCCGGGTCCGAGATGACCACGGCCAGAATGCGTGCCCGGCCGATGCCGACGTGTTCGAGCACCGCGGCCTGGGAGGCGTCGCCGTAGAGGATGGGTTCGCCCCTGTCGCGCTCCCTGCGTACCGTGTCCGGGTTCATCTCGAGGATGACGTACCTGATGCCCGCGGCTTTGGCGGCCCGGGACAAATGGCGCCCCCCGAGCCCGAAGCCGACGATGACGAGGTGATCGTCCAGATTCTCCTGGGACTCGTCCTCGGCCACATCCTTGAGCCGGGGCGGGATGATCCGCACGAGGCGCTCCGAAATGTTGGGCACGGCAGCGATGAGAAAAGGCGTGACCGCCATGGTCATGATGGCCACGGCCAGGAAGTACTGGTATTCCGTCTGGCTGAGCAGGTTACTGCCCATGCCCACGCCCGCAAGCACAAAGGAGAACTCGCCGATCTGGCACAGGCACAGGCCGCCGACGATGGCCACGTGCCAAGGGTATCCCAGGAGCCGGCCTGCGGAGGCCGCCAGAAGGGCCTTGAGGATGAGAATGGCCAGGGCCAGCCCCAGCACCTGAGGCAAGTGCGTCAGCACGAAAAACGGGTCCAGGAGCATGCCGATGGATACGAAAAATATGCTCGTGAACACGTCGCGGAAAGGCAGCACACCATCCAGGGCCGAATGGCTGTATTCGGACTCGCTCATGATGAGGCCGGCCAGAAAGGCCCCCAGGGACAAGGACAGGCCCACGCTGGACGTGAGCAGCGCGATGGCGAAGCACAGGCCGAGGGTGGTCATGAGGAAAAGTTCGCGGCTGCGTGTCCGGATGACGGCCTCGAGCACCCTGGGGATGACCTTCTTGGCGAGGAAAAAAAGCACCGCAACGATCAGGACCGCTTTGAGGAACAGCTCGCCCAAGGAGAACCACGGATTGTCCGCGGTCCCGGCCAGCAGGGGGATGAGAAGCATCATGGGCACCACGGCCACGTCTTGGAAGATGAGCATGCCCAGGGAAATGCGGCCGTGGGGCGCGCCGAGCTGGGCCTTCTCGCCCAGGACCTTGAGCACGATGGCCGTGCTCGACAGGGCGCCCAGGAAGCCGATGAAGAGCGCCTTCCCGAGGCCCACGCCAAAAAGCATGAACGGCAGTTCGAAAACGGCGATGGTCAGGAGCACCTGGGCTGCTCCGCCCACGAAGACGGGTTTCTTCAGCCGCTGCAATTCAGCGAGGGACAACTCCATCCCAATGACAAACAGCAGCAGGATGACCCCTATCTCGGCAAAGACCTCGACCTCGTGTGCAGCCCCCACAAGGCCAAGACCATGCGGCCCGGCCAGAACGCCCGTCAGCAGGAACCCGATGACAGGCGGAACGCGCAGACGGTGGCTGGCCACGATCACGGCGCAGGACAGGCCGAAAATCATCACCGCATCGGTCAAAAAAGGAATCTCGACGGTCATGTCATTCTCCTCCATCCCGATCATCGTTCCGGCGGCGGTAATTCTGCACAAAGCGCATGAGCCGTCTGGCCTTGCGTTCCATGTGCTCGACCCATGCCTCAAGCACCTCCGTGCCTTCGGGGGTCAATTCGTAAACCCGCTTGGCCGGTCCGGACCCTTCTGCCTCCCAGCGGGAAACCACGAGCGTTTCCTCCTCCATCTGCCGCAGGTGGCGATAGATCATTCCCGGCGGCACCTCATCGCGCAGAAACCCGTATTCCGGCAATTTCTGAAGCAGCTGATAGCCATAGGACGGTCCCTCCAGCAAAGCCATCAGGATAGTCGGCTGAATGTACCGCTCGGGCTTGGCGCCCCCGGCATGTCTCGATCCGGATTCTTTTCCATTCCCAGTCATTGACATATATCCTTTGAGAACATAGGTGATAAATTATTATATAACCTTTTCAGGAGAGGTCCCCATGAGCAGCTTTATTTTTGTACGCGAAAGACGCAAAGTCGAAAAGGGCGAAAAGCGCCCCCGCTTCCGGGTATTCGGAACCACCGGCGACATCAAGATTCACGCGGAGCACGCGCGCAAGTGCGAGCTCGACGAAATAGCCCGTCTCACCGGTGCCGAGGTGGTGTATCTGCCATCCGACGGCGAAGGCAAGGAAGGCCAGAAGAAAAAGGACTAGTCCCGACAACACCAAACATCGAATGCCGCCTTCCGATATGGAAAGCGGCATTCGACGTTGAGACAGCCCAAGCCCGCGGCCAGATTCTCCTGGGGCGAAGTGCTCCGCGACGAAGTGATACGCCCGGCGCAACTCCGCATATCCCCAAACTCACCCCCCGCGTAACGAATTCCCGAAGCAATAGCCCCATCTCACTTGCATGGGTGAAACTGAATCGTCGCGCTGCGCCTGCCACGACGGCTTGTGGTTGCGAAAACAGCAGTGCGATGCGCTTCACCGCTACGTTTTCGCTGCTCCAGGCTAATCCTTGAAGGTATCAGCCACCTCTTTGAACTCGGTGATATTCTCCAGGAAGATGTCCACAATGCCGGGATCGTAGTGCGTGCCACGGCCTTCCCGGATGACGTCCAACACCTCTTCAAAGGGCATGGCCCTCTTGTAAGGACGGACCGAAAGCATGGCATCAAAGCTGTCCACGATACTGACGATCCTGGCTTCGATGGGAATTTCCTCTCCTTTCAGTCCACGGGGATAGCCTCTGCCGTCCCAGCGTTCGTGGTGGTAAAGGGCGATGGTCTCCGCCAGTTGGATAAGCCTGAATCTGCTGTTGGCCAGTCCCTGGGCCCCGATGAGAGTGTGGGTTTTCATGATTTCCCACTCTTCCGGCGTGAGTTTGCCGGGCTTGAGAAGGATATGATCCGGGATGCCGATCTTGCCGAGATCATGCATGGCGCTGGCCAGAAAAAGCAGACCGCAATGCTCCTCATCCAGCCCGCATTTGCGACCAAGAAGAGCCGAATGCTCCTGGATGCGGCGAATGTGCATCCCGGTCTCCTTGTCACGCAACTCCGCGGCCAGACAAAGTCGCAGGATAGCCTCCTGCTGCACCTCCTCGATTTCCCGCTGCTTTTCCCGAATTTTCACGGTCCGCTGCCGGACCTTCTTCTCCAGCAGCAGGTTCTGTTGCCTGAGGGCCTCCTCGGCTGCCTTAAGCATCAGATGCGTCCGGACGCGGGCCTGAACTTCCAGAGGCGAGATGGGCTTGGTGATGTAATCCACCGCCCCGAGACCGAAGGCCCGGCTGAGGGTGGAAGAATCCGAAGCTGACGTGATGAAAACGATCGGGATGTCCCTGCTGGCCATGTCGGACTTGACCGCGCTGCAGAATTCGAATCCATCGATTTCGGGCATGAACAGGTCAAGAAGTATGAGGTTGGGTCTCGCCTCGCGCAAACTGTCCAGAGCCAGAAGGCTGTCCTGGGAAGCCGAAATGCGGTAGTCCTCACCCAGACAATGCGCCAGGACGTCTATGTTCACTCCGACGTCATCGACGATGAGTATGGTCTTTGGTTCCTCGTCGCCAAGCAGCGTGTCGAAACGAAACTCGTCGACTTCCCATGGACACGAAGGCCCGAAGACTCCTGCCCGATGCATGTCGGCATTGTCGGCATGCAGCCCGATTCTCTCGTGTAATTCGGCAAACATGACTTTCACCTCTGCCCGGAGTTACATGTTGTCGATGGCGTCACGAAGTTCCTGAAAGGAGCACAGGATGTTGGGAATATCGCTTCTGACCGAAACGGCGTCCCCCCTTCTGGCCGACTGCTCCAGCTTGAACGCCCGTTCCCGCACTTCGACGGCAGACAGATTTGCGGCAGCTCCCTTGATCTTATGAGCCGTTTCGGTAAGAGCGTCAAAATCAACCTCGTCCCGAGACAAGACATCGTGCAGTTCCGACATGATGGATTCATGGCTCTTGATGAAATATTTCATAAGCCTCAAAAATGTGTCCCAATTTCCCGAAAAACGCTCTAAGCCTTCCTCAAGATTGATTCCCGGCAAATACTTCGGCGGAGAACTGTATGTCATGGCTACCTCCTCGGAATTCATTTCTGAGCACAAGATAGTTCTTTTTCAATCATTTTGAATCACAAACCACCTCATCATCCAGATAATAAAAGTTGCTATGCACAAGCTCACTGCAACTTCGTATACCCAACTTGCTGATGATGTTCGACCTGTGCTTGTTCACTGTTTTTATACTTATTGTAAGAAAATCAGCTATCTCACTACTCTTCATACCATCGGTGATAAGGCGGACTATTTCCCTTTCACGTGCCGTGAGATTTTTCATTGAAGGATATTTCTTTCGCTTTCTGTTCACGAAAAGATAATCGCCAACAATATATTTTGCCAATTGCGGACTGATGAAAAGGTCGCCGAGCAAGGCGTATTCCATGGCAAGAAAGAGTTCATCCGGATTTGCCCCCTTGAGGACATAGCCACCAGCCCCATACTCCAAAGTTTCGAAAATAAGTTCATTATCGTCACAGGCAGACAGCACAATGACAAGAACGTTTGGATCTATCTCCTTGATACGCCGCAGCACTTGGGTACCAGGCATGTCCGGCAGACGTATGTCCAAAAGAACGATTTCCGTCGGCTTCTGTTTGAAGCAGCGCACGGCTTCCTCTCCCGAGGATACGTCGCATTCGATCACGTAATTGCCGCGCATGTCGATCATGGATTTGAGGCCCATGCGCAGCAGGTTGTCGTCTTCGACCAAAAGGATGCTTTTTTTCACCATATCCGCCCTCGTTACTGTTCCGCGTTTCTAACGTTCCCGCAAGGCATTCTGCTTTGTTTTAATGATGGGTTTCAGAATGTATTCGAGAACCGTCTTCTTTCCCGTCAAAACGCTGATTTCGGCGACCATTCCGGGAATGATGGGAAGTTCCTTCCCGTCATGCTCCTTGAGCGATGTCTCCTTCGTCCGTATTTTGACCAGATAATAGCTGTACCGCTGCTGCTCGTCCGTAATGGCGTCGGCGCTGATATGCTCCACCTGGCCGTCCAGGCTGCCGTACACCGACGAATCGTATGCCGTGAGCCGTACGCTGGCCTTCTGCCCCGGATGAATGAAGGCGATGTCCTTGGGTTGAACCTGGGCCTCCACGAGCAGGGTGTCCTCCAGCGGCACGATCTCGACCATGTCCTTGCCCGGAGAGATGGTCTCGCCGATGGTGTTGACGAAGACCTGCTTGACGATGCCGCCCACCGGCGA
>CAZQYA010000023.1:21055-25165 GCA_964597325.1 uncultured Desulfovibrionaceae bacterium
TCTCCTTCATGCTCTCCAACTGGGCACGGGCCTCGTTCAGTTCCTTGAGCAACTCGTTGCGCTGACGGGATTTTTCCTCTGCGATCCTGTTCTCGGCTCCCTGCAGAGCCGACTCGATTTTGGGGATCTGAATACGAGTCTCCTGGATGCTCCCGACCACCTCGTTGACCTGTCTCTTGAGCTGGAGTTCTTCCATTTCCGAAGCCGCGCCGCGGGCGACCATGGGCTGGATCATGGCTAACTCCTCTTTGAGCAGGGAGAGATTTCGGCCTTGATACTGAAGTCGGCTCCTGGCCTCCTTGAGTTCCTGAATTCTCTGCTCGCGCTCCTGCTTGAGAACGTCCAGGGTCGACTGTTGGACGAGCCGCTTGGAAAGCAGCAGCTGATTCTGGCTGGCGGCAAGGTCGGGCTTCTGCGCCAGCACCTCCTCCGGCAGTTCGACTTCTTCGCGGCCGGCCAAATGCGCCTCCAGCCGGGCTATGGTCGCCAGCAGATCCAGATACATGGACTGATGCTCCCGCAGGCGCGAGGAAAACTGCACCTGCCTGAGACGAATGAGGATGTCGCCTTTCTTCACTTCCTGTCCGGCCTTGACCAGAATCTCGGAGATGATCCCGCCTTCAAAATTCTGTACGCGCTTGATCTCCGAGGAAGGAATCACCTTGCCGACGCCGCGGACCGTCTCGTCCAGGGAAGCCAGGGCCGTCCATGTCACGCCGCCGACGAAAAACAGCAGGATGGCCACGAGGAGCATGCTGGAGACATGCCTGTTGGAGGACGTCAATTCCTTGAGTTCATCCTGGAAGTCCTGGACATGCACTGTGGATTCGGTCTGTGTCATCGTTCCTCCCGAGCGCGCTGAACAGCGCCCTGCAGCAGCTTTTCGAGCACTGCGTCGCGGGGGCCGTCCTCGACGATCCGGCCCGCATCCATGACCACGAGCCGGTCCACCAGGGCAAGCAGCGACGATTTGTGCGTGATGAGGACCAGTGTCCTGTCCTTGAGCACCAGTTTCATGCGCTTCATGAACAATTCTTCGGATCGGCTGTCCAGGGAGCTTGTCGGCTCGTCGAAAACAAGAACTTTGGGGTTGCGCAGCAGGGCTCTGGCGATGGAAACGGTCTGCTTCTGACCACCTGAAAGGTTGGAGCCGCGTTCGCCGACCGGGAGGTCGTACCCCTGAGGATGAAGTCGCACGAAGTCGTGGGTCCCCGAGATGAACGCCGCATTGAGAATCTGCTGATCTGTGGCTCCGGGATGGCTGATGGCGATATTTTCCCGCACGCTTCCCTGAAAAAGGGCCACGTCCTGGGGAACGAACCCAACGGCCCTGCGGACATCCACGGGATCCAACTGCTGCACGTCCGTGCCGTCGATGAGAACCGCCCCCTCATCGGGCGTATAGAGATTCAGAATAAGCTTGCCGAGCGTCGTCTTGCCCGATCCGGTCACACCGAGAATGCCTATCTTTTCGTTTTCGCCGATGCGCAGGTTGATGGAATCCAGGGCGGCGGTCTTGCTGCCCGGATAGCGGAAAACAACGTCACGAAACTCGATCTCGCCCCTGTTCAGGGCGCGCTGTACGTATCGCCTCCCGAGGGGACGCTCCTGGGGCATCCGCATGACTTCGTCCAGCCGTCGGAAGGAGGTCGTGGCATGCTGCAGTCTGGTGATGAGTTGTGCGATCTGGGCGAACGGACTCATGACCCTGCCGCTGAGGATGGAGCAGGCGATCAGGCCGCCGGTCGTCATCTCGCCCTCTCGGATCAGGTACACGCCGACGATGATAATGACGATATAGGCGAACTGCTGCACAAGCCCGGTGATGTTCATGGTCAAATGCGAGAGTGAACGCGACCGGATGGCGTAGTCGGCCCCCTGCCAGGCATTGCGCCCCCACTTCTTTCGCAGGCTCGATTCGCACCCGAGAGCCTTGACCGTCTCGATATTGCTCAGGGCCTCCACAAGAATCCCGTGCTTGTCGTGAGCACTCTCCTGTTGCCGTCGCACGGACGCCCTCAGGGGAAAATGAATGACAAGCCCCACGGCCAGAACCAGAGGCAGCACCGCCATGAACACGAAGGCGATCTTCCCTCCGATGTACCAGAACAAAGCGATGAAAATGAAAATGAACGGCAAATCAATGAAGCTGGTCAGGGTCGCAGACGTGAAGAAATCCCGCACCACCTCCATCTCCCTGAGAATGTTTGCAAAATATCCGCTTGAAGCAGGCTTGTCGCGCAGGCGCATGCCGAGCATGCGCACAAACAAACGATTTTCGAGAACAATGTCCACTTTCTTGCCGCTGCGGTCGATGAAAAGCCCGCGCAGTGTCTTGATAAGAAAGTCGAAACCGAAAACCACCGCTACCCCGATACTCAGAACCCACAAAGTCTCGGTGGCGTTGTTGGGCACCACGCGGTCGTACACGTTCATGACAAAGAGGGGACTGGCCAGAGCGAAGCAATTGAGCATGAAGGCCGCGATCAACACCTGGACGTAAGACCACCACTGCTCCCTGAAGGCTCCCCAGAACCAGTGTCCGGCTGAAGTCTCCCCGACATCGGACTTCTTCCAGTCGGGCCTCGAAACCGGCAGGGCGTAAATGACGAAACCGCCGTAAAGCTCGCGCAGGTCTTCCAGGGAGTACCTCCTGACACCATCACAGGCCTCCGGGAAAACCACCGACATGACGCCGTTTGCATCACGGGAGGACAGAACGCAGGCGGACTCGTCCTTGAGCAGAATTATAGCCGGCAGGGCCTCGCCCCTGATGTGCTCGAGGGGCTGGCGCAAAGCCCGGACGGCGAGGCCGGCCCGCTCGGCGGCCTGGGGCACCTGAATCGGCGTAAGGCGTCCGTCTTCGGACAGGGGGACGCCAGCCAGGACCGCTTCGGACGAAACGGGATTTCCGTGGAATTTCGCGATGTGAAGCAGGCAGTTCAACAGTGTGTCGGGCCCGTGGGACATGGCGCTGCGCGCTTCGGGTTCTTTCGATGCGCCGTCGCCGCCCGTTGCATGCGCCATTCGGCTCCCTGCAGGGATTTCCGTCGTCTGTGTGGCGGAGGATGTCATAACGTTTCCCTCTTTCTGTTTGTGGGTGCGGGAAACGGGCGCCCGATCCGGCCCGTCCGGTCCGGGCGCGCTTCCCGCCCGGACCGGTCCCGAGTCATCTGACTGCTATTCTTCCTCGACTCTGACGACTTCTTCGAGCTGAAGAGTGCTCAGCAACGTGGAGAGCGGCAGGCTGGTACGGTAGTAAGAGTAAGTGTGGGCCAGTTTGCCGTTCAGCAGCGTCTGCTCGGCGTTAAAGAGGCTCGTTTCCGCGTCCAGAAGATCCAGAAGCGTCCGGGAGCCCATGCGGAACTGATCCATATAGCTGGACAGGGTCTTGCGGTTCTGGTCGACATTGTTCGCCAGAACCGGAAGCAGGTCCGCGGTGGCACGCATGAAGTTGTAGGCGGTGCGCACGTCCTCCTCGATGGCGCGTCTGCTCTCCTCGCGCTTGAACTGGGCCTGACGCAGGAGGCTCCGTGCTTTGGATACCGCGGCCCTGGTGGCACCGCCGTTGAAGATGTTCAGATTGAGATACACGCCGAGGGACGCATCGTTGTAGGTCTGGTCGTAGCCGGCGGTATTGTCGGAGCGGCTCAGGCCGCCGCGCAGTGAGATGCTGGGCAGAAAACCGCCCCTGGCCGCGTCGAGTTCCTTTTCACGCTGACGAATGCCCAGGTCGGCCGCCTTCAGGGCGTTGTTGTTCTCGACGGCCGTGGCAATGCCGGACTCTACGGTCGCGGGCAGGATCGGAAGAACGTCGCCAGGCAGCTGCAACACGCCGGGCAGAACGCCGAAAATGTTCGCGAAATTCGCCTCGGTATCCCGAACGTTCTGAGAGGCCGTGATCCACTTGGACCTGGCCTCGGCCAGGGCGGCCTCGGCCTGATGCACGTCGGCCATGGTGCCGGCCCCGCTGCGCTGCCGGATGGAGACCATCTTCAGGACATGCTCGTGATTGCCCACGTTGCGCCGGCTGAGTTCGAGGATGCCCCGCGCCCTGACGACCTCGAGGTAGTACTGCGTCGCGTCGAGGGCCACCTCGGCGGCCGTGTT
>CAZQYA010000024.1:0-25088 GCA_964597325.1 uncultured Desulfovibrionaceae bacterium
TGGCGCTTCTACCTGCCCGCCGCGGTGGCGGTCGTGGTCGTCTGGACCCTGACGGAAAACCCCGTGTCGGCGGGGTTGCTTTCGGGGGCTAGCGGCTCATGCGGCCGATGATGAATGAAACGATGGCCGTGAAGACCAGCAGGCCCAGGACATAATCCGTATCCAGGGCTGTCTGCAGGGTTCCGAGGATTTCGTTGAGGGTATCCTTGATGGGGTAATGTTCTTCCATGGGGGCTCCTGAAGAAGTTCGTGAAGGGGGTGTTGCACAAGAGAAGCCCACGGATTACTCCGCGGGCCTTTTGCGTTGGGCGCGAGGGCCTAGCCGAGGCTGTCCCGGACCCAGAACAGGAGGTCGTACTTGTCTGCAAGCTCTTTATGCAGCTCGTTGAGCACAGACCTGTCCATGTCCATGACGCGGATAAAGACGTGTCTGAAGCCTTCTTCCACGTTGTCGTAGGATGTCAGCACCGAGATGACCCTGGCCTTGTGGCCGCGCATGCTTTCCAGCACTTCCTTGAGGGTTCCTCGCTGGTCGGAGAGCTTCAGGCCCAGCTGGATTCCGCCATGGTAGATTCCGGTGATGCTCAGGAGCACCCGGTAGACCTCGTTCTGGGTCATGATGCCGACGAGCTGGTCCTGGCCGTCCAGGACCGGCAGCCCGGAGATTTTCCTGTCGTGCATTATGGCGGCGCATTTGACCACGGTTTCCCCTTCCCTGATGGTGATGGGATTGGGGGTCATGATATTTTTGACCTTGATTTCCGAGAGCAGGTAATAGAGCTCGTGCACATCAAGGGTTGTTGCCTTGGAGGGGGAGGCCTCCTTCACGTCGCGGTCGCTCAACATGCCGACGACCTTGCCCTTGTCGTCAACCACGGGAAGGCGGCGAATGCCCTTTTCCTTCATCATTTTGGCCGCGCGCATCATGGAGGTTTCGGGATCCACCGTGATTACGTCCTTGGTCATCCATTCCTTGATAATCATGTCATGTCTCCTTGAAGGCGGCGAGTCCGCCCTTGGTGAAGCAATGTGGCCCGACTTGTTGGAAATGCATGTACGTTAAATGAATGTATAATGTCTCACGGGCATTACGTCAAAGACTCATTGGCAAATTGTTCAACGCTTCGGCGTAGATGTCCGGCCGCCGGTGAGAGAGGACGGGCATGGTTCGACGGACGGCCACGATCTCTTCGGGGGTAACGTCTCCGCAGATCATCCCTTCCTGCAGGTCTCGGGCGATTTCGGCTTCTCCTGTCGGCGTTACGAAAAGGGACCGGCCGCCGAAGGGAAAGGCGCCCTTGTCGCCCACCCGGTTGGCGCCCAGGAGGAAGCATTGGTTTTCCACGGCTCTTGAGATGCACATGGGTTCCCAGGCGCTGATCCTGGCCAAGGGCCAGGCCGAGGCCAGGAGCAGGGCGTGGCATCCGGCCAGTGCCTGGGCACGGAAGAGTTCGGGGAAACGGAGGTCGTAGCACAGGGAGAGGCCGAAACGGATGCCGTCAAGTTCGAAATTGACGATCTTCCTTCCGGGTACGAAGGCATTCCTTTCGTCGGTGTTGGTCGTCCGGAGCAGATGGATCTTGCGATATTCGCAGAGGATGTCACCTTTCGGCCCGAAGGCGGTGAGCGCATTGAACAGTCCGTCCTCTCCGGGGAGGCAAACGCCACAAACCAGACAGACGTTGAGTTCCGCTGCCAAGGCCGTGAGTCGTTCCCGGACTTCGGGCCAGGCTGCGCGTCCCTGGTCGGCCGCGACCTGCAGGTCGTAGCCCAGGTCCGAGAGCTCCGGGAAGAGCAGGAGACGACAGCCCCGGGCGGCACCTTTTCTGGCCATGGCCTCGACATGTTTCAGGTTGCCCTGCAGATCTCCAGGGAGACCGGATATTTGAACTGCGGCGACTTTCATGACATACCTCGTAAATTAGCAACGTTAACCATGAGGAATCACATGCCCGAGTTGTATCTTGATTGTCCAGCCGGGATTGCGGGGGATATGTTTTTGTCGGCCATGGCCGGTCTTGGTCTGGACCTGTCCCCCCTCGGCGAAGCGTTCGCCGCGGCAGGTGTGGACGTGTCCATCACTGTATGCGACGCCCGCGACAAGGGTATCGCCGGAAAGCGCATGGAGATCGTTCCGGCGCAGGAACAGCCTCTACGGCATCTTGAAGATCTGCTTGCCGTCGCGGAAGCCATGCCGTTTTCCAGGGATGTGCGCGACCGGGCCGCTGCCGCATTCAGACGGCTGGCCGAGGCCGAGGCTGCGGCGCACGGATGCGGTCTCGAAGAGATACACTTTCATGAAGTCGGGGCCGTGGACACCCTGGTCGACGTGATCGGCGCCTTCTGGTCTCTGGAGCGTCTGCAGGTCTCCCGCGTGACCTGCTCACGGCTACCGTGGTTTTCGGGGACGGTGCACTGCGCCCATGGGCTCATGCCTTTACCGGCCCCGGCCACCACGCATCTTTTGCAGGGCAAGCCTGTCTACCCCACGGAACTCAAGGGAGAGCTCATCACGCCTACGGGCGCGCTGCTCCTGGACCGCCTGGTGGACGAATACGCTTCCGGTCCCGAAGGCAGGGTGCTTGAATGCGGGCTGGGGCTTGGTACCATGGAACTGCCCGTGGTCAACGGGCTGCGAGCCTTTCTTCTGGAAGGAGAGACCGTTGCCGCAGAGCGGATCATGGTCCTGGAGACCAATGTGGATCATCTCACCGGCGAGGAAATCGGGAACGTTTTTGGCGTGCTGATGGACGCGGGTGCTCTGGACGTGCTTTTCCTGCCGGGCCTCATGAAGAAGAACCGGCCCGGCGGACTGCTTCAGATCCTGTGTCGGCCCGAAGATCTGATTCGGATCCGCGACTTGACCTTCGCCCAGACCATGACTCTGGGCCTGCGTATCTCGGAGACAGTTCGGGCCGTGCTCCCAAGGGCCGCAGGCATGCGGGCCACGCCCTGGGGCGAGGTGCCCGTCAAGGAGACCAGCGTGGACGGCGAGCGTTACGCGCGTCCGGAGTTCGAGGCCTTGAGGGAACTGGCCAGGCGAACGGGCCGTTCCGTAGCTCAGTTGCGTTACCTGATGGGCGAGGACTGAGGGTCGCCTGGAGTCGTGTTTTTGGGGGGAGTTCTCTAAAAACCCCTGGCGCTGAGCATTTTGTCGAGCTGGTTGGAAAATTCCTGCCTGTCCTTCGGGCGCAGGGCCGCAGGCCCTCCCGTCATGACGCCGCTGCCGCGCAGTTCGTCCATGAAGTCACGCATGGTCAGCCGCCCGCGAATGTTGTCCGTGTTGAAGACCTCACCCCTGGGGCTCAGCCCTGTCCCGCCTTTTTCGATGACTCCCGCCGCCAGCGGGATGTCCGACGTCACCACGAGGTCGCCCTCGCCTGCCTGGTCGACGATGGCCGCGTCGGCCTTGTCGAAGCCTGATCCCACCCGAAAAAATTCAATGTGTTGCGACTGTGGTACGGGAAATCGTGCGTTGGCCACAAGCACGACCCGCACCTTGCGACGTTCGGCCGCACGGTAGAGGATGTCCTTGACAACCCTGGGACAGGCGTCGGCGTCGACCCAGATGGTCATGCCGGCCGGGGCTTGGGAGGATGTCATGGGGTGCCGCCTGTCCGGGCAGCGTGCCCTGCGCGCAGGAACAGCCCCGGCGCGATGCCCGGGTGGCTGCAGCGCAGGATGACCCGCATGCCGCCGTGAACAGTGTCCAGGCGCAGGCCTTCGGCGTTGTCCACGCCGTAGTCGCTGCGGGTCAATGGCGGCCGTCGAAGTCCGGGCAGGAGAATTTCCAGGGGCGCGTCTGTCTCGAAACGGTGCTTGACGTCCATGACCCATGCGTCGGGGCCAGCCGGTTCAATGAATCTGCCCACGATGTTTTTGGTCAGGCTTCTGGAAAGGGCCGGGCGCTGGATGACGGGTTCGGGTGTGAAGAAGGCCGAAGACAGGGGGCGCGTGGCGAGCTGCTGGAGTTCATCCAGGTACAGGGTCGGTCGAAAGGTTCCGGCGGCCAGGTCGTCAAGGGCCGTGCGGTACACGTCCGTGACCTGGGCCAGGTAGGAGGGTGTCTTCATGCGGCCTTCGATCTTGAGGCTCGCGATGCCGTTGTTGCGGAACCAGTTCAGGTACTTGATCAGGCAGAGGTCCTCGGCGGCCATGACCTGGCTGAAGTCCCCGCCGTCGCGGAGTTCCCAGGTGTCCATGCCCGGCCGCAGGCGTTCCTCGAGGCGCACGGCCGTGACCTTGTAGTCGAAGCGACAGGGGTGGGTGCAGTGGCCGAGATTTCCTGATCGCCGGGTCAGGTGCGCCGAGAGCAGGCAGCGTCCGGACACGGCCATGCACATGGCCCCGTGGACAAAGGCTTCGAATTCCAGCTCCGGCACTTTGGATGCCATGGCCTTGATGCGGCCGGCCCCGAGTTCGCGGGCCACGTTGACGCGGCGCGCGCCCTGGTCGAGCCAGAAGCGGGCCGTGGCGGAGTTGGACGTGTTGGCCTGGGTGGAGATGTGCACGGGAATGTGCGGTATCCTTTTGCGGGCCATGGCCACGATGCCGGGATCGGCGATGATGACGCCGTCGATGTCGATGTCGCCCAGCTCTTCGAGATAGGATTCGACGATCGGCAGGTGCTCCTCCCAGGCCAGCAGGTTCAGGGCGAAGTAGACCCTGGCACCCTTGCTGTGGGCCAGGCCCACGGCGTTGCGGAGGTCCGGGAAGGAGAATCCTTCAGTCTTGGCGCGCAGGCTCAGGGCCTGCCCTCCGAGGTAGACGGCGTCGGCGCCGTAGGTCAGGGCCGTGGCGAGCTTGTCGGCGTTTCCGGCCGGCGCGAGAAGTTCGGGAAGTTTTTTCATGATTCAGGAGCAGGGCGGGATGGACTGGCCCAGGGCCAGGCGGCGTTCTTTCATGCGCCGCACCAGTTCGTAGGAGGGGCGCAGACCGCCCTTGCCGCGGCCGAGGGCGATGTTCGGTTTGTTGGCGCCATGGAAGTCGGAGCCGGCACTGGGCAGCAGGTCCAGCTTTTCGCAGATGGCCTCATAGGCATTGGTCTGGGCCTGGGTGTGCATGGAATAGAAGACTTCCAAGCCGTCGAGGCCCCAGTCCCGGAGCTGCCGCACGACCGGTTCGAGTTTTTCCTTGTTGAGCCTCAGGGTGCATGGATGCGCCAGAATGACCGTTGCGTCCTCGTCTTTCAGCAGATCGATGGCCTGGCGGGGCGTGAGTTTTTCTTTGGGCGCGTAGCCTTTGCAGCCGGGACGCAGCCAGTTCTGGAAGGCGTCCTGGAAATTCACGGCTGCCCCTCTGTTTACAAGAAGCTGGGCGATATGTGGACGACCGATGGTGCCGCCGCCGGAGATGGCTTCCAGTTCATCGTCGGTTACGGCCACCCAGTATCTGTTCAGGTTTTCGATGATGGTCTCGTTGCGCACTTTTCGCAGGGCGGTGAGGTTGTCCAGGGCTGCCTGGAGCCGGGCGGACCGCAGAGGGAGCCACAGCCCAAGGATGTGCATGCTGCCGGTCTCATACCGGACGCTGAGTTCGCAGCCGCCGATGACCTCGAGACCCTGCTCGCGTCCAGTCGCGCACGCCTCGTCAAGCCCCTGGATGGTGTCGTGGTCCGTGAGGGCGATGGCTTTGAGGCCGATTCTTTTGGCTTCAGCCACGAGTTCGGAAGGACTGAGCGTTCCGTCCGAGGCTGTGGAGTGCGTGTGCAGATCTATTTCGGGCATGACCTTGGGTACGGCAGCCTCCATTTGATCCGTGAGGGCAACAAAAAAAGGCACGCACCGGACGGTGCGTGCCGGATGTACTATCGCGGGGGGATTACTTGAAGCGGTAGGTGATTCTGCCCCGGGTGAGGTCATAGGGGGAGAGTTCCACCTTGACGCGGTCACCGGGCAGGATGCGGATGTAGAACTTGCGCATCTTTCCGGAAATGTGCCCCAGCACCTGATGCCCGTTTTCCAGACGCACCAGAAACATGGCATTGGGCATGGCTTCCTCGACAACACCTTCGACTTCTATGGACTCTTCCTTGGCCATATAATACGGATACCTTCTTTATGTTTTCAGGAGTTTTTGTTCAAAGACACGACTCTTTAACCGCTTGGTGCACAAATGACAAGGCCGGATATGCCCTGCCCGGGGTTGGATTCGCAATTGTCGCGATCGCGTTTTCCTCGCCTCAAGCACCTCCCGGTGTCCGTGAAAAGGCACGTTGTTTCTGGTTTTTGAGAAATTGTGAGAGTCGCGTCCAATCATTCCGGAATTGTTGCAAATGTATGTGACGGGTTTTTTTCTCGAAAGCGGGACCCTTTCATGGTAGCAGGGCTGCCATGAGACGGCGTCGGCAAAGATCGGTGCCGCATCTTCAATACCCGCATTACCGTGACCGGAGCATGCATGTCCCCGAAGTCCGCAAAGCCTTCGTTGTCGAAACGCCTTTCCCTCTCTCTTGGAATCCTCAGCACGAGCATCGTGCTTGTGGTCACGGCAATGGTTTTTCTTTTTCTCTCCTGGCGGGTTGGCGCGGAGATGGAGGAGCGTGCCGGAAATGCCATTGTGTTCCTGACGCAGTCGCTGGAGACCCCGCTCTGGGCCCTGGACAAGGAGAGCGCCGTGGCCTTGGCCCAGGCCACGGTTATGGATCCTTCCGTCGGCCTGCTGGAGCTGCGCGACGCCAAGGATGAGGCCTGGTTCGTCCATAACGTGGGGACGCGTCTTTTCATCGTGCGGGAAGCCGACGTGATCCATGACGGCGAGGTCATCGGCCATGTGCGTCTGGGGCTCGACGACGCGGAGCGGGTCCGGACTGTTGCCGGCATCGGTTTCGCTGGCGGCGTCATCGCCCTTTTCGTCATCGTCGCGCAGTACTTTCTGGGCGCCCGGTTGATGCGCAGGCATTTCCGCAGGCCTTTCGGCGCCCTGGACTCCCTGGTTGGCGCCTATGCCAGGGGGGAGTATTCGGTTGCGGAACCCGATGTGCAGTACGCCGAGTTCGAACCGCTGGTTCGCGCTTTTGTGGGCATGGGCGGAACCATAGAGCGCCAGATGACGGAACTGCGGGAGAACGAGGAGCGGTACAGAGCCATTTTCGACAATTCGCCCGTGGGTATCTTTCGCACGACGCTTTCCGGAGATCTTCTGGAGGGGAACCCGGCTCTGGGCAGGATGTTCGGGTATGCCGGGCTTAAGGATTTCGTGCGACTCCTTGGTCCCAGGGTCCAGGCGGCTTACGCGGAACCGGATTCGAGGGAGAAATTCGTCAGGGCCGTGACGGAGTCGCATGCGCCGATCAGCATCGAGACGCGTTTCGTCCGCAAGGACGGGTCGGGTTTCGAAGCGATCCTGACGGCTTCGGCCCAGCGCGATGCGTCCGGCCGACCCGTCATTCTGAACGGTGTCGTGGAGGACGTGAGCGCCCGCAGGGAGGCCGAGAGGTCTCTGGCCCGGGAGAGGCAGCTCATGGCCGCTATTTTCGAGAGCGTCCCGGGGCTGCTTTTTCTTTACGACAGCAAGGGGCGTCTCGTTCGCTGGAACAAGGCGCACGAGAAGATGACGGGATATACCTCCGAAGAACTCCTGGGCCGCTATGTCCTCGACTGGTTCGTCGGGAGCAGGGCGAATGTCGCGCGGGTCGTCGCTGCCTTGAGGCATGGGCTGAATGAAGGGGCCGCCACCGTGGAAGCCGAAATGAAGACCAGGGACGGTCGGGCAATTCCCCTTCTCCTGTCGGGCGTGGCCGTGCTGGTCGAGGGGGAGACGTACCTTACGGGTATCGGCATCGACATCACCGAGCGCAAGAAGGTCGAGGAACGGTTGCGGCAGTCCGAGGAAAAATTTTCACGCCTGTTTCGTCTCTCACCGGACATTATCGTGCTCATGGCCATCGACGACGGGCGCATCATAGATGTCAACGAGACGTTCTCGCGGATCACGGGCTACTCCCGTGAGGAGGCAGTGGGCAGGACCGCCTGGGATCTCCGGCTGTACGAAACCGAGACGTCCCGCGAGGTCCTCAAGGAGGCCTTGAGAGAGCGCGAGCTCGTCGAGAATGTCGACTTCGGCCTGCACCCCAGGGGCGGCGAGGTGATCCCCTGCGTGCTGTCGGCCCAGCGGCTCATGCTCGAGGGGCAGGAATGCGTTCTGTGCGTGCTGCGTGACGTGCGGGAACTCAAGCGCATGCAGGAGATGATGATCCAGAGTGAAAAAATGATCTCCGTGGGCGGCATTGCGGCTGGAGTGGCTCACGAAATCAACAATCCCCTTGGCATCATCATGGTCACGAGCCAGAACCTCATGCAGCGTACCAAGCCGAATTTTGCCAAGAACATCGAGGTGGCCCGGAATATCGGTCTCGATATGGACCTGTTGGATCAGTACATGCGCACCCGGGGCCTGTACGGTTTTATCGAGAATATTCAGCAGGCGGCTTTGCGTGCAGCCGAGATCATCCGTCATATGCTCGACTTCAGCCGGCGCAGCGAGTCCCGGCGCAAGGTGTGCGACCTGCGGGCCGTGATGGAGCGCTCCATCTTTTTGGCCGAAAATGATTATGACTTGAAGAAAAATTATGATTTCAAGCGGATGCGCATCGAATGGAATTGCGACGACAGTCCCCGCCTGATCAACTGCACTGAGACCGAGATCGAACAGGTCTTCTTGAATCTGTTGCGCAACGCGGCCCAAGCCATGGCGTCGGCCAGTCCCGAAATCGAGGACCCACGCATGTCCATTCGTATTTTCGACCGCGGCGGCATGGTCGTGGTGGAGATGGCGGACAACGGTCCGGGCATGACGCCCGAGGTGCAGCGCAGGGCCTTTGAGCCGTTCTTTACCACCAAACCGCCAGGTGTGGGCACTGGGCTCGGTCTGTCCGTGTCCTATTTCATCATCACCCGCAGCCATGATGGCAGGATGAGTCTGGATTCGGCCCCTGGCCGCGGAGCCAGATTCGTCATCGAGCTTCCGGCCTTTGGTGTGAAAACAACTCCGGAGGACACGTGCTCCCGAAAGTTATGATACTTGACGACGAAGAGCATATCCGTTCCGCTCTTGTCAGTTTTTTGGAGGATTTCGAGGAGTTCGACCTGCGTTCGGCCCATTCGGCCGAAGAGGCGCTGGAGGCCCTCCGGCTTGAGCCCGCCGACATGTGCATCGTGGACATTCGCCTGCCGGCCGGGAACGGGGCCGACTTCATTCGGCAGGCCAAAGCAGAAGGCCTGTGCGGTCATGCCGTCCTGCACACGGGTTCGACGGATTTTCGGCTTTACGTCGACATCGCGGAACTGGGGCTCGCCGAAGAAGACGTGTTCCGGAAACCCTGTGACGGCATGGCCATACTGGAGCGTCTTCGGGCTTTCGCAGGCTCGAGTTGAAAACAGGGGGCGCAGTCGCCCCGCAAACATTCCTGGAGTCGTATTTCGTGCTTTGGCCCGGTATCGCCATTGTTGCAGGTCTGGCGCTTCTCGTCTGGAGTGCTGACCTTTTCGTGGATGGGGCGGCCTCCTCCGCCCGGCATTTCGGCATGTCGCCGCTTCTTGTGGGAATGGTTGTCGTCGGCTTCGGGACTTCGGCCCCGGAGATGGCCGTCTCCGCCCTTTCGGCCCTGCAGGGCAGCCCTGGTATCGCCTTGGGCAATGCCTACGGGTCGAATATCACCAACATCGGGCTCATTCTGGGACTGACCGCCCTCATCAGCCCTATTGCCGTGCATTCCCGTGTGCTTCGCAAGGAACTGCCCCTTTTGACGGGGTTCACGGCTCTTGCGGGACTGCAGCTGTGGGACGGCTGGATCAGCAGGTTCGAGGCCGTTGTGCTGCTGGCGGTCTTCATGGGCCTCATGTTCTGGACCATCAGGCAGGGCTTGCAGGGGGCTGGCGACCATTTGGGCGAAGAGGTGCAGCACGAACTGGACGCGCACCCGCTTCCTCTGCGGCAGGCCGTCGTGCGTCTTTGCACAGGGCTCGTTCTGCTCGTGATGAGCTCTCGCGTTTTGGTTTGGGGGGCCGTCGAGGTGGCCAGGTTTTTTGGTATCGACGACCTGATTATTGGTTTGACCATTGTGGCCATAGGCACGTCCCTGCCGGAGCTGGCCTCGTCGCTTGCCGCGGTGCGCAAGGGCGAACACGATATCGCCCTGGGCAACATCCTGGGTTCCAATCTCTTCAACACCCTGGCTGTGGTAGGCATCGCCGGGGGCATCTGCCCCATGAAAGTCGGTCCCGAGGTCTTTTCCAGGGACATGATGACCGCAGGCGTTCTGACCCTCTCGCTGTTTCTCTTTGGTTACGGATTTCGAGGACCGGGGCGAATCAACCGTTTCGAGGGTGCGGCGCTTTTGGCATGTTACATCGGTTACAACCTGCTTCTGGCGCGCGAAGTTCTGTCTGGATGAAATCGCTGTTTACATCCCGAGCACAAGGTAATCCGCGTCCCGGGTGTCCGGTTCTCCGCCGTCCTTGCGGGAGCTGAATTCAGGGAGGATGGAAATGAGCCGGGCTTCGGGCGCAAGCCTGCGGATTTGATCCGGCATGGCCGGCTTCCAGGCGTGGACCGAGCCCGTCATGACCACCATGGTCGCTCCGGGCCGATTGTCCAGGTACTCCAGGGCGTGGACCGCCATGCCTGCATCCCAGACGAGCTGCGCCTCGCAGAAGCGTTCGAAGGCGCCCTGGTGGCCGTCGGAACCCGTGAAGTTCCGCAGGAACGACTCGTATTCCGGTGCCACGTGGCAGGCGATGGGCGGCAGCAGGCCGATTTCCTCCGCCGTCAGGGAAGAAAAGCCCTGGCGAGCCACCTTGCGGGTGATCTCCCGCGGTACGTTCAAACCGGCCATGGGCACATTGTTGTCACGGCAGTAGAGGAAAATTCCCCTGTAGGCCGGCCATTCGACCCCCCAGTTGCGCAGGAATGCGTCCTGCATTGCGTCTTCGGACATGTTGCCGTCGATCCAGCGGTCCAGGATAGCCTGTTCCCGGCGCTGGAACATTTCGAGCCCGACACAGACCTCGGTCCCGGCCTCATGGAGGGCGCGGATGACGGCCAGCTGGGCGCCGTGGTGTCTGGTGTTGCCGTGGGATTCGCCCACCAGGATCAGGTCGGCATCGCTCAGGACGGGGACCGCTTCGGCCAGGGAAATTTCCGATGAGGCCGCCAGATCTTTGAGTTTCACGGGGCTGTCGGCGCATGCCGGGATCCAGGAAAGGACGCCCAGGAGCATGGTCAGGACAAGCATGGTGCGACGGGGTGCGGTATCGGGAGTGGTCATGGCGAAAACTCCACGGTCAGAGGTGAATGAAGGGGGGGCCATGTGCCGCGCAGTCTGTTGCGTCCGCCTTCGAATCCCAGGAAGCTTTCCTTTCCGTAATGGGTGATGCGGCGGGCCGCGTCAACGATGGCATCCTCGTTGAGCCCCGGGTGGACGTTGAAGATGGCCGTGACAGCCTGAGCTTTCCCGGAGCCAGGCAGGGCCAGGAAGATGGCGTCGACCTTTGCGGCGGTGGGGTGGACGGCTTCGTCGA
Source organism: uncultured Desulfovibrionaceae bacterium (assembly GCA_964597325.1). Classification (GTDB taxonomy): domain Bacteria; phylum Desulfobacterota; class Desulfovibrionia; order Desulfovibrionales; family Desulfomicrobiaceae; genus Desulfomicrobium. The sequence continues at coordinate 11,520 of CAZQYA010000024.1, forward strand.
ACCACGAGCCGTCGGGCAGAAGACCGTAACCCGGAGGCGGCGAGACGAGACGTTTCAGGGCAGGGGACCGGGGAAACCCGAAGAAGAGGAGATTGTCCCGGAGCGACGGCCCGGCCTCGGATTCCGTGAGGATGCGCGCCCTCGGCTGGTTGAGGCTGCCCAGAAACGCCCTGACAGTTTCGCGTGGGATATCGCGCAGGGCGTCCGCGACGACGACCGTGAGCTGACCGGCGCCTTTGACGGAGTTGACGGTTGCCGGAATCTCCGAGGGGGCCAGGAGGCGGAATACGTGTACGTCGGGGTCGGCCGAAAGCCGCAGGGGGCGGTGGGGCGTGGTCAGGGAAAAGTTTGTTTCGGGCCCGTCCAGGCGAATCATGGCGTCCGTCACGCCGCCCTCGGTCTCCAGACGTACCGGAATGCGCAGGTCGTAGACGGGGCCCTGCTGGGCCAGGGTCGCACGGATCTCCCAGCCTTCGTCCGCGCGCACCGCTTCGGCACCGGTCAGGACAAGGTCCGGCGCACCGGTGCGCATAACCCAGTCCTCCAGAAAATCCGCTGCCTCCGCGGCTCCCAGGCCGTGGACCACGAAGGATTCGATCATATCTTTCCAGGAGGCTCTGCGGAAGAGCTGCTTCCTGTAGAAATCACGCAGCGCGGCGAAGAATTCATCGTCGCCCAGGCGTTGCCGGAGCATGTGCGCCAGGAACATGGATTTGCCGTAGCCCACTGCGCGGGTCGCCGGGTCGGTCCGGGATACGAAACGGCTCAAGGGCAGATCCTGGGGGCCGGCCGCCAGCTGCGCGTAGTCGCGCAGGGCGCGCATACGGTACTCCCGGGCAGCTTCGTCGGATTTTTCCTCCTGAGCCATGTGGTCCGCCAGGTAGGTTGTCAGCCCTTCGCTCCAGTTGCCCATGGCGTAGTCGACCAGGACGCCGTTCCCCCACCAGCAGTGGACCACTTCGTGGCGCAGGCTGGTCTCGGGGATGAAAGGCAGGCGCAGCACCGCGGATCCGAGCAGGGTGTAGGACGGCATGCCGTACCCCGTGGGGAAGAAGTTTTCGACCACTGCGAAATGTTCGAAGGGATAGGGTCCGAGCAGTCTGTCGTAGGTCGCCAGGTGCCGGGCCGATGCCTCGAGGTAGGTCTGTGAGAGGGAGGCGTTTTCCGGGAAGAAGTAGGTCATGACTGCTGCCGCGTCCGATTCCAGCCTTTTCAGCACATACTTTCCGGCCGAAAGGGGGATGCCGCCACCCGGCGTTTGCCATCGTGATATGGTTCGTCCGTTCCGGTCTTCATGGCCCAACAGATGGCCAGCGGTGACGGCCAGGAAGCCGCGCGGCATGTCGACTTCGAGTTCGACGGCCAGGGGCGGTCCCAGGGGTCTGGGGTGCCAACCGCTTCCTGCCTGGAGAAAGACGCCGCGGGGCGTGATGCTGCCCTCCATGCCGAAGCCCGGATTGTCCGAGCCGAAACGCGGCGTGGGTACGGCGTCGGGGAATGTTCCGGAATAGGCGATGGCGATCCGCGTGGCATTGTCACGTTTTCCGTTCGTCTGGACGATGCGCAGGCGTCCGTCCCGGAATGAGAAGTCCGTCTCCGCATCGTCCAGACGAACGGAATGGACCGTCATGCGCGGGGCGAGGCTGAAGTCCGGTATTCGCTGCCGTTCTGGGGCAAGGTTGGTGACGCTGAAACCATCCAGGCGGCCTGCTTCGGGGTCGATACGGACCCGGAGTTCCTGCGCGGCGCTCCCTGCCCTGGCGTCAGTGTCCGTGCCGGGAGCGGTCGTCAGCAGGATCATGGCCGCGCAGGCCAGGAGCAGGCGGAAGAAGGTTTTTCCGGTTCGGATGGAGGTGGGCATGATCGTTTCTCCTGCTGTGACGCGGGCCGCTTCAGGTGCCGCAGAACGTTTTGTAGGGCGTTGACGACGCCGCGGGCGGTTCCAGAAATCCGGCATGTTCCGGGCGGTCCTCGTAAGGGTTTTCCAGTGCTTTCATGAACCGCGTCATGACGGTCATGTCGCCCTTCACGGCGGCCGACAGGGCCTCCTCGACGTGGTGGTTGCGCGGTATCACCGCGGGGTTGTGCGTCCGCATGAGCCTGCGCGCTTCCCCGAGGGTCTGGCGTTGGCCATCCAGGCGCGTCTGCCAGCGTTTTCTCCAACGGGCGAAACCCGCGGAGCGGAAGAACGGCGTGTCGGGAAGGAGCGACTCGCCGAGGCCGCGCATGGTCAGGGTGAAATCCGCTCCTTCGTCGTGCATGAGCTGCAGCAGATCACGGGCCAGAGCGCCGTCGCCTTCGGCCTCGTCGAAAAGTCCCAGCTTGGCGCGCATGCCCGAGATCCAGAAATTCCGGAAGACGGCCGGGAACGTGTCCAGCACTGCCGTGGCCATTTCTGCGGCACGTTCCTCCCGTTCGTCCACGAGGGGCAGGAGCGTCTCCGCGAAGCGGGTCAGGTTCCACTGGGCGATGGCCGGCTGGTTGCCGTAGGCGTAGCGGCCGTCATGGTCGATGGAGCTGAACACCGTGGCCGGGTCGTAGACGTCCATGAAGGCGCACGGGCCGTAGTCGATGCTCTCGCCGCACAGGGACATGTTGTCCGTGTTCATGACCCCGTGGATGAACCCCGCGTGCAGCCACCTGGCCACGAGCTGGGCCTGGCGCGCCAGGACTTCGGCCAGCAGCGCCAGCGCCGGGTTTTCGGCCTGCCGAAGGTCCGGGAAGTGTCTGTCGATGGTGTACATGGCCAGGGCCTTCAGGTCATCGTGGTTGCCCTGGGAGGCGACGTATTCGAAGGTGCCCACACGGATGTGGCTGGCCGCCACGCGGGTCAGGATGGCGCCCGGCAGCCTGGTCTCGCGGTAGACGTGCTCACCCGTGGCGACCACGGCCAGGCTGCGGGTGGTGGGAATGCCCAGGGCATGCATGGCCTCGCTGATGATGTATTCCCGGAGCATGGGCCCCAGGGCCGCGCGGCCGTCGCCCCGGCGGGAGAACATGGTGCGTCCCGAGCCCTTGAGCTGCACGTCGACGCGCTCCCCTAAGGGGGTGACGTGTTCGCCCAGGAGGATGGCCCGTCCGTCGCCGAGCATGGTGAAGTGCCCGAACTGATGCCCGGCATAGGCCTGAGCAATGGGTTCGGCCCCTTCGGGCAGGGTGTTGCCCGCGAAAATCGCCGTTCCGGCGGGGCCATCCAGGGCGTTCGTGTCCAGACCCAGCGCGTCGGACAGCTGTCTGTTGAAGACGACGATTCGCGGGGCCTCCACGGGCACAGGTTTGGTCTGTTCGAAAAAGTATTTCGGCAGTCGGGCGTAGCTGTTGTCAAAGTTCCAGCCGGGATGATTTCGGGTGTCGTTGTTCATGTATCGCCTCGTGTGGGAAGAGTCGTTTCAGGACATTCCTTTCCGGCAGCCTGGATTGCTGCATGACGTTCGGGTTCCGTCGTTTTGTCACGACTGGTTTGTCTTCTTTGTCAGGTTCTGGCATTACAGATATGCAGCAAGACCTTTTTGTCGAGCAGGCAACGCAACACAGAGGAGAGAGCATGGAAATCAAGCCCAGCGAATTGCTCGCGAAGATCGGTGAGATACATCCCGAACTGGAAGGCAGCGGCGTTCAGGTTACCTGTTATTTCGAGGAGAAGAGCGGCGCCTGGGTGGTGGGACTGCACTATGGCGAGCATTCCCTCGAGACCCGGCTGGAGACGGCGGATGTCGAGGACTGCCTCGCCGGGCGTCAGTGCGTACATCTGGGCGCGCAGGTCGGAAGGTTCGTGCAGAACTACTGCCTGCGTGACGACATCTGCGCCACATAGACCGGATTTGGAAACGGGCGGGGCGCCACGGCAGGTATTTCTGCTCGATCTCCCCGACGACGCCCTCGGCCTTCATGCGTTCAAGCTCCGCATTGACGCGCCGCACGAGGTTCCGGTGGAGCCGCGCCCTGGAGAACCCCATGAAGGTACCTGCGTCGTCGGGGCTGCCGATGGAGAATGGGACCTGGCGGATTTCGTTCATTCTCCCGGTTTGCTGGAGTTCGTAGCGACCGGCGAGACCAGTTGACGATGATGGCGTCGAAACGGCCTGCCGAAGCATGGCTGCGAGGCTTTTCATGTGCGGCGCCTCGTCCTTGCCGATGGCCCGGTCCTGCATGAAGGCTTCCGGGAATACGAATCCGCGGGCCATACCCACGGTTTTGCCCCGCAGGTCCTCGATTTTCCGCGGGACAAAATCGGAATCATTTCTGACGTAGAAAATGTAGGTCGTGTCGTTTCTGTAGGGCGTGCTCCAGAGCAGATATTTCTCTCTGTCCTTGCGGAAATTCAGTGCGAGTAGAATTTTTTATGGAATGTTCTGTGTGTGGCCGTTGAAGCCGTAAGACGGCTGTTGCTTTCCCCTGAGTGGGATGTTTTAATGGGCCGATAGCATGTCGGGCTTTGCATGGACGACGGGCATCCCTCTTGTAGCAGCACGCAAATGCCCTTTCATCGCTTGGCGCGGACTTCTCCCTGCGGTGCGTAACCACGGGGGACCCTGTTCTGATTCCGGCTGTTGCACCACAAGGAGATTACATGCCGTTGATCACGCGGGACGAAATCCTGAATCTGATCCGATGCAGACGGACCGTTTTTTTTCTGCTGGCGATCATCCTGCTGGCATTTGCCATGGATTACGGGATGAGCCGGATCCTCGCGCGTCAGTACAGGCTCGATCAGGAAATGTTCGTCACCCTCGAACTCGCGGCCTTTCGGGCCCGTCTCGAGGAGCGCATTAATACCAACCTGTATCTTGTTCACGGTATGGCCGCGAACATTTCCGTACATCCCACCATGTCCACCCGGGAGTTCAGCGACCTGGCCAGGGTTCTGCTCGGCAAGAGCAACAATGCCCTGCGCAACATCGGCGCCGCCCCTGATTTCGTGATCCGTTTCATGTACCCTCTGACGGGGAACGAAAATGCTCTGGGGCTCGATTACCGCAAGGTGCCCGAACAGTGGGCTCAGGCCCAAGCTGCCCGCGAGAAGAGGACCATGGCGGTGGCCGGCCCCTTGAACCTCGTGCAGGGCGGAGTGGGGCTCATCGCCAGGGTGCCGGTTTTTCTGGCCGAAAGCGGTGAGTTCTGGGGGCTGGTCTCTTCGGTGATGGATCTTGATGCGCTGTTCGGCCAGGCCGGTGTCGACGCCATGCTCGAAAGATTGGACATGGCCGTGCGCGGACGGGACGGCAAGGGTGGCGCAGGCGAGGTGTTCTGGGGCGATTCGGGTCTTTTCAAGGCGGAGGCCGATGCGGTTACCATGAGCGTCTCGCTGCCTTCGGGATCCTGGCTTGTGAGTGGCGTTCCTGCCGGGGGCTGGAAGCCGGATTCGCCGTACGCGTGGGTGGCACATGCCGGGTTCGCGTTTCTGGCCGTTTTCGGATGCTTCACACGTATTCAGACCAGCCTGGACCGGCTCTCCCTGAAGGAGAGCGAAAGCCGGCTCCGGGCCATGAGCCAGGCCAGTCATGACGCCCTGGTCATGATCGACTCCCATGACCGTGTGACCTTCTGGAACCCTGCCGCCGAAAGCATGTTCGGCTACTCCGAAGCGGAGATGCTCGGCCGTCCCATGCATGAGTTCATTACTCAGCCAAAAGATGCCGCTGTCGCGAAGAAGGGCATGGGGCCGTTCGCCTTTTCCGGGACTGGAGCCGTGTTGGGGTGCGTCATGGAAATGGAGGGAGTGCGCAGATCAGGCGAAGTCTTCCCCGTGGAACGGTCCGTCGCCGCGTTTCAGCTTGGCGGCAAATGGTATGCCGTGGGCAGCATGCGCGACATCTCCCAGCGCAAGCTCGCCGAGTTGCGGCTGAACGAGCTGGCGACCATGGATGAACTGACCGGGCTGTTCAATCGCCGGTACTTCATGGAACAGGCCGAGGCGCAACTCAGGCAGGCCGCCCGTTACCGGAAGCATTTCTGTTTCATGATGTTCGATCTCGATCACTTCAAGAAGATCAACGACACGTATGGGCACGACGTCGGAGACGAGGTGCTGCGGCGCGTTGGACAGACCCTGCGGCAGGTCATGCGCGGCACGGATATTTTCGGCCGCGTGGGCGGAGAGGAGTTCGCCGTGGTCATGCCGGAGACGAGCCCAGAAGAGGCCCGGGGTGTTGCCGAGAGGCTTCGCGAGAAGTTTGCCCAGGTGCGTGTCCAGACATGGTCCGAACCGGTGCACTTTACCGTGAGCATCGGCATCTCCCATTTCAATTCCCCGGAAACACTGCTGTCCCAGCTGATCAAGCGTGCAGACGAGGCGCTTTACGAAGCCAAGAAGAGTGGACGCAACCGAGTCGTTACGGACGAGGACGCGGTGATTTCTTCTTCAACCTGACGTTTTTTTCATCCAAAAATTTTCAAGGAGCCAAATACATGTCCGAAGCAGACAGCACCCGGATTCGCATGGTGCCGTGGGATGAGCACAACCGGGCGCACGTCTCCCTTGTGCATCCCCCCGGATGGAGGAATCCCGAGCCTGCGCCCAGGTACAACCTCGTGGTCGTGGGCGCCGGCACGGCCGGGCTGGTCTGCGCCGCTGGGGCCGCGGGTCTGGGCGCCAGGGTGGCGCTCGTGGAGCGGGATTTCCTCGGGGGTGACTGCCTCAATTTCGGCTGCGTGCCTTCCAAGGCGCTGCTGCGCGCCGGTCGCGCCGCGGCGGCCGTCCGTGACGCGGGGGAGCTTGGCGTACGCGTTTCCGGGTCTGTGGAGGTGGATTTTGCGCACGTCATGGAGCGCATGCGCCGGCTGCGTGCCGCCATCGCCCCCAATGATTCGGCCCAGCGGTTTCGCGACCTCGGCGTGGACGTGTTTCTGGGCCAGGGGCGTTTCACCGGCCCTGATACCCTGGAGGTAGCCGGCGCCCGACTGCGTTTTGCCAAGGCGGTCATCGCCACGGGAGCTCGTGCTGCCGCTCCGGCCATGGAGGGCTTCGACGATCTGCCCTACCTGACGAACGAGACGGTCTTCTCCCTGACGGAATTGCCCCGTCGGCTGGCCGTCATCGGGGCCGGGCCCATCGGCTGCGAACTGGCCCAGGCCTTTGCCCGTTTCGGTTCCGAAGTGCTGCTGTTCACGTCTCCCAGGGGCATCCTGCCGCGGGAGGACCGCGAGGGGGCCGAGGGCGTGCGTCAGGCCCTGCTCAGGGACGGGGTCGGCCTCATGGACTGTGGCAAGGATCTTGCGGCCTCGTCGGCCGGGGGCGGCATCCGTCTGGCAGGTCGGAATGAAGGCGGCTGCGAGGAAATCGTGGACCACGTGCTCGTGGCCGCGGGTCGTGCGCCCAATGTGGAAGGGCTTGGCCTGGAGGAGGCGGGAGTAGAGTATTCGGCCAAGGGCGTCCGGGTGGACGACCGACTGCGCACCTCCAATCCGGACATTTTCGCCGCCGGGGACATTTGCTCTTCTTTTCAGTTCACCCACGCCGCGGACTTCATGGCCCGCACGGTGCTGCGCAACGCCCTGTTCAAGGGCAGAGCCCGTGTGGGTTCCCTGATCATTCCCTGGTGCACCTATACCGAGCCGGAACTGGCCCGGGTCGGCCTGACGGAGAAGGAGGCCGCGGACAAGGGCATTCGCGTGGAAACCTTCACCCGTGAACTCGCCCATGTGGACCGGGCCATCCTCGACGGCCGCACCGACGGCTTTGTGCGCGTGCACGTGCGCAAGGGCACGGACAGGATCGTCGGCGCCACCGTGGTCGCCGAGAACGCCGGAGATCTCATCTCCGAGATATCCCTGGCCATGACCAACAAGGTCGGCCTGGGGCGTATCGCCAACACCATCCACCCCTACCCGACCCAGGCCGAGGCCATCCGCCAGGCCGGCGACGCCTATAACCGCGGACGCCTGACGCCGCTGGTCAAGTGGCTGTTCGGCAAGTGGTTGGCGTGGAGTCTGCGGAAAAAGAACTGAAGAACCTGACGAAGGTATTCGAGGCTGCCGTGGGAAGATCGGCAGCCTTTTTTGTTTCAGGGGTGAACGACCTGTTCAGGGATTGATCACCTTCCATCCGGAAACCGCAGGATTGTAGAAGCCGACGTCCGTGAGGTAGCGGGCGATGCGGCCTTCGGCATGCAGGACGGCCAGGCCTTTTTCCAGGGCTTCGAAGACCCGGGGGCCGTCAGGGTGTTTTCTGGATACCATGAAGTGTCTGGAGCCCTTGAGAACTACGACGAGGTTCGGCACGGGGTGCAGTGTTATGCCCTTGACGGTCACGGACAGGTCCCTGGAGGGCGGGAATTCCCACAGGGTGAAATCGATGTTCCGGAAGGCGACGAGTTTGAACATGGCCTCTGCGGTTGTCGCGCCGGCAAGGTGTTTGAGGCCGATTTCGTTCAAGGTCAACCAGTCGACCAGCCAGTTCGAGTCGGAGACGGCCGAGAATTTGCGAAGTTGTTCCAGGTTTTGGACACTTCGCAGGGCCGTGTTTTCTTTCAGCCCATAGATTCCTTTGACGAAGGAGCCCCGGGGGATGACCGGCGAACTCATGAAAACGTCCTTGGGAAAGGCGATGTCGAACAGATCCTGACTGGACATGACCGCCGTGCCGCTGCGCACCAGGAGTTTCTCCCGGGCGGAGTTCGGCACTTCGATCATCTCGAACTCCACGGGCAGCCCTCCGGCCAGCAGCGCCTGTTTGATGATCACGAGAGCGGCCACGTGACGGTCGGCGTGGACGGATCTGAGTTCCGTGATTTCCTCGGCCGTCTTCCCCTTTTCCGCCAGAACCATTGCATAGCGTTCCGCCACTCCCTCGACCACGGGGATGGGAATGATGATACCACACGTGGCGACGCCGGGAATGAGGGCGAAGACCATGGTTAAAAGGGTTGCATAAAATGCGTGCTGCATAGAACAAATACATACCATGCTGGTATTTTGAGCGCAATGCGCCAACAGGAATCTTTTTGCGACAGCGGACCTGGAAAGGTTCTGGGTATGCCCAAGTGCATAGCCGGCGTGAGAGCAGGCGGAGTGGAAGGCGTGGCGGTTTTGCGATGAATTTTTCAAGGTGGTTTCAGGTGGTTTTGGTATTTTTTGGGGATGATCAGCGGGGGCTTCGCAAGGAATTTACAGTATTGAATGTGGATTTTTTTCGGGATTAGGGATATTATACCTAACATTTGAAATATATTGTTTTTAATGTTGTTGATTTTTTATTGTATGTAATTTTTTTATATGGTGACATCTATGAGCGATAATTTCGATAATGATCTCTCAGGAAAATGTAGATTTCTCGAAGAGGACCTGTTCAAGACAAAGCAGCTGCTTGATTTGCTTATGGACAGTAATCCATTTTCCATATTCTGGAAGGACAAGGATCTCGTGTATCGTGGGTGCAATAAGAAATTTGTGAAGATTTCTGGCTTTTCAAGTCCGGAAGAAGTTTTTGGGAAGACGGATTACGACATGCCGTGGGGCGTTGATAACGAGATTGGCGCCGAAGCCTGTCGTTCCAGCGACCAGCGCATCATCGATTCAGGTGTCGCGGAAATGCATATCATCGAGCAGATTAAGCAGAAGGATGGCGTTGTTGTATGGACTGACACGAACAAGGTGCCGATCCTGGATCGTGATGGGAACGTGACCGGTGTCCTGTGTGTGCTTGAAGATATTACGCAGCGGAAAATGACGGAAAAGGCGCTGGAAGATGCGAACAAAGAGCTTGATAGACTGAGCAAGATCGACGTGCTGACGCAGGTGCCGAACAGGAGATACTTCACGGAACAGCTTCAAAGGGAATGGAGCCGGGCGAAACGCCATCAGGCGGAGATGGCCTGCATTATGTTCGACGTGGATCACTTCAAGAAGTTCAACGACGAATTCGGCCACCTGATCGGAGACGAGTGCCTTCGGCATGTGGCGGACACCGCGAGTCGGGCACTCAAGCGTCCCACGGACATCATTGCCCGCTACGGCGGCGAAGAGTTCATCATCATTCTGCCTAGCGTGGGCGCCGAGGGCGCGACCGTCGTGGCCGAAGACATTCGCAAGCGCATCGAGGCCCTGCGTCTGGAAACGTCCAGGGGTATGGCCGGGGTCACGGCCAGTTTTGGCGTTTTCGCGGGGTTTCCCCTGTATCTTGACTCCCCCGAAGCCCTGATCGCGTCGGCGGACAAAGCCCTGTACCAGGCGAAGGATTCCGGGCGCAATATGGTGGTCAAGAGCGATGCGTGAGGAACGCAGTTCATGACTGTGTCATGATCCGGGGGCGTCCCGGAGAGTGCGGACATAAGGTGAAAGGAGCCGGGTGTGCAGCATCCGGCTCCTTTTTTATGGGCTATGTTGTGCAGTGATGGCCTGGAGTTTTCGTGTTTGCCGGGCAGAGCGTCCGGATGCCGGAAGCCTGGCGAAAGGTCTGCCTTTCAGGCCTGGGTGGTGACGACTGCACGCTTCGGGCGGACTCGGCGCTCGCCGTCTAACGTCACTGAGTCGGCGCCTTGGAGACTTTCACGGTATTTTCGGCCTGGGCCTGGTCCATGAGGGCGAGCAGTTCGGCGACCTTGAACTTGAAGGCATCCCGGTGCTTCTTGGGTATGGACGCCAGAAGCGGTATGGGCGCTGTTATCGGGTTCACCGGCCGTCCCTTGATGTGGAATTCGTAGTGCAGGTGCGGGCCGGTGGAGCGACCCGTGTTGCCGGACAGTGCGATGCGTTCTCCGCGTTTGACGTGCTGTCCCCTGCGGACCAGGATCTTGCTCAGATGCAGGTAGCGCGTGGAGTAGCGGTCGTTGTGACGGATTTCAATGTATTTTCCCGCGTAGCGATGCCTCTTGGTCCGAACGACCACGCCGTCGCCGGGAGCGTAGATGGACGTGCCGGTAGGCATGCCGAAGTCCGCGCCGTGATGCGGGGAGACTCGTCCGGTCACGGGATGGCGGCGTCTGGGGTTGAAGGGGGAAGTCAGGCGTCGATTGCCCTTGAACGGATACCGGGTGAAGGCCCGGATCAGACTGTTGCCTTCGCTGTCGTAATATTTGCCATCCGAGAACAGAAACGCGTCGTAGCTGTGCCGTTTGCAGACAATGCGTACCCCGAGGATCTGACTTTCCCCGGTGAACTCATCACCCACGAACTGCTGGGTGCGCACGACCTGAAAGGTGTCGCCCAGACGCATCTCACGTCTGAAGTTGAGGCGGGTCTTGAGCAGATCCGTGATATTGGCGACTTCGGTCTCGCTCAGTCCGGCCCGCTGGGCCGACAGGAAAAAGCTGCCCCGGATGTCGCCGGAGATGGTTTCCTGCACCCAGGTGCCGGGATGGACTCTTTCCTCGAATTCGAAATTGTCCGCATCCACGCGTCGATACAGAATCTGTCGGGCCGGGTGGACGTACAGCTCCATCTGCTCCAGCGACCAGTCCTCATTGAAGGAGAAGGTCAGTTTGTTGCCTGGCCGTATGATGTCCAGGGCAAGGATCTGCTCGTCGGCTTCCATGACCTGATGCAGAGTCGTCTGGGAAATCTGGTGCTCGTCGAAGATTGCGCTCAGGGTGTCGCCATTCTTGATCAGATATTCCTGCACGGGTTCCCGCACCGGTTCCGCAACGGGCAGTTCGTGGGGAACCGGTGCGGTGGAAATGGCCATGGTCGCATTGGTCGCATTCGTGGCGTTGACGGCCACGGTCGGGCCGGACGGGATGGTCGGGGAGTCGGTCCGGAGCGCCTCCATGAGGAACACGGCCAGGATTCCGCCGAGGCCAAGGGCGAACAGCATTACGAGTATGGGGCGCCGGGTGCGTTTTTTTCTGCGAAGGTAGTATGTTTTTCTCATGCAGGTGGTGCTGGCAGTTGGATATCTCGGATCGATCGGGGCAGGTCGCCTGAACGGCATCCTTGAAGACAATGGGAGTACCTACATGCCTCTTGGACAGGTGTCTCGCTATGCAGATATGCCCGTGTTGTTCGTGACTGATGCGCGTTAGACGGCTAATCGTTCAGTCGGGTATGCCCGTTTAACGCGCCTAGGGACGGAATTCAACACGCGATCGGAGCTGAAATGTCTTCGGGGTGGGGCGGCATGGGCAGTTGGAGGAGGCCCTGGTCGCGGTAGTCTGCCTTCTGATGGGAATGTTCATCCCAGATTTCGATCGGTGGATTTCGTATTTTTTGAATTAGCTCAAACGCCAGTACGTACCTTTGTTCAGGAATTCATAGCTGACCTGAAAGCTGTTTGAGGCGAATACAAGTCTTCCGTGCATAAAACATTCGTCTGCTCGATTAAAATATTCGCCGATTCTTTGAAGGAGAACAGTTCCCGGCTTTAGCCCTAGACATTCTGCTTCATCAGGAAGGATCGGAGATGCTGTGAAAATATATTTGAATTTTGCGCATGCGGTGTCAGGATACCTCTCAAGTAGGTTTGGATGCACATTTTCCGTATGAATTTCTTTTTCTGTATATCTATTAACAATATATTCTGGAATTATTCTGTCTTCAAGCGCTGCAACTTCGGACTGAATTTTTTTTATTCTACGTATATGTAGTTTTTTATTTTCAGATATTAAATTTAATCCGTTAGTCCATTGTATATTGTTTTTATATTCATGTAAGCTAATAAGGATGTTTTCTGTTTCAATGCCAAGTTTGTGAAGTGTCCCCTCGAAGCCATGTTGAATATCAAGGTTGATGGATTGTTCTCTGACTTTAATAAATGTGCCCTGACCTCTACGTTTTATGGCAAAATCAATTTTTACCAGGCGGTCTACAGCTTGTCGTATAGAGTTTCTACTAACGTCAAGCATTGCGAGAAGTTGGTTTTCAGAAGGTAGTGCATCACCTGGCTTTAATTTCATTTTTTCAGAATATTCAATTATCATGTCAGCTACCTGTATGTATATTGGCTTGTAGCTGTTTCTGTTGATTGCTGGAAATCGGTATCCATCAGTCATGGCTAACTCTCTATTTGACACGTCACGGAAGTATTTTTTGGGTGTTAAGAAGCCGGAGTGCCCGATCTGTAACAGATAGGGACCCCGGCCTTCATGGTTCGCTGATTTTTATTCTGCAATCCAGCCAACTGGCTGGGGGACGGTTGGCAACGACGCAGCAGAGTGGCTACAGTTTTCCGAGGGAGTCGTAAAGCTTGCCGACATCCTTGCCAGCCTCGATGGACTGTTCGACTTCTTCTATGGTGAAGTATTCAGGGGTCAGATTCCTGGCTGCGAATTTGTCGAGCAGTCCCTGTTTTTTCAAAGCTTTCTGCAAGGCGCTTTTCAGTATCTCATACTTTTCACCCGGTGTATCCTTGTGGACATATAGGGCGAAAAGCAAAGAATTCGCTTTGTCGTATCCCAGTTCTTGAGGCGTCCTGACTTCGGGATAGGCATCAGCCTTGGCTGAGCTGAGGCCGCACAGTCGGATGAGTTTGCCTGCGGATGCCGCCACGTCGCCCGGGCTGCCGATGCCGCCTTCGATGAGGTCAAGGTGGCCGCCCATGATGGCCGCCGCAGCGGGTGCTCCGCCGTTAAAGAGCGTCAGATTGACCTTGGCTCCTTCCTTCTCGAGCATGTGCCAGAACACATACGCTGAAGAGGT
>CAZQYA010000025.1:0-24483 GCA_964597325.1 uncultured Desulfovibrionaceae bacterium
GTCCGGGAATTCGGCTGGACCCTGTGCCTCATGCCCACGCACGCCCTGGCCGAGAACTCCGGCCTCGATCTGGAGGCGTACACCGAACAGATCATCCGCGCGGCCTACCTGGACGACGCCGACCCCGTGGCCGCCTGGGAGGACATCTTCCGCCAGGCCGAAGGGACCAAGGCCTGGCTCAACGCCATGGATGTCGAATACTACCACGTCGAGTCGGCATCGACGGACCTCAGGGTCTTCCCCGGACAGTCCCGGCGCTGGATCGGCGTGTCCGGCCACACCATCCCGAGCTTCGAACTGTTCATGTCCCCGGACCATCGCCTGACCGAGGGCGTCTACCATGCGGACCAGCCCTCCTACCGCAGCGGCAACCTGGTCAGCGGGGTCACCCTGGAGTTCTCGGGCGGCCGGGCCCAGGTGCGCGGCGCCGAGCAGGGCGAGGAGTTCGTGCGTTCCCAGCTCCAGATGGACGAAGGCGCCTGCCGCCTCGGTGAATTCTCCCTGACGGACAAGCGCTTCTCCCGCATCGACGCCTTCATGGCCCACACCCTGTTCGACGAGAACTTCGGCGGGGAACACGGCAACTGCCACGTGGCCGTGGGCGCGTCCTATGCCGACACCTACGACGGGGATCCCGCGGAACTGACCGAAGAACTGAAGCACGAACTGGGCTTCAACGACTCGGCCCTGCACTGGGACCTGGTCAATACGCAGCCCAAAAAAGTGACCGCCTTCCTGCGCGACGGCACGAAGACGGTCATTTACGAAAACGGCATGTTCACCATGCCCGAAGAAGGCTAGCTGACTGTCGAGAAAATTAAAATTTGCAGACCGTTAAAAAATGGTGAGATGCAAGGATGCAAAAAAAGCCAGGACGCGAAGCGTATTACGCATACACAAGGCGGTCTGGCTTTTTTCGCTGACACGGCAGGTCGCCGTTTTTAAGGTGGCCTGCTAGCCCCCGGAGCAGAACTCCTGCATGGCCGCCAGGGTCTGGTCGCAGACGGCGGCCAGCTCCTGGTGCAGGCGCTGCAACTCCTCGCCGGAACCGGCCTTGGCGGCCAACTCCATCTCCGCGGCCAGTTCACAGAGCCTGGAAGCTCCCACCGTGGCTGCGGCGCCCTTGAGCGAATGGGCGCTGCGCTCCATTCCGTAGAAATCCCCTTCGTGGGCACAGGTCTCGATCCTGTCGAGCTTTTTGGGTGCGTCTGAAAGAAAAAGCTGAAAAAGGTTGGACAGAAGTTCGCGATCTCCAGACATGCGTTCCAGGGTCTCGTCCAGGGACAATAGCGGCTGTGCAGTGCTCACTCGTGCATCTCCTCGGTTCGGCTGCTTAAAGTTCGCGATTCGCATACGCTTTTTTGGCATTCATGGAAAGGGCTTTCCCCGCCCCAGAACGAAATGGAGAGGTCTGCTCCTTGCCTCTTCACAACTCTGGCTGTAGTCTTATCTAACTTTTTCACCATCCACACGACAACAGGACACAGACAGACATGGACCAGATGTCCTCCAACCTGGAAGACTACCTCGAAGTCATCTTTTCCCTTGAATCCGCGCACTCCGAAGCCCGGGCCAAGGACATTGCCGATGCCATGGGCGTACAGAGAGCCTCAGTGACCAACGCGCTGCAGAAGCTCTCCCAGCGCGGGCTGATCAACTACCAGCCCTACAGTTCAGTGACCCTCACTCCCGAAGGTTTCCGGACCGCCACACGCATCGTGCACCGCCACAGGGTGCTCTACGACTTCCTGCACACCTTCCTGCAGATCCGGCCGGAGGTGGCCGAGGACACGGCCTGCAAACTCGAACACCACATCGATGACGAGAGTCTCGAGACCCTGACCAAGTTCGCCCGCTTCATCATGACCTGCCCGCGCACGGGAAAGGACTGGCTGGAGGCCTTCACCCGCTCCTGCAGCGAACGTGGCACATGCTCCAATTGCACTGAATGCATCAAGGGCTGCCTGGAACGCCAGGATGAAAAATGTTCCAAATCCTCGTGAAGCCCTCCCTCCCCCCGGCGCGGGAACGCCGGAAAATAATCGCTAATCCGAGCCGTTACAATACCGGACCCTTGAAATGCCCGCACCTGTCATCTTGACAAATTAGACAAGCTAAATAATCTTCGCCCGCGTGATTCCGGACCACCGGAAATGCATAAGGAGTAAACGTGCCAACCATCGTCAACTTGCGCCAGATGAACGTCAACCAGCGCGGCATCATCAAGACCATCGCCGCCCAGGGCGAACTGGGCCGCAGAATCCGGGACATGGGTCTGGTACCCGGCACCGAGGTCACGATCATCGGCCGGGCGCCCCTCAAGGATCCCGTGGCCCTGCGTCTCAAGGGATTCACCCTGACCCTGCGCAACAGCGAGGCCGATTTCATTACCGTCGAACTTCCGGATGAACCCCTTGACTGAGACCGCCATCACCATAGCCCTGGCCGGCAACCCCAACGCGGGCAAGACCACCCTCTTCAACGCCCTGACCGGCTCGCGCCAGCACGTGGGCAACTATCCCGGCATCACCGTGGAGAAGAAGGAGGGCTTCGTGGACATGCCCGGCGGCGTGGTCCGCGTCATCGATCTGCCCGGCACCTATTCCCTGACCGCCTATTCCCAGGAAGAGCTCGTGGCCCGGGACTTCCTTATCAAGGAACGCCCCCAGGGGGTGATCAATGTCCTGGACGCGACCAGCCTGGAACGCAACCTGTACCTGACGGTCCAGTTCCTGGAACTGGGCATACCCGTGACCCTGGCCCTCAACATGGTGGACGCCCTGGAGGACAAGGGCATCCGCATCGACTCCGAGCGTCTGTCGCGCCTCATGCGCCTGCCCGTGGTGCGCACCGTGGCCCGAAACGGCAAGGGCGTGCGCGAAGCCCTGCAGGCCGCCCTGAACCACCCGCGCACGAACTGGGAACCCCTGGCCATCTCCTACGGGCCGGACCTCGATCCCGTGCTCAAGGAAATGACAGACATCGTCATAGCCGAAAATTTCCTGACGGACACCTATCCCGCGCGCTGGCTGGCCCTCAAATTCCTGGAAAACGACCAGGTGGTGCGCCAACTCTTCGAGACGAACTTCGAGCTGCACCGCCGACTTCGGGAAATGGCCGACTCGGTCACACGCCACTGCGAGAAGACGCTGCACACCCAGCCGGAGTTCCTCATCGCCGACTATCGCTACGGCTACGTGTCTTCCATTCTGCGCCAAGGTGTGCTGACCATCCTGCCCGACCTGCAGGGACGCGCCGACATCTCGGACAAAATCGATTCCGTGCTGACCCATCAGGTAGCCGGACCAGTCATCATGCTCGGCATTCTCTACGGTCTCTTCAGCGTGACCTTCGCCCTGGGGCAGGTGCCCATGGGGTGGGTCGAAAATTTCTTTACCTGGCTGTCCGGACTGGCCGGCAACCTCCCGCCGGGGCTGACCCGTTCCCTGGTGGTCGACGGCATCATCGCCGGCGTGGGAGGGGTGCTGGGCTTTGTGCCCCTCATCCTGATCATGTTCCTGGGCATCACCTTTCTGGAAGATTCGGGCTACATGGCGCGCATGGCCTACATGCTCGACCGCGTCTTCCGGATTTTCGGCCTGCACGGCAGCTCTGTGGTGCCGTTCATCATCTCCGGCGGCATTCCGGGCGGTTGCGCCGTGCCCGGCGTCATGGCCGCGCGCACACTGCGCAGCCCCAAGGAGAAGCTGGCCACGCTGCTGACCGCCCCGTTCATGGCCTGCGGAGCCAAAGTGCCGGTCTTCATCCTCATCTCGGCCGCCTTTTTCCCGAAATACGGGGCGCAGGTCATGTTCATCATCACCCTCCTGGGATGGGCATCGGCCCTGGTCGTCGCCCGGATCCTCAGATCCTCGGTCATCCGGGGTCCGTCGACGCCTTTTGTCATGGAACTGCCTCCCTACCGCATGCCAACGGCCATGGGCATGGTCCTGCACACCTGGGAACGCGGCTGGCAGTACATCAAGAAAGCCGGTACCGTGATCCTGGCCATTTCCGTGCTGATCTGGGCCATGATGACCTTTCCCGTCCTTCCCGCGGACAAGGCCGAACCCCTGACTTCGGAAATCGCAAGCCTGCAGGAACGTCTGGAGACGGCAAGCGACGACGCGGCACGGCAGGAGCTGAAAGCCTCCATCTCCGAGCGTGAACTGCACCTGAAGGAAGCTGGTCTGACCCATTCCCTGGCCGGACGTATCGGCCAGGCCATCGAACCGGTCACCTCACTGGCTGGTTTCGACTGGCGGACCAACATCGCCCTTCTCGGCGGTGTCGCGGCCAAGGAGGTCATCGTCTCCACTCTGGCCACGGCCCACGCCCTGAGCGATGAGGAGGACAAAGGATTCTCCAGCCGCATCGCCTCGGCGCCGGGCTGGAACACGAGCGTAGCTGTCAGCCTGATGATCTTCGTGCTGCTCTACTCTCCCTGCTTCGTCACGGTGGTGGCCATTGCCCGCGAGGCATCCTGGGGATGGGCCCTGTTCAGCGTGGTGTTCAACACCTCCTTCGCCTTCATCCTGGCCACGTCGGCCTATCAGCTCGGCATGAGCATGGGGTGGTAATGTTCTTCTGCAAGCACAAGCACAAAACCGACGGCGTCAAGACCCTCTGCGACCTCAAAGACGGCGAGAAGTCCGTGGTGCGCTGCCTGTCCCGAACCCAGGGCTGTCACCTGAGCAAACTCACGGCCATGGGCATCACCCCGGGCACGGAGGTCGAAATGCTCTCCAATTCCGGTGGACCGCTGCTGGTTCTGGTCCGCTCAAGCCGGCTCTGCCTCTGTCGCAGCCTGGGGCGGTCCGTCGTGGTGGAATGAAAATTTCCATCATCATCCCGGTCTACCGGGAGCCGGGCATAACCTCGCTCCTGGAGGACCTGCGCTCGCGACCCGACGCGGGTGAAATGGAAATCATCGTCTCCGACGGGGCACCCGGCGCGGACACACTGGACCTGATCCCGGAAGGCCGGGCCGTTCGCCTGCACTCGCCGCCCGGCAGGGGTGCACAGCTGGGCGCCGGGGCCGACCGCGCCCGCGGGGATATCCTCCTCTTCCTTCACGCCGACACCCGTCTGCCTGAAAACGCCTTCTCCCTCATCCGCCAGACCATGGCCGACGCGTTCCTGTCAGGAGGCGCCTTCAGCCTGCGCTACGCAGAGCCTTCCGCCGGTCTTTCCTTCATCGCCACGGCGGCCAACCTCAGGTCGAACGCCACGCGCGTTCCCTATGGGGATCAGGCTATCTTCCTGCGCAGGGACGCCCTGCGGGAAGTGGGCGGTTTCAGACCCATCCCCATCATGGAAGACCTGGAAGTCATGACGCGCCTGCGCCGGGCGGGGCATCGCATCCGCATCCTGGCCATCCCCGTTCTCACCTCCGGACGCAGGCAACTGCGTGAAGGACTTCTGCGCTGCACCCTGCGCAACCTGCTGCTGCGTCTGCTCTACCATTGCGGAGTTCCGGCATCACGGCTGGCGCGCCTGTACCGCCGCCACGGGGAGTGACATGCGCGTCCTGCTCTTCACCCGCTACCCCCGGCCCGGCGCGGCCAAGACGCGCCTGGGAGCACGCATCGGCATGGATCGAGCGGCAGACCTCCAAACGGCCTTTGTACGCGACGAGCTGCACATGCTCCGCTCCCTGGGGGCCGACACGACCCTGTGCTGCGAGCCTGCGGTACCCTTGGACGAATACCGCAACCTCTTCGGCGAAGGTCCGGACTACGCGGCTCAGCGCGGCGAAAACCTGGGGGAACGGATGCTCCAGGCCCTGCACGCGGCCCTGGACCGGGGCGAAGAGTCCGTCGTGCTCATCGGCAGCGACCTGCCCGACCTGCCCCCGGAACACATCCGGGCGGCTTTTGAGGCCCTGGCCACGAACCGGCTGTGCGTCGGCCCCTCGCCTGACGGCGGCTTCCATCTCCTGGGCCTCTCCGCCCCACTCCCGGAAAACATCTTCCACGAAATCGCCTGGGGCAGCTCCGGGGTTCTGAAACGTTTTCTGGCAAACGCCGCATCGCTCTCTCCCGCGGTCCTGGACCCCTGGCCCGATGTGGACACCTTCGAGGACCTCATGAACTACGTCCGCAGAAACCGGAACCGGAGCACACACACCATGGAACGCATTCGAACCTTCAGCCTGGCGTCCGAAACATGGAAAAACTGATACGACACTTTCTCCTTGAACACGGGTGGGTCCATGAGGCGCCCCAGGTCTCCTTTCTGGCCGCAGGCGAGTACAACCAGAACTTCCTCGTGCGCGACGGCGCCCGCCGCCTGGTTTTCCGCATCAACCGCGGCAGCCAGCTCGGACTGCAAAAGCAGATGACCTACGAATTCCGGGTCCTGCGCTGTGTGGAACCCTCCGGGGTGACACCCCGGCCCCTGAAACTGCACGACGCCCCAACCCCCTTCGGCGGCGGGGTCATGCTCATGGAATTTCTGCCGGGCGCCCCCCTGGACTACGGACGCGACCTGGACAAGGCCGCGGGCATCTTCGCCCGCATCCACGCCCTGCCCCCCTGTCCGGACCTGCTGGTGCAGGAGGATCCCGTGGCCGCCATCGCCGCCGAGAGCCTGGAACTCATCTCGCGCTACCCCGCCCACGCCCTGACGCGCCAGCGCTCGCTCCTGCTCGACTACCACGAACGCATCGTGCGCCTGGGCGAAGAGAATCGTCCGCTCTTCGCCCAGGACCGCCTCTGCGTGGTCAACACCGAGGTCAACTCCGGCAACTTCCTCGTGGGCCCGGACGGGGCCTACCTGGTGGACTGGGAAAAAGCCGTGGTCTCCAGCCGTCATCAGGATCTCGGGCACTTCCTCGCCCCCACCACCACGCTCTGGAAGACCGAGACCATCATCGACCCCGAACGCCGCCGAACCTTTCTGGCGGCCTACCGCTCAGGCCTGGACACGCCCCCGCCCCTGGACTCGCTGGACCGCCTGTGCTCCGTCATGGAGAAAGTCATCGTTCTGCGCGGCCTGTCCTGGTCCTTCATGGCCCACCACGAGTACACCACCGCCTTAAAACCCCTCACGGACGACGTGACACGGGAAAAAATCGGCCGCTATATGAAGGAGATGGAGCAGATCATCCCGAAGCAGTTTTGATATGCACAAAAGCCTGTATGACAGCCCTTGTCAGCGTACACAGTTTCAAGCATTGTCATACGCCACGCGCGGCACACGCGCCTGAGCAGGAATACAGCATGTCCGACACATACTCCAAAACCGTCTATTCCACAGAAAAAAGCGTCTGCCGCAAATGCGGACAGGATCCGTGCGCCTGTCGCAGCGCCGCCCGACCCCAGGGCGGACCCGTGCGGGTCGGCCGCGAGACCAAGGGGCGCAAGGGCGCCGGGGTAAGCGTGGTCACGGGCCTTTGCATGTCCGACGAGGAACTCAGGAAACTGCTCTCGTCCTGCAAGAAGCGTCTGGGTTGCGGCGGCACCGTGCGCAACGGCGTTCTCGAATTCCAGGGGGAGCACCGTGACGCACTCGTGGCGCACCTTGCCTCTCTCGGTATCAACGCCAAGAAGTCGGGGAACTGATGACCGGCAAGGGTGACATTTCCGTCCAGCGCCGCCTCGCCCACTTCAACCGCGCCCAGCGACACGCGCGCATCGGTTCCTTCGAACACGACCTGCGCACCGGCGAAACCTTTCTGTCGGATGAACACTACCGCCTGCTCGGCTTCGAGCCGGGCGAAGTCGTGCCGTCCCTCGACATCTTCCTGAACCAGATGGAGCCCGCCACCAGGGCCCGTTTCATGCGCAAGCTGCGCGTCAGCGTGGTCACGGGGCGGGATTTCCGCATGGACGTCGGGTTCACCCCGAAAAACGGACACCCGCGCGTCGCCCACATCCGCGCCGAATTCGAGCCGGACGAGACCGGCAGGATCAGCATCGTTGCCGGAACCTTCCAGGACGTGACGGGCCGCCGGAAAACGGAAAACGCCCTGCGCCAGAGCGAGGCCCGGTACCGCTCCATCTTCGACAACGCCCTGGAAGGCATCTACCAGACCACCCTTGACGGCCGCTTTCTGAACGCCAACACCGCCATGGCCAGAATGCTCGGTTACGACAGTCCCAAAGACCTGATGGCCGGCATCGCAGACATCGGCCGCGAACTCTATGTGCATCCCAGGGACCGCGCCCTCATCGTCGAACTTCTCGACGAGTATTCGCGCGTCAAGGGTTTCGAGACCAGGCTGCGCCGCAAGGACGGCAAGGAAATCTGGGTCAGCTTCAACGCCAGCCTGATGCACGGCACCGCCACCAAAGCCCCCTGCATTCTCGGCACCATGGAGGACATCAGCACGCGCAAACGGTTCGAACTGGCCCTTATCGAATCGGACAAGCGTTTCCGCAACCTCCTGCAGCGCATCAACTTCATCGCCGTCTCCCTGGATCCCGAAAGCAGGATCATCTTCTCCAACCCTTTCCTGCACCAGCTGACCGGCTGGAGCGAAAAGGACCTGACGGGCCGAAACTGGTTCGACACCATGGTGCCCGAGGAAATCCGGGAAAACATGCGCGCTGAACTGTGGAATGCATCGGAGGCGTCGGACGGACGCGGACTCGATTCGGAGATCCTGACCCGCGACGGCGAACGCCGGCTCATCCGCTGGAACAGTGTGCGGGATCTCGACGAGCGCGGTGAGGTCAGCGGCATCACCTGCATGGGCGTGGACATGACCGAGGTACGCAGGGCGCGGGAAAGGCTGGCCAGGAGCGAACAACTGCACCTCATGCGCCTGCGCATCGCCAACGCCATGCACGAGGCCGGCGACTTCAACGAACTCATGGTCACGGTGCACCAGGTTCTGGGTGAAGTGGTCGAAGCCCGCAACCTGATCATCGCCGTCATCAATCCGGACACCAGAACGCTGGAATTCCCCTACTGGGTCGACGAGCTCACGGACGCCTCCGAGATCGCCCCAAGGATCACCGACATCGACGATCCCGAAAACCGCAGGCTGACCCTGGAGCTGTTGCGCGGCAACGTCCCCAACATCATCAGCGGGGAACACATGCGTGTCCTGGCCGATTCGGGGCGCCTCAAAATCGTCGGGGAGATTCCCAGAAGCTGGATGGGCGCCGCCCTCAAGATCCGGGGCAACGTCATCGGGGCCATCATCGTCCAGAACTATTCCACTCCCGAACAATACATCCCTGAAGACCTGCAGATCCTGCTCTCCATCTCGGAGCAGATCGCCATGGCCATTGAGCACCAGCGGCACGACGACCTCGCCCGAACGGCCGAACAGATCATGCAGGACATCCCTTCGGGCCTCTTCATCTACAAATACCACGACCCGGAAAATCTCGTTCTGGAGGACGCCAACCCCATGGCGCTGCGTCTCATCGGCAGACGCCTCGAAGAGGCCAGGGGCATGCTGTTCACGAAGATCTGGCCGCGCGGCACCATGCTCGAAAACTACCTGCGCTGCCTGCGCACCGGGGAAACGTACGACAAGGCGGCCCACTATTACGAGGACGAGACCATCCGGGGCTATTTCCGCATCCATGCCTTTGCCCTGCCCGGAAAAAAGCTGGCCGTTGCCTTCGAGGACATCACCGAACGCCAGCACGCCCAGCAGGCCCTCATCCGCGCCAAGGAAATGGCCGAATCGGCCAACAGGGCCAAGAGCGAATTCCTGGCCAACATCAGCCACGAGGTGCGCACGCCCCTGAACGGCATCATGGGCATGGTGCAGCTCTGCCTGCAATCCGAGGCGCCCCCCGAACTCGAAGGGTACCTGCGCACGGCCCTGGAGTCGTCGCGCAACCTGCTGCGCGTCCTGAACGACGTCCTTGATTTCACCAAGGTCGATGCGGGAAAAATGGAACTTCTGGAGCGGGAATTCGATCTGGACGACCTGCTCAGGCAGGCCGTGAACTTCTTCAAGGCCCTGGCCCTGGACAAGCGGATCCGCCTGAACCTGGTCACGCCGGAGAGGCTGGGGTGTTTCATCGGGGACGAGGGACGCCTGCGGCAGATCCTCTTCAACCTCATGGGCAACGCCCTCAAATTCACAGAGGACGGCGAGGTCACCCTGGAAACCTGGCCCGTGGGCGAGGCGGACGGCAGGACGCGCCTGCTGTTCGAAGTCCGGGACGAAGGCATCGGCATCCCGGCCGAAAAGCTGAATTATATCTTTGAGTCCTTCACCCAGGTCGACGGCAGCTACTCCCGGCGGTACCAGGGCACGGGCCTCGGCCTGCCCATCGTGAGACGACTGGTCCAGCTCATGAACGGAAACATCTCCGTGGAGAGCGCGGAAAACGAGGGGACGTCCATCTTCTTCGTCCTGCCCCTGCAAAAGGGGCAGGAAGGACCGCTGTGCGACGTCGTCAAAGAGGCTCCCGTTTCCGGCGAGGTGCCCCCCCTCCAGGTGCTTCTGGTGGAGGACGACAAGGTCAACATGACCATGGCCAAGCGAATGCTGGAAAAGATGGGGCACAGCGTGGTCTGCGCCCGCACGGGCGTGGAGGCCCTGGAACGCCTGCTGGTGCCGGGGCTGGACGTGGTGCTCATGGATATCCAGATGCCCGAAATGGACGGCATGGAGGCCACGCG
Organism: uncultured Desulfovibrionaceae bacterium; assembly: GCA_964597325.1. Taxonomy (GTDB): domain Bacteria; phylum Desulfobacterota; class Desulfovibrionia; order Desulfovibrionales; family Desulfomicrobiaceae; genus Desulfomicrobium. The sequence goes on from CAZQYA010000025.1 coordinate 10,597, forward strand.
GATCCTGCGCACAGACCCTCGTTACGAGGCCTATGCCCGCGTTCCGGTCATCGCCCTGACGGCCCACGCCATGTCCGGGGACATGGAACGTTTCCTGGACCAGGGCATGGACGCCTACCTCTCCAAGCCCTTTGATCACTCCCGCCTGCAGGAACTGCTGCAACGCTTCTTCACGTAATCAGGGCGCCCCTGCGCGTCGTCGATTGAGAGGTCCGTCCACGGACTGCGCAACCCATCATTGCGAGGAGTCTTCGACGAACGTGTCGGGCTCAGCGCGAGCAATCCATCGACGGATCGCCCACCGCTCGCCGTGACAAAAAAACCTCCGCAGGTTTCCCCGCGGAGGCCATATCGCTCGTGGAGACTGCGCGCGCCTACTTCAGACCGGCGGTTCCATTGAAGACAATGGAAAGCAATTCGTAATCCACGCGTCCCTTGGGAACCTGCACGGAAATCTCGTCCCCTTCCTCCTTGCCAAGGATGGCCCGTCCAACGGGCGACTCGATGGAGATGGTGCCCTTGGTGTGGTCGGCCTCGTCGGGTCCGAGGAGGGTGTAGGTTTTCTGTTCGCCGGTCTCGATGTCCTCCAGAGTCACGGTGGCGCCGAAAACGGCCCGCTCGCTCTGCAGGGTGTCGATGTCGATAATATCGAATCGGATCATGCGCGACTCGATATGATTGATCCTCGCCTCAAGCATTCCCTGACGCTCGCGGGCGGCGTCATACCCGGCGTTCTCGCGCAAGTCGCCCTCCTCGCGGGCCTCCTTGATGGCCTGGATCACGGCGGGCCGTTCCTTCTTCAGCTCATCGAGTTCCTTTTCCAAACGCTTGTAGCCTTGGACTGAAATGGGGATCCTGTTCATCGTCGTCCTTACTGTGATGCAAGTGTCGTGTGCCAATAAAAAAAAGATGCTTTGCCCGCCATTTGGCATGTGGCGGGCAAAGCGAAATCAACATTAGCGAATGCGAAACTTTTTTACCCCTAGTGCATCACGCAGTGCCGGTCAAGGGGCGGTTCAGACGGCCATGACCTCCCCGAGCTCCGCAAAGGTTTGGGCCGCATCCGGCCGCAGGCGGACGTCATGCACGTCCTGGAGCTTGCGCATCTGCCGTATCATCTGTTCCAGGCGTTCGTCCTCGTTGACCAGAAGCCAGATCCGGCTCTCTTCGCCGCCGTTCATGGGCAGGCAGAGAATGGCTTCGACATTGAAGGCCCGGCGGGAAAAAAGCCCGCAGACATGGGACATGACGCCGGGATGATTGTTGACCAGGAGATCCAGGACGGTTCGCGGGCTAGGCATTGTTCTCACCTCCGAGCATGGTTCTGTTGGCAGCCCCGGGAGGGACCATGGGCCAGACCTTTTCGTCGCGGTCGATGGGGACGTGGATGAGGGCCGGACCCTTGTGGGACAGGGCCTCGCGCAGCACGGCGTCAGGGTCCCCGGCGCCGGCCAGGTCCCAGGTCTTCCAGCCGAAGCCCGAGGCGATGCGCGGGAAATCCACCTTCGTCTCGTACACGGATGAAAAGTAGTTTGCCTTGAAAAAGAGTTCCTGCTGCTGGTGCACGAGCCCCAGGCAGACGTTGTTCAGGAGGACGACGGTCACATCAACGCCCTGCTCGGCGGCCGTGGCCATTTCCTGAATGTTCATGAGCAGGCTGCCGTCGCCGCTGATGCACACGACCTTACGCTCGGGCGCGGCCAGGGCGGCGCCGATGGCCGTAGGCAGGCCAAACCCCATGGTCCCGAGGCCCCCCGATGTCAGCCAGGACATGCCCGGCTGAAAGGGATAGCTCTGAGCCGCCCACATCTGGTGCTTGCCCACGTCCGTGACCACCACGGCGGTGTCACCCGACAGCTCCCCCACCCGACGGATAAGCTCCAGAGGGGTGCCATGCCCGCCCTCGGCCGGAATGCCGGAGGGAAACGCGCCCTTGAGTGCCGAGATGTACCCCAGCCACTCCTGGCGCGGCTCCCGGGAAACCCCCGGAAGCAGAGCCCGGACCACGTCGCCCACGTCGCCCAGGATGGCCACGGAGGCAGGCCTGAGCTTTTCCAGCTCGCTGTGGTCGATGTCGATGTGGATGACCTTGGCCTGGGGACAGAACTCCTGAACCTTGCCTGTGGCCCTGTCGTCGAAACGCACGCCCGCGGCCACGATGAGATCGCAGGCTTCCATGGCCATGTTCGTGTGGCGCTGGGCGTGCATGCCGAGCATACCCATGCTCAAGGGGTGGTCGTGGGGAATGGCCGTGAGCCCCATGAGGGTCGAGGTCACGGGCATGGAGGCACGCTCGGCCAGTTCAAGGACCTCCGTACCGGCCCCAGAAACCACAACACCGCCGCCGATCCAGAGGACGGGCCGCCGGGCGGCGTTGATCATGCCCACAGCCGCCTCCACGTCAGCGTCGAAGTAGGCCGGAGAGGGCTCGCTCTCGCCGGGTTCGGGCCAGGCCGTAAACGTCACGGTCTCCATCTGCACATCGCGGGGGATGTCGATGAGCACGGGGCCGGGCCGGCCCGAGGTGGCGATGGCGAACGCCTCGGGGATGACGCGCAGCAGGTCCGCGGCATGGCGCACCAGGAAATTGTGCTTGGTGACGGGGATGCTCATGCCGTAGGTGTCCACCTCTTGGAAGGCGTCGGTACCGATCATGGCCCGGGGAACCTGCCCGGTGATGCAGATGACGGGAACGGAGTCGAGCTTGGCGTCGGCAATGGCCGTGAGGATGTTGGTCGCACCGGGCCCCGAGGTGGCGAAGCAGACGGCCGGACGCCCGGTGACCCGGGCCATGCCCTGGGCCGCGAAGCCCGCGCCCTGCTCATGGCGGGTCAGCACGTGGCGGATGCGGGCGCTGCCCGAGAGGGCATCGTAGAGCGGGAGGTTGGCTCCGCCGGGAATACCCGCGATGGTGCGGATTCCCTGGCGTTCCAGAAGGCTGATGGTCAGCTGCGCGCCGGTCATGGAAAACATCGTGCACTCCTTTTTTCGGCTCGGACTCGGACCGGCAGGGGGGTGAGCCGAAAAAAGAAAACCCCCGCCGGCGCCTGCGCTGGCGGGGGAAAAGCGTCGTCCAAATCCCGTTTACAGCGTCAGGGCGTCCCGTACTACGCATACTACTACGACTACTACTGCAACTAGGCTGGAGAAGACGTTGTGGATGCGATTCATGGGGTTTTCCTTATCTGGGATCTGGGTAATCAATTATCGAATAGAAAGATTTCTAGGCTCTTCGAAAATTCATGTCAAGCAGGTACTTGACCATGCCGCGCAAGCGCGTCAGAAGCATGCGCCGGCCCATGCGGACGAAATGATGCCGGACCTTGATTCAGGTTCGGGATGCGGGCATAGTGCCCATGCGGCTGACGGAATCCTCGTATTCAACTTCAACCACTCACAGGAGGGCACATGCCCACATCGGAATACACGCTTTTCAGCGGCGGCGCCCCGGGTACGGAAGCCGAATTCGGACGGATGGCCGAACAGTACGGCCTGCAGGAAGTGACCTTTACCTTCGAAGGCCACAAGATCGAACGGTCCAGGGGCCTGCGCGTCCTGACCCCCGAGGAGCTCATGCGCAAGGACGTAAGCCTCAGCTACGTCTCCAAACTCCTGAACCGCACCTTCACCAACGCTCCGCTCATGCGCAGCATCCTGCAGACCATCATGTACCAGGTGGACTCCGGTCACGAGATCTTCGTCATCGGCACCATCATGGAAGACGGCACGGTCAAGGGCGGCACGGGCTGGGGCACAGAATTCGCCAAGATCTGCAACAAGCCCCTCTACGCCTTCGGCCAGGTACGCAACTGCTGGCACAAGTGGACGGGCGAAATCTGGGAACGCTGCGAGACCCCGACCATCAACAGCCAGCACTTCTGCGGCACGGGCACCCGTTTCCTGGACGACAACGGTCGCCAGGCCATCGCCGACCTGTTTGCCAAGTCTTTCGGCAAATAGCGGTCAGCCGGCATAATCTGCCTTTCCATAGGTCCTATAGGTCCCATACGACCCATAGGACCTATTTTTTCACCCGCCGCGCCACCGCCGACGCCACGGCCACCCCATCCAGGGCCGCAGAAACTATGCCGCCGGCATAGCCCGCCCCTTCCCCGCAGGGGAAAAGCCCTGCCACTTCCGGATGCATGAACGTCTCACGGTCGCGCGGGATGCGCACAGGCGAACTCGTACGCGACTCCACCGCCAGGAGCAGGGCCTCGGCGCTGTCGAATCCCTTGTGCTTGCGCCCCAGGACGGCCAAACCCTCCCGCAGGGCGTTCGCCACGAAAGGCGGCAGCAGTTCGTGCAAAGGGGCGGCGTACACGCCGGGAATGTAGGAGGTCTTGCCGGGTGGCAGCGACACCGCGCCCCTGAGAAAATCCGGCACCCGCTGGGCCGGAGCGCGCTGGGTGACGCCGTCGCCCGCCCGGAACACGCCCCGCTCCACGTCCGCCTGGAAACGCAAGAGGGCCAGGGGATCGGTGTCAGGTACATCGTCGGGGCGCACTTCGGCCACCAGGCCCGCGTTGGCAAAGGGGGCGCTGCGGCTGGCCAGGCTCATGCCGTTGAGCACCAGCTCCCCGGGCGCCGTGGACGCCGGGACCACGAAGCCGCCGGGGCACATGCAGAAGGAGAAGACGCCCCGCCCCGACGCCTGGCAGGCCAGCCGGTAACTGGCCGCGGGCAGGGCCGGGTGGCGCGGGGAGTGATGGTAGAACATCCGGTCCACCAGGGGCTGGGGGTGCTCGATGCGCACGCCCATGGCAAAGGGCTTGGCCTCCAGGCGCACACCCCGGCGATGCAGGAGATCGTAGATATCCCGTGCCGAGTGGCCCGTGGCCAGAATCACGGCGTCGCCCTCCACCCGTTCCCCGCCGGCCAGGACCACGCCCCGGACACCACGGGAATCAAGGACCAGGTCCGTGACGTGGGAGTTGAAATGAACCTCGCCGCCGGCCGCCTCGATGGCCTCGCGCATGCCGCGCACCAGCCCGGGCAGGACGTTGGAGCCCAGATGCGGGTGGGCGTCCACGCGGATGTCCTCCTTGGCCCCGAAGGCCACGAAGAGATCCAGGATGCGGTCGACGCTGCCGCGCTTGGTGGCGCGGGTGTAGAGCTTGCCGTCGGAATAGGTGCCGGCTCCGCCCTCGCCGAAGCAGTAGTTGGAATGGGGGTTGACGAGCCCTTCGGAATAGATCTTCTTCACGTCCTTCAGGCGGGAGCGCACGTCCCGGCCGCGCTCCAGGAGCACGGGCACGATACCGGCCTCCAGAAGCGTCAGGGCCGCGAAATAGCCGCCAGGACCGGCGCCCACCACCACGACCCGCTTTCCGCCGGGGGCCAGGGGACGAAACACCGACGCCTGCCCTCCATCTCCGCCGATGGCCACGCGCAGCAGAAACCTGGGCATCTTCGAACGGGCATCGATGGAACGGCGCACGACGCGCACCGGCATGTTCCCGTCGTCGCGCTCCCCGGCCTTTGAAAAGGCCAGTTCGCGAATAAAACGCGCGTCGCCGATACGATCCGGCTCCACCATGATGTCGACATGCGTCTGCGTCATTCCGAGCCCTCCCCGTGGCCTGAAAACCACTCGTGACGATTCTCAAAGGCATGGACAAGGGATGGATAGAGCCGGGCCGCGCCCTGACGGACCTCGTCCTCGGGGATGGCCAGATCAGGGATCATGATGGCCCGCGCCCCCGATGCAATGGCCGCGCGCATACCGGGGTTGGAGTCCTCGAAAATGACGCACCTGGACGCCTCCAGGCCGAGCATGGCGCTGGCCCGGTGGTAGATGTCGGGATCGGGCTTGGGACGCTCCACGTGCTCGATGGTCATGATGGCCGAAAACCGGAACAGCTCGGGCCAGGCACTGCGGTGCCGCTCCACGGATTCGCGGTTCGACGACGTGGCCAGCGCCATGGGCACGCCCTCGTCACGAAGCCAATGCACCAGCTCCACGGCACCGGCCTTGGGCGGAATGCCCCCGGACAGACGCTCGGCTTCACGCACGGCCTTCCAGTTGCGGCTGAACTCCTCCAGGGGAAAATCTTTAAACCATTGCATGAGCTTTTGTTCGCACAGGACATTGGGAACACCCACCAGGTGGGCGTACAGCTCGTCGTGCAGATCAAAGCCGAGGCGGCCCGCCTCGGACTGCCAGATCCGCTTCAGGGATGCTTCGGAATCGATGAGCAGACCGTCCATATCGAAGAGGACGGCCGCGGGTCGTTGCGTCGTGTTCATGGGCTTGGAGCTAAGCTCGAACCTTTCGACTGGCAAGGGCAATTTCCACCCGCGCCGACAATCTTTACAGGGCATCTCACCGAGGCTAGGCATGGGGTGCCCATTTCGGGATCGCGGCTGGGGGAAAGAATGGGTCCTATGGGTCGCACGGGACCTATGGGAACTCTATGAAGACAAGGGCAAGGCCCCGTCCTGTTCAGCGATGGGCAGGCTTTGTCTCCGAACGCACTGCAGCAGAGAGCAACGATGAAATTCCTCATCTCCGAGATGACGGCCCTGGTCAAAGGCGGCATGCAGACGTCGAACATGAGGCTCATGACGCGCTTCGTCCTGATCCTGTGCGGGTTCTTCGCCGTCTACACCGTCCTCTTCCACTTCCTGATGGCCTACGAGGGCCAGCAGCACTCCTGGCTGACGGGCCTCTACTGGACGCTGACGGTCATGAGCACCCTGGGCTTCGGCGATATCACCTTCAGCTCCGACCTGGGACGGCTGTTTTCCATCATCGTCATGCTGAGCGGGGTCATCTTTCTGCTCATCGTCCTGCCCTTCACCTTCATCCAGTTCTTCTACGCCCCGTGGCTCGAAAAGATGAACAGGGCCAGGGCGCCGCGCTCGGTGCCCGAGGGCACCACGGGTCACGTGATCCTGACCAATTTCGACTCGGTGACCCTGAGCATGGTGGACAAGCTGACCCAGTACGGCATTCCCAGCTTCATCCTCGCGGCCGACCTGCAGCAGGCCCTGAACCTTCACGAAATGGGCCTGAAGGTGGTCGTCGGCGAACTCGACGACCCGCAGACCTACAGGCGCCTTCGCGTGAACGACGCCGCCCTGGTCGTGGTCATGAACGAGGACGTGACGAGCACCAACATCATCTTCACCATCCGCGAGGTGTCGGACACGGTCCCCATCATCACCAACGCCGATCATGACGACTCCGTCGACATCCTCGACCTTTCCGGGGCCACGCACACCTTCCAATTCACCAAGATGCTCGGCGAGGTCCTGGCGCGGCGCGTCCTGGGCGTGAACATGGAGGCCAACGTCATCGGCAGCTTCGACGAACTCCACATCGCCGAGGTTCCGGCCATGTGCTCCCCCCTGCAGGGGCGGACCCTGGCCGAGAGCAGGCTGCGCGAACTGACCGGCGTGAACGTGGTCGGGGTCTGGGAACGGGGCGGGATCGAACTGCCGTCGCCCCAGACGGCCATCGGCTCTTCGACCATCCTGGTCCTGGCCGGAACCCGGGAGCAGCTGGAGCGTTACGACCGGCTCATGGGACCGGCCGGCGGAGACTCGGAGCACGCGGGCCCCGTGCTGGTGCTCGGGGGAGGCAGGGTCGGCATGTCCGTGGCGGCCACACTGACGGAACGCGGCATCGACTACCGCGTGGTGGAAAAGAAGAACATCAGGAAAGCCGGCGACGAGCGCATCATCCACGGCAGCGCGGCCGACCTGGACACCCTGGTCAGGGCCGGCATCAACGAGACGCCCTGCGTCATCGTCACCACCCACGACGACGACCTGAACATCTTCCTGACCATCTACTGCCGCAGGCTCAGACCCGGCGTGCAGATCATCAGCCGCGCCAGCCTGGACCGCAACGTCAACACCATGCACCGCGCCGGGGCCAACCTGGTCATGTCCTACGCGTCCCTGTGCACCACCACCGTCGTCAACCTGCTCAACCCCGAAAAGCTGCTCATGATCTCGGAGGGGCTGAACATGTTCCGCGCCCGACCGAACCGCAAGGTCTTCGGCAAGGCTCTGCGTGACCAGGAAATTCGCGCCACAACCGGCTGCAGCATCATCGCCATCAAACGCGGCGAAACCATGCTCATCAACCCCGACCCCGACACCGTGGTGCAGGAGGGCGACGAACTGATCCTCATCGCCACGGCCGAAGCGGAACGCAGATTCGCGGAGCACTACCAGCAGGGGGCATAGCGCCCCCGACGGCTGCTGCCCAGGGAAGCGTCACCAGGCCTTGCGCAGGATGGCCAGAAGCTCTTCGTGCCCGAGGCGGACGGGATTGCCCTTCATGCTCGACGCACCGGCGGCCTTGCGGGCCGCCTCATCCATCATCGTTTCTTCCAGCCCAAGCTCCCCAAGCCCCCGGACGCCCAAATCCGCGCATAACGAACGGACAAAGCGCACTCCGGCCATGGCGTCCCGCTCCCCCGTGAGAAGGAAACCCGTTTCGGCGTAGCGCTCCAGGGACGGGCGAGCCGCGGAAACGGCGCGCAGGGCCTCGATATTGGCCTCCATGACATGCGGCAGCAGGGCCGCACAGATCTCACCGTGAGGAGCACCGAGCATGGCCCCCAGAGGCGCGGCAAAGCCGTGCACAGCCCCGAGTTTGGCATTGGCCAGGGCCATACCCGAAAAGAGGCTGGCCAGGGCCATGTCCGAACGGGCGTCGATGTCCGCGCCGTCGGCCACGGCCCGGCGCAGAGAACGGGCCGCCCGCGTCATGCCGTCGCGGCACAGGGGATCGGTCAGCGGGTTCGACAGGTGGGAGACGAAGGCCTCCATGAGCTGAGTCAGGGCGTCCATGCCCGTGGCCGCCGTCTGCCGCTGGGGCAGGGACACGGCCAACTCCGGGTCCACCACCGCCAGATCCGGGATCATGGACGGCGAGCGCAGGCTGACCTTCACCCCGTGCTCCCGGGACAGGAGCACGGCGTTGGCCGTGACTTCGGAGCCCGTCCCGGCCGTGGTGGGCACGGCGATCATGGGCAGGGGTGCATGTTCCAGCGGTATGCCCCGCCCCACCACCTCCAAATAGTCGAAAATATCACGCGTGTTCACGATCAGGGCCGCCAGGGCCTTGCCCGCGTCCAGCACGCTGCCGCCGCCCATGGCCACCACCACGTCGCAGCCCCTCTCGCGGGCCGCCAGGGCCCATGCGGCCACGCCCTCGGCCTCGGGTTCGGCCCCAACCGGGACGGCCAGCACGTCGTCCATGACGGCGGACAGGGCGTCCCGGAGCCAGGCGCCCCGCTCCGGGCGGCTCCCGGTGAGCAGCAGGCAGCGCCGGCCCAGAGCGGCGGCGCGGGCGGGGATTTCTGCGCGAACGCCAGGGCCGAAGAGAACGTCAGCGGTCAGGAATGTGAATGCCATGCGACCTCCGGTGTACGTGAGAAACGAGTGCGGGCCTGGTCTGCGGAGTGCGGAAAGATGAGAACCATGAGTCCCGCGCGATACCCGGCTTTCCCGACTTCGTGGGGATGACACGTTTACAGGGTGGCAGTCCAGCGCATCGCTGCGACGAGGCCCATCCGTATCCCGAGCCCCCTTCCCGCAACCCCTCCGCGTCATTCCCGCGAAGGCGGGAATCCACGCTTACCGGTCGACACGGACGCGCCCTCAAAGACAAGCCTATGCCCGCCCTCCACATCTTTCAAGGCTGCGAGGCGTTGCACCGCCGCAAAAAGAAAGCCGCGTCGGCTCAGGACGCGGCGTTCAGCACACTTGCAAAAGGTTCCCGAAGCTTCCGGGATCCCCTAGCAGACCGTTGAAAAACGGCGATCTGCCGCGTCAGCGAAAAAATCCAGACCGCGCATCTGCGCAATACACCGCGCGCCCTGGATTTTTTCGCTTCCTTGCATCTCACCATTTTTGAACGGCCTGCGAATTTTGAATTTTTCAACAGTCAGCTAGAGCTTGCGGTACATCTTGGAGCCCGGAGGCACGTCATCCACCACCCAGACATTGCCGCCCACGACGCTGCCCTCGCCGATGGTGATACGGCCGAGGATCGTGGCTCCGGAGTAGATGGTCACGTTGTCCTCGACAACGGGGTGACGCGGGATGCCCTTGACCAGGTGCCCGTCTTCTCCCTTGGGGAAGCTCTTGGCCCCGAGGGTCACGCCCTGGTAGAGACGCACGTTTTTGCCGATGATGCACGTCTCGCCGATGACCGTGCCCGTGCCGTGGTCGATGAAGAAGGACTCGCCGATGGTCGCGCCGGGGTGGATGTCGATGCCCGTGGCCGAATGGGCCATCTCGCTGATGATGCGCGGGATGAGCGGGATGCCCAGCAGATGCAGTTCATGGGCGATGCGGTGGTTGGTCACGGCCCGGATGGACGGATAGCAGAAGATGGTCTCACCGGGGTTCTTGGCCGCGGGGTCGCCCGCGAAGGCGGCCATGACGTCCGAGGCCAGGAGCTGACGCACGCGCGGCAGGGTTTCCAGGAACTGGTTGCTGAGATTCTCGGCGCGGATGGAGCACTCGATGGAGCAGGCGGTCTCGTCCTTGTCGCAGGCGAAGCAGAAACCGCGCTCGACCTGACGGGTCAGCTCGCGGCGCACCTTCTCCAGCTTGGAACCCACGAAGTAGGCCATGTTCTCGGGCGTAATGAAGGACTCCTTGAAAAAGCCCGGAAACAGCACGGACCGCAGCCGCTCCACAATGTCCGAAAGCAGTTCCACGGAGGGCATGGGCGAACCGAAGGAAGGCTGGTGGTAGACCACCTTGTAGGATTCCGGGGCACAGAGGCTCTCGACCACACCGGAAAGAACGCTGTCGATCTTGAGATATTTGGCCATGACTCAACTCTTGGATGCAATAAGTGCGGTTGACAGGTAGCGTTCTCCCTTATCGCAGATGATGGCGACGTTGATCTTGCCCTGCATCTGCTGCTCACGGGCCAGCTGCAGGGCGGCCCAGACGTTGGCGCCCGAGGAGATGCCGCACAGGATGCCCTCTTCGCGGGCCAGGGCCCTGGCCGTGGCCATGGCGTCCTCGTTGGTCACGGTGACGATGCGGTCGATGACCTTGCGGTTCAGCACCTCGGGCACGAAATTGGCGCCGATGCCCTGGATCTTGTGGGGCCCGGCCTTGCCCTCGCTCAGAAGGGGCGAAGCCGCCGGCTCCACGGCCACGGTCATGAAGCCCTTTTTGCGGCGGCGCAAAGTCCGCCCCACGCCCGTGACGGTGCCGCCCGTGCCCACGCCGGCCACGAACACGTCGATGCGGCCGTCCGTGTCGCGCCACAGCTCTTCGGCCGTGGTCCGCTCGTGCATGGCCGGATTGGCCGCGTTGACGAACTGGCCGGGCATGAAGCCCCCCTCGATGGAGGCCAGGATCCTCTCGGCCTCGGCCACGGCCCCGGCCATGCCCTCCTCTGCCGGAGTCAGGACCAGCTCCGCACCCATGGCGGTCAGCAGCATGCGCCGCTCCACACTCATGGATTCGGGCATCGTCAGCACCAGGCGATAGCCCCGCACGGCACAGACAAAGGCCAGGCCCACGCCCGTGTTGCCGCTGGTGGGCTCGACTACGACCGTACCTGGCCGCAGGAGCCCTCCACGCTCGGCCTCGTCGATCATATTGAGGGCGATTCGATCCTTGATGGAGGCCAGCGGGTTGTAGAATTCGAGCTTGACCACGACGTCGGCCAGACAGCCTTGGGTCAGACTGTTCAACCGCACCAGAGGGGTATTACCGACCAGGTCGGTCATGGAATTGGCGATGTTCATGAATCCTCCATAAAGCGGGATATCCGGAAATGACCTATGGCTACACCGAAGTCCAGACAAAAAAAACCGGCCAATGGCCGGTTGAAAAGCCGAAAATTTCAAAAACTATTCCAGACCCTTGGTGATAAAATCCAGGGACGTGAGGGCTTCTTTCAGACGTTTGCCCGGAGAAAACTTGATCCCTCTCACAACCCTGTCCGTCTCACTGTCCGCATCGGAATCGGCATTCCTGCGCGAGGCGCGCTCCACCACGGCCATGGTGCCGATGCCCGGCAACGTGATCTTGTCCCCCCGACCCAGGGACTCGGTCATGCTTTCCATCATGGCGTCCACCACGCGGGCGGCCTCCTCCTCGGAGTACCCCATCCTGGTTGTGAGCCGTTCGATCAATTCTGTCCTGTTCATCATGAACCTCGGAGGTTATTCACTTCGAAAAGCAACTTCCTTATACTCTACATATATAGGCAAAACACGCCTTGGGGTAAAGAGCTTCCTTAAGGTTTGTGAAATATTTATTAAAATGGCACTATACAAGGTCGCGGTATACGTTAAAACGTCCTGGCCAACCGGATATCTGGAGATACGTACATGAAAAAAAACCATAGCATCGTCGAAGAACGCGACGCCTGCGCCATCATCGCCTTCGTGGACAAGCGCGGCCGCGCATCGCATGCAAATATCATCAAGACCATCGACGCCCTCAAGAAAATGGCACATCGCTCGGGCGACATCAACAGTGAGGGTGACGGTTGCGGCATCCAGACGGACATCCCCCGCGCCATCTGGGGACAGCGTCTGCAGGATGCGGGCCTGAGCCGGCACCTGAGCGAGAGCCGCGGCTTCTTCGTCGGCCACTTCTTCCTGCCCGACGGCCCTGAGGCCGAAAACCTCAAGGAGCGCGTCCGCGCCATCCTGCACGCCGCAGGGACGGAAATCCTGGTGGAAACCGACGACCAGATGCGCCCGGCCGAGCTGGGGCCCATGGCCAGGGCCGAAGCCCCGGTCTTCTGGCAGATCGGCGGCCTGGTCCGCGACGAGACGCGGCAGGAAGGGGCCAGGCGCCTCTTCGGCATCCAGATGGACATCGAGCGCCAGGCCCCCGAGGCCCATGTCTGCTCCCTGAACCTCGACAGCGCCGTGTACAAGCTGCGCGGCACGCCGGACCTGCTGCCCCGCGTCTACCCGGACCTGCGCAACCCGGCCGGCAAGTCCGTCATCACCCTCGGGCACAGCCGCTACTCCACCAACACCCTGCCCACGGCCGAACGCGCCCAGCCCTTTTCCCTGCTGGGCCACAACGGCGAGATCAACACCATCGAGAAGCTGCGCAGCTCGGCCCGCGCCCTGGGCATCACCCCCACGCCCGACGGCAGCGACTCCCAGGACCTGAACCGCATCCTCGAAGGCCTGGTCCACCTGCACGGCTTCGACTTCATGGAGGCCCTGGAGATGGTCTTCCCGGCCATCCACTCCGAGGTCGAGCACATGAGCCCCGAGCTCGGACGCATGTACGGCTTCTACCGCTGGTTCTTCATGCCCTCGGCCCAGGGACCGGCCGCCGTGGTCTCGCGCTTCGGCGACACGTGCATGGGCAGCGTCGACGCCCTTGGCCTGCGGCCCCTGTGGTTCGGCGAAAGCGATTACGACTATTTCCTGTCTTCGGAAAAGGGCGTGGTGGACCTGCAGAACACCATCCACGACCCGCGGCCCCTGGCCCCCGGCGAAAAGCTTGCCGTCATCTCCGGCCCCGGGAAACGCGGCGAGGTCGTGGACCACAGCGCCCTGCAGGAACGCCTGCTGCGCCTGTTCCGCCAGAACCGCCTCTCGGGCCTGGCCGACAACCTGCACGGCGAAATCCCGGAATCCATCCTGGCCTGTCCCGAAGGCGCCTGCCGCGACCTGCGCCGCTTCTTCCTGGACCGCCCCGTTTTCGACGAGCAGGGCCAGAACGCCACCTCGTCCCTGCTGGCGGCCTTTGGGTGGCGCAAATACGACCAGGACATGCGCAAGCACGTGGCGGCAACGGGCAAAGGCCCCATCGGCTCCATGGGCTACCAGGGCCCCCTGGCCTGCATCGAGGCCGACGGTTTTTCCAACGTCAGCGACTACTTCAAGGAGAACGTGGCCGTGGTCACCAACCCGGCCATCG
>CAZQYA010000026.1:0-24241 GCA_964597325.1 uncultured Desulfovibrionaceae bacterium
TCAGGGACATCGCCGAGGGCGAGGGAGACCTGCGTGCACGCCTGCAGGACTCCTCCGGAACCGAGACCCAGGAACTGGCCGAATGGTTCAACAGATTCGTGGAGCAGGTCCACGGCATCATCCGCGAAGTGGCGGGCAACTCCACCCAGGTCAGCCAGGCCTCCGAAGGTCTGCTCGGGCTGGCCACACAGCTGCGTGGTGCGTCCACCGACATGAGCGCCAAATCCCGGACCGTGGCCACGGCCACCGAGGAGATGAGCGCGAACATGAACTCCGTGGCCTCGGCCATGGAGGAGTTCTCCGTCAACATCGGCACCGTGGCCACCGCGTCCGAGGAGATGACCGCGACCATTTCCGAAATCTCCGAGAACGCCGGCAAGGCCAAGGACATCACCGGCCACGCCGTGGGCAAGACCGGCGAGGCCATGCGCCGCGTGAACGAACTGGGCGTGGCGGCCCAGGAGATCGGCAAGGTCACCGAGACCATCACGGCCATCTCCTCCCAGACCAACCTCCTGGCTCTCAATGCCACCATCGAGGCGGCCCGGGCCGGCGAGGCAGGCAAGGGCTTCGCCGTGGTGGCCAACGAGATCAAGGAGCTGGCCCAGCAGACTTCATCAGCCACCGAGGAGATCCGCGACAGGATCCAGGGCATCCAGAACGCCACGGGCGTGACGGTCTCGGAGATCGAGGAGGTCACCCGCGTCATCGGCGAAGTGGACGTCATTGTCGGGACCATCGCCGCGGCCGTGGAGGAGCAATCCGTGACCACGCGCGACATCGCCGACAACGTGGGCCAGGCGGCCCAGGGCGTCCAGGAGGTCAACGAGAACGTCTCCCAGGCCGAGACCGTCACCCGCGACATTGCCAAGGATGTGGCCGCCGTAAACACGGCCTCGGGCGAGATCGCCCACTCGGCCGAGGAGGTTCAGAACAGTTCCGAAAATCTGAGCGGACTGGCCCACGACCTGAACGGCATGGTCGGCAAGTTCAAGATTTAGTGTGCGAAAACCCGTAGGGAAAAGCCCGGTCCGCCGGGCTTTTTTCGTGTCATACAGGGGAGTTCCGGGGTTCTTTCGCGTTCGGAGGCAAGTTCTTGCCATCATGCGCAGTTCAATGTAATAATTGAAGAAATGCACATATAAAGGGAGAGACTTCATGAAAATCCGCTTCGGAATCCGCAACCGCCTTTTCTTTCTCACGGGCATCATGCTCGTGTTCATGGGCGTCGTGGTGGCCTTCTTCGTCTACCAGGCCGACGGCACCAAGGAGAACATGATCTCCACGGTCGGGGACATCATGAACGAGGACTCCCGTGACAAGATCATGGTGGCCACCCAGAACATGGCCACGGCCCTGGGCGTGGCCATCCAGGATGCAGGAAGCGGTGACGAACGCGTCGCAATCATCCGCAAGCTCATCAACGACATCCGTTTCGAGACGGATCAGTCCGGATATTTCTTCGTCTACAGGGGCACGGTCAACGTCATCCTGCCGCCCAAGGCGTCCATCGAAGGAAAGGACCTGGCCGATACCAAGGACGTGAACGGAATTTTCTTCGTGCGCGAACTGCAGAAGCAGGCCCAGGCCGGCGGCGGCTTCGTGGATTACGTCTTCGCCAAGCCCGGCAAGGGCGACCAGCCCAAGGTCGGGTATGCCGTCATGATCCCCGGCACGGACATGTGGATCGGCACGGGCGTGTACCTCGACAACATCGCCGACGCCCAGGCCGCCGTGGCCGCCGACCTCGAGACCGCGTCATCCCGTTCCCTGACCATCGCCCTGTCCTTTATCGGCGCGGGTTTCGTCTTCCTCATCCTGCCTCTGACCATCTTCCTCATCCGCTCCATCATCGCGCCGCTGAACCGCATGATCGGCATGCTCAAGGACATCGCCGAGGGTGAAGGCGATCTCACCGCCCGCCTCAAGGACGACTCCGGTACGGAAACCCAGGAGCTGGCCGAGTGGTTCAACAAGTTCGTGGAACAGGTCCACGGCATCATCCGCGATGTGGCCGGCAACTCCAGCCATCTCACCCAGGCCTCCCAGAGTCTTCTGAACCTGGCCACGCAGCTGCGCTCCGCCTCCGGCGACATGACCAGCAAATCGACCACCGTGGCGGCCGCCACAGAGCAAATGAGCGCGAACATGAACTCCGTGGCCTCGGCCATGGAGGAGTTCTCCACCAACATCTCCACCGTGGCCTCGGCCTCCGAGGAAATGACCGCGACCATCTCCGAAATTTCCCAGAACGCCAGCAAGGCCAAGGAAATCACCGGCCACGCCGTGGGCAAGGCCGGCGAGGCCTCGCGCCGCGTGAACGAGCTGGGCGTGGCAGCCCGTGAGATCGACAAGGTCACCGAGACCATTACGGCCATTTCCTCCCAGACCAACCTGCTGGCACTCAACGCCACCATCGAAGCGGCCCGGGCCGGCGAAGCGGGCAAGGGATTCGCCGTCGTGGCCAACGAGATCAAGGAGCTGGCCCAGCAGACCGCCGAGGCCACCGAGGAGATCCGCGACCGCATCCAGGGCATCCAGAACGCCACGGGCGTCACGGTTTCAGAGATCCAGCAGGTCACGGAAGTCATCGACGAAGTGGACAACATCGTGGGCAGCATTGCCGCGGCCGTGGAGGAGCAATCCGTGACCACGCGCGACATCGCCGACAACGTGGGCCAGGCGGCCCAGGGCGTCCAGGAGGTCAACCAGAACGTGTCCCAGGCCGAAACCGTTACCCGCGACATCGCCCAGGAAGTGGCCGCGGTGAACTCGGCATCGGGCGACATTGCCAGATCGGCCGGGGACGTCCAGACCAGCTCCGAAAGCCTGAGCGGCCTGGCCGGAGACCTCAACGCCATGGTCGGAAAGTTCAAGATCTGACGTCTGCTCGATTGTGCTTGGAAACATGGGAAAGCCCGGTCCTAAGGATCGGGCTTTTCCTTTTGGCCTGCCCGGAAAGGGCCCGGGATCGGACGACCGATATTTCCTGATGACCGCCGGGGCCTTGACGTGTAGGGCGGAGCCATTCCAAGGAAGGATGAACATGACCAACAACGACATACTGCGCAGGCTGCGTTACGCCCTGCACCTCGACAATCCGTCCGTCGCCGCCCTCTTCCGTCTCGGCGGGCACGACCTGAGCCTCGGAGACCTCGATGTCCTCCTCAGGAAGGACGACGAACCGGGCTTCACGGATTGCCCGGACGTGCTCCTGTCGGCCTTTCTCGACGGCCTGGTGGTTTCGCGCCGCGGTCCGCGGGACCAGGGGCCCGAGGCGGCCGACGAACTGAACAACAACCAGATCCTGCGCAAACTGCGCATCGCCCTGGAACTGAAGGACGACGACATGCTCCACATCCTCGAGGCGGGCGGGATGCGGCTTTCCAAATCCGAGCTGTCCGCCCTCTTCCGCAACCCTTCGCACCGCAATTTCGTGCCCTGCCGCGACCAGCTGCTGCGCAAGTTTCTGGCCGGGCTGGCGGCCATCTCACGGGAGGATCTGCCATGAAGACCATCGGAAAAAGCGCTGAACTCGAAGTCATGAAACTCGTCACCGGCGGCGCGTATCTCGACGGCGGGAAGATCGGCGAAGTCTTTGTGCCGCGCCGCGAACTTCCGGCCGGAACCAAGTCCGGGGACAGGCTCACGGTCTTCGTCTACCGCGACGGAGAAGCCGTGCTCACGGGCACCACGGCCATGCCCAGCGCCATGCTCGGCGAATGCGCCTTCATGAAGGTCGTAGCCGTGACCAAGGCCGGTGTCTTCGTGGACTGGGGCCTGTCCAAGGACCTCTTCGTACCCGCCTCGGAACAGTACAAGCCCCTGGAAGAGGGGCGCTCCTACGTCATTTTCGTCTATCTCGACGAACGCACCGGCCGCCTGGCCGGCACAGCCAAGCTCCACTCGTACCTGGGCGAGGACGGCTCGAGCTTCACGCCCGGACAGAAGGTGAACCTGCTCGTCTGCAGCGTTGCCGCACTTGGGTTCAAGGCCGTGGTCGACAACACCTGCATCGGCCTCATCTTTCGGGACGACGCCCCAGGCGAGCTCCGCTACGGGCAGAAACTCGAAGGCTACGTCAAGGCCGTGCGTCCCGACGGCAAGCTCGACCTCTCCCTGCTGCCTCCCGGACTGTCCGGAATCGACCAGCTCGGGGATCGCATCATCGAGCACCTCCGCTCCGCCGGAGGCAGCTCACCCCTCACGGACAAGAGCAGCGCCTGGGATATCGGCGCCGTGTACGGCGTGAGCAAGTCCGCCTACAAAAAAGCCCTGGGCAGGCTCTACAAACAGCGCAAGGTGCGCCTCGAACCCGACAGGGTCGTCCTTCAGGACTGATCGCGACACCTCCCGAATCCGTACGTGAATCCGACCTGTTGCCGAAGCTTTCGTTGACAGCGGCGCGTGAAAAGGGGATACGATTTGTCAGTCATGTTCTAAACATTGCACTGTTCAAGGCCCCTTTTTTACGCAATTTCGTCTTTCAGGACTGCACATGAATATACTCATGTACTCCCACGATACGTACGGACTCGGGCACATCCGCCGTTCCATGGCCCTGGCCCGGAACATCCGCAGCGCCGGGGAGCACAACATCATCATTCTCACGGGGTCGCCCATTGTCGGCCGCTTCGAGTTTCCCCAGGGCATCGACTTCGTCCGCGTGCCGGGCATGATCAAACAGAACAACGATCTCTACGTGCCCTCTTCCATCAAGGTCGCCCCCGAGATGGCCCTAGCCATCCGGCAGAACATCATCCTCGCCGCGACCAAGGCCTTCAACCCCTCGCTCTTTCTGGTGGACAAGGCGCCCCTGGGTCTCAAACGGGAGGTGGTGCCCACCCTGCAGTGGCTCCGGAAGAATCGCCCCGAGGTGCGCACGGTCCTCGGACTGCGCGACATCATGGACAGCGCCGAGAGCACCATCGAGGAGTGGAACAGGAAGGACATATACGGCGCCCTGGAAACGCTCTATTCCGAGGTGTGGGTTTACGGCAGCCGCGACATCTACGATCCCATCGAGGAATACCGGATTCCGCCCCACATCTCCGCGAAGATGCATTTCACGGGATACATCCCCCGCCAGATCCCCCGCATCCAGCATCGTCCGCGCATTCGCCGCGGCATGGGGATCACCCCGGGCGAAAAGTTCGTCCTGGTCACGGCCGGCGGGGGCGGCGACGGGCACAAGGTCGTGGACACGTACCTGACCATGCTCGAAACCCTGCCCCACGAGCCGTTCAGGTCCATGATCGTGACCGGCCCCATGCTGGCCGAGGAGTCGTACAACGCGCTCTCGGCCCGCGCAAAGAAACTCGGCGTGCGCATCTGCAAGTTCTACCGCAAGATGGAAAAGGCCATCCTGGCCGCGGACTGCGTGGTCTCCATGGGCGGCTACAACACCATGTGCGAGATCGTCGGCGCGGCCCGCCCGTCCCTGATCATCCCCCGCAGCGTCCCGCGCGAGGAGCAGCTTATCCGGGCCCGCATCTTCGCTGAAAGGGGACTGCTGGAATTCATCCCATGGGAGACCGTCGAATCGGCCCCCATGCTCGCCCGCATCGAGAAACTGCTGCACGAACCGGCCCCGTACGAGGCCGCCCTGGCCCGATTCCCCATGACCGCCTTCGAGACCATCAACCAGCGAATCCAGAGCTTCGGAGCACAGGCATGAACACAGGCGCGCCCGTCATGGGCATGGTCCTCAAAGGGTATCCCCGCATTTCCGAAACCTTCATCTCCAACGAAATCCGCCTCCTCGAAGAACAGGGCCTGACAGTCCACATCTTCTCCATGCGCCGGCCCCGGGAAAATTTCACCCACAAGTCCGTGGAGGCCATCCGGGCCCGCGTGACCTACCTGCCTTCGGAGTTCTGGCCCAATGTACACCGCTTCCTGTGGCCCAACCTGCGCACGGCCATGCGCTTTCCGGGCGGATATGTCAGGAGCCTGAAGCTGGCCGTGAAGCGCTTCCGTCACAACCGCAACTTCATGACCTTCAAGCATTTCTTCCAGGCCGCCTATCTGGTGCACCATGCCCGCGACCTGAACCTGGCGCACCTGCACGCGCATTTCGCCCACAGCCCGACCTCCGTGGCCATGTTCGCGGCCGAAATCTGTGGCGTGCCCTTCAGCTTCACGGCCCACGCCAAGGACATCTACACCTCCGACGACACGCAGCTGTCCGAGAAGATCGACAAGGCTCGCTTCGTGGTGACCTGCACGAAGTACAACAAGGCATACCTGGAAAACCTCGTCCAGGGCCGCCGCGAGGTGCACTGCGTCTACCACGGCATCGACCTGGAGCTCTTTTTCGCCCACGCCGTGACGCGCACCCCCGAGCCGCCCTACACCTTCATGACCATCGCCCGTCTCGTGGAGAAGAAGGGCATCCCCGACATCCTGAACGCCCTGGCGCTCCTGGACCGGGAGGGCTTTCCCTTCCGCTACCTTCTGGTGGGCAGCGGCGACGACAAGGTGGCCATCAGGGCGCGCATCGCCGAACTGGGCCTGCAGGACCGCGTGGAGATGACCGGGACCATGACCCACGAGCAGGTCCTTGAGCGCTTCCAGCAGGCCGACTGTTTCGTGCTGGGCTGCAAGGTGGCCGCCAACGGCGACCGCGACGGCATCCCCAACGTCATGGCCGAAAGCATGGCCCTGGGCGTGCCTGTGGTCGCCACCCGCGTCTCGGGCATTCCCGAACTGCTGAAACACGAGGAGACCGGACTCCTGGCGGACGCGACGGACCCGGCAGAGCTTGCCGCGGCCCTGAAGCGCGTGGTCACGGACGAAGCCCTGCGCGCCACGGTCATCCCGGCGGCCAGGCAGAAGGTCACGGACGTCTTCGACAACCGGAAACTCATCGTCGAACTGGTCGGGCTGTACCGCAGGCTGACGAACCTCTAGTCCATGCGCATCGCCTACTACCCGACCTTCCGCGCCCTGGACCACCCGCGCTCGTCGGGGCTGGTGTCCATTGCCCGCGACGTGCGCGCGGCCATGGAGGCCGGCGGGCATGAGGTGCAACTGCCCCTTTCCCGGACCACGGAATGGATCTTCCTGCGCCCCGGACAGTGGCCAGGCGCCCTCATGGACGCCTGGAAGGCCGACAGGGCCGTGGGCCGCGACCGCCCGGACTGCTGGTTCACCTATCACACCTACTACCGTGGGCCCGACCCCTTCGGCCCGTTCATCGCCCGCCGCCACGGACTGCCCTACTTCATCCTGGCCGCGTCCTACGCCACCAAGTACCGCAAGCGTCTGAAGACCTGGGCCGGGTTCCACCTGAACCGCATGGCCCTCGAACGAGCCGACACGGTCTTCGTCAACAAGCTTCGGGACGTGGAGAACCTGAAACGCCTGCTGCCGCCGGAACGCATTGCCTACATCCGCCCCGGCATCCGCACGGACAATTTCCCCCTGGACCCCGATCTCGGCGCCCGAACGCGCGAACGTCTGGGTCTGGACGGGAAGACGGTCGTGGTCACGGCGGCCATGATGCGCCCCGGCGTCAAGGAGGACGGCATCGCCTTCGTCATCGACGTCTGCGCGTCCCTCAAGGCCGAATTTCCGGACCTGCACCTGCTCATCCTGGGCGACGGCGCCGGACGCGGCCGCCTGGAGGAGCGGGCCGGACGCGCCCTGCCCGGCGCCCACACCTTTGCCGGGCGCGTCGCGCCCCCGGACATGCACGCCTTCTACCAGGCCGGCGACCTCTTCGCCTTTCCCGGCATCGGCGAGGCCCTTGGCATGGTCTACGTGGAGGCCCAGTGCTGCGGCCTGCCCGTGGTGGCCACCAGCCACGACGGCGCGCCCGAGGTGGTGTCCGACGGCGAGGCCGGGATCATCGTGCCCCCCTTTTCCCCGGACGCCTTCGCCGCGGCCATGGCCACCCTGCTGCGGGACCCGGACCTGCGCCGGGACATGGGCCGCCGGGCCCGCGAGCGCGTCCTGCGCATCCATGACATCGCCGCCAACTACCGGGAGATGCTCGCCATCATGGAAGCGGTCTGCGCCGGGAGGCGGCCGTGAACGTCGTGGGCCTGCTCCGCCACGGTCCGACGGCCTGGAACCGGGACAAACGCATCCAGGGACGGCGCGACATCCCTCTGGACCGGGAACATTTCGACCTCCCGCCCTGGCAGGAGCTGCTCGACGCCAGCGGCCCCTGGGACCGCATCGTGGCCAGCCCGCTGTCCAGGGCGAAGGAAACGGCCCTGCTGCTCTATCCCGGCCGCATTCCCGAGATCGACGAAGGGCTTGCGGAGCAGGATTGGGGCGAATGGACCGCACGGCGCATCGCGGACATCCGGCGTGATTCCCCCGGCGGCATCGAGGCCCAGGAGGCGCGTGGCTGGGACTTCACTCCACCGGGCGGAGAGAGCCGCCGCGCCGTTCTGTCCCGGGCTCTCGGGGCCATCGCCAGGGCGACAGCCGGACGGGACGGGCAGCGCGTCCTGATGGTCACCCACCTGGGCGTCATCAAGATCGTGCTGAACCACCTGCTGGGCTCGCCCTTCCTGCTCGGAGACTCCGCGCCCGTGGCCAAGCGGGCTCTGCACCTGCTGAAAACGGAATCAGGCGCGCCGCGCATACTAGAGATCAACATGAGGGTTCCATGAAGATTCTGCATTACACCCAGTACGTCTTCGGCGTCGGACACCTTTTCCGCAGCATGGCCATCGACCGCGCCCTGGCCCCCTTGACCGTGGACCTGGTCACGGGCGGAGCGGGCGTGCCCATCCCCATGCCGGACAACGTCCGCCACCACGCCATGCCCGCCCTGCGCATGGACGAAAACTACGGGCGCATCCTGACCGTGGACGAAGACGGCGATCTGGAGAACACCTGGAAAGCGCGCGAGGCCATGCTCCTGGAGCTGTTCCGGGATCTGGACCCAGACGTCCTGCTCATCGAGATGTTCCCCTTTGGCCGCCGCCTGTTCTCCCGCGAGCTGCTGCCGCTCCTGGCTGCAAACCGCCAACGGCCCCGACCGGCCGTGACCCTGTGCAGCGTCCGCGACATCCTGGTGGAGAAGAAGGACCCGGCCAAATTCGAAAAACGCGTCCTTGGCTGGCTCAACCCCTGGTTCGACGGCGTGCTCGTGCACTCGGACCCGGAACTGGTGCGCCTGGACCGGACCTTTTCGCGCACGGCCGACATCGCCTGCCCCATCTGGTACACGGGTTATGTGGCCGAGGGATCCGGCCTGCCGGACAAGGCGGCGGCCAGGGCGGCCCTGGGCATGGATGCGGACGAGACCGTCATCCTGGCCAGCGCCGGAAGCGGCACCATCATCCGCGATCTTCTGGACCCCATCATGGAGGCCTCCATCCTCCTCAGCGCCCGCCTGCCCCACAGACTGCTCATGTTCACCGGGCCCAACGCGCCCGCCGACGAGCGCAGGCGACTCGCGGAGCGCGCGCGGGCGCACCCGGACGCCGTGGTGGAGGAATTCACGCCGCGCTTCCCCGATCATGTCCTGGCCTGCGACCTGTCCGTCAGCCGCGGCGGCTACAATACGACCATGAACCTCCTGGCCTGCAACGCGCGCGGACTCATGCATCCCTACGGCCACGACCGCGAGCAACGCATGCGCCTTGAGACGCTCTCGGCTCTGGGCCATGTGGGCCTGCTGGAAGACGCGGATCTGGAACCGGTCCGGCTGGCCGGAATCATGGAGGTCGCCCTGCGCAGGGAGCACGCCCCGTCCAGGCCTCTGCGGCTGGAGGGAGACAGGGAGAGCGCGGACATCATCCGGCGCCTGGCTGCCGAACACAGTGCGTCTTCTGCGTGAAATTTCCCGATATTCCTTGATTTTTGCTCTTCATCCGAGCTAGGAATCTTCTGAAGACAGGAATAGTTCTCAACTACGGCAGAACTCTGCGCCCCACGAGGAGCTCCATGAACGAACCGACGCGCCGCGCGCGCGGCAAGGCCATATCGCGGCAGATCGTGCTGCCCTGGAACAAGTCCGTGGCCATGGCCGTGAACAGCCTGCGCATCCGGTTCTTCCGATCCCTGGTCACGGCCTTCAGCCTGGTCCTGGCCATCGCGTTCCTGGGCTACACCCTGACGGGTTCGGCCATCGCCCGGGAGCTTTTCCGACTGCACGGCGAAGGTGCCGAGCCCCTGCTGACCGCCGCCGGCTACACCGTGAACGCCGCCGGAGGGGGCCTGACCACAGGCCCCAAGGAGCTCTGGCTCATTGCCCTGTCCCTGCTGGTCTGCACCGTGGGCATCGTCAACGCCCAGCTCATGTCCGTGACCGAACGCTTCCGCGAGATCGGCATCATGAAATGTCTGGGGGCACTGGACCGCATCGTCCTGCGCCTCTTTATGCTGGAAGCGCTTATCATGGGCGTCCTGGGTTCCGGGGCCGGAGCATTGCTCGGCCTGGGCGCCTCCTTTGGCGTATCCCTGCTGAATTACCCTGGTCTGGACTTCGCGGGCATGAGCCTCACGCCGCTCCTGAGCCAGGCTGGCGCGGCGTGGGCCACGGGGGTGGGGTTGTCCCTGCTGGGCGTCCTGTATCCGGCCTATCTCGCCGCCAGGCTCCAACCCATCATCGTCATGAGGGAAGAACACTGATGGAGAAGCACAACATCGTCCGCGTGGTCGGCGTGACCAAGACCTTCGCCCTGGGCAATATGTCGGTGCAGGTCCTCAAGGGTGTGGACCTCGAGGTCGCGGCCGGGGAATATCTGTCCATCATGGGGCCGTCGGGATCGGGCAAGAGCACGCTGTTCAACATGATCGGCGGCCTGGACAAACCCACCAGCGGCCGCGTGTTCATCGACGAAGTCGACATCTCCCAGCTGGACGCCTACGAGCTGGCCTGGCTCAGAAACCGCAAGATCGGGTACATTTTCCAGACATTCAACCTCATCCCGGTCATGAGCGCCCTGGAGAACGTGACCCTGCCCATGATCTTCGCCGGCATGCAGAACGACCACGCCGTGGAAAAAGGCCGCGGCCTGCTGGACCTGGTGGGCCTCGGGGAGCGCTTCCTGCACAAGCCGGCCGAACTGTCGGGCGGCCAGCAACAGCGCGTGGCCATTGCCCGCGCCCTGGCCAACGACCCGGCCATCATCCTGGCCGACGAGCCCACGGGCAACCTGGACTCGTCCACGGGCGAGGAGATCATCGACCTGCTGCAGAAGATGAGCCAGGAGCGCGGCGTGACCATCATCTCTGCCACTCACGACTTCAAAATGCTCAACGTGTCCGACCGCGTGGTCTGGATTCGCGACGGACGCATCGACAGAATCGAAAACCGCGACGAACTGAACATCTCCCTTGGGACCATCCAGGATCGCCATGACTCTGCGTAGGCTCATCCTTGCCCTGGCCTGCCTTGTGCTGGCCTGCGGCCCGGCCCTGGCCGGGGTCGGGGAGCATCTTCGCGCCCTGGCGTCCATCCCGGACCGCGCCCTGGGCACGCCCGGCGAAGCGCAGACGGCCGAACATGTCCGCCGGGTCTTCGAATCTCTGGAAAAGCGGCTGGGCGCGACCACGGGCCGGCAGGAATTCCTCACGCCCGTCCGCGTCTTCCATTCCGCGTCCCTGACCGTAAACGGCAGGGAGTTGCCTGTCCGCCCCCTCTTTGCCAATGCCATGGCCCCGGAAAGCCTGACCCCACAGCACCGGGCCGGGCTCGTGTATGTAGGCGACGGCCGCCTGGAGGATTTCGACGGCAAGGACGTGGCCGGAAACATCGTGCTCATGAACCTCGACTCGGGCCAGGGCTGGCAGCACGCAGCCAATCTCGGCGCCCGCGCCCTCGTCTACCTGGACCGGGGCGGAGACATCGCACCGCGGCTGCGTTTCCGGGACAAAGAGGAGCTCACGCCCGTGGATTTCCCCCGGTTCTGGATTCCCGCGGACGAATTCCACTCACTTCTCGGCCCCCCCGAAGACGCCGACGGCCTGATGGCCAGCCTGGATTGCCACGCTGAGTGGGCCAAGGGGCGCCCGGCCAATCTGTGGTGCCTTGTCCCTGGGCAGGACCCGGCCATGAATGGCGAAATCCTCATGGTGGAGGCTTTCCTCGACAGCGGCCGTTACGTACCGGGGCACGCCCCGGGAGTCGACGAGGCCGTGTCCCTGGCCACCCTGCTGTACCTGGCCGAAACCTTCCGGGAGACGCCACCCCGCCGCCCCGTGCTGCTTCTGGCCTCCTCTGGGCATGGCAACGCCCTGACGGGCCTGCGCGAGGCCGTGTGGGCTCTCACAGGCCGGAACAAGGACATCGTCGCTGAACTCGATGAAATGGAGACACAGGGCGCGGACGTGCGGGACACGACGGCCCTGCTGGAGGCGGGCAGGCTCCATGCGGACGACGCCCGCGAAAACGACCTGATCATCAAGGCCATCCAGACGGAGATCCGCAACGAGGTCGAACGGCTGAACGTGGATCTGCGCCTGGCGCGCAAGGACCAGAAGGCCAACGCAGCCCGGATCAGGGAGATGGCCGCGCGCAAGCTGCTCCTGCGTAAAGTGGGCTGGGAAGCATCCTATTCCGGGCTCGAGGACGACGCCCTTGAGGCCGTTCGCGCCTTCGTGCCCACGGCCCTTGAGCGCTCCCGCCGCATGGCCGTGGACATCGAGGACCGCCTGGCCGCCCTGCGTTCCGCCCTGGCTCTCAAGAAGGCCGTGGATGGCAGACGCATGGCCGCAGCCGTCTCCCTGCACCTTTCCTCCCACGGCAACGCCGTAGGCAGCGTGGACGACGGCTGGCTCTTCCGTCTGACCCCGAGGGTGAACCGCTCCAAAAGCTTCGCCAACATCCGCCCCGTCCTGAAGAATGCGGCCCGGGATGGCGACGTGGCGTACCGCGATCTTCTCGGTGGTGTCGGGCGCAAGACGTGGTTCAACAATTTTCCCGACCAGCCGCCCATGGGCGGCGAAATTCTGGCCCTGGCCGGAATGCCCGGATTCACCCTGGCCACCCTGAACGACATGCGCCCGGCCTGGGGCACCCCCTACGACACCCTGGAACACGTGGACACGGCCCGGGCCGAACAGCAGGCCGGCCTGATCGTCTCCATGGTCCGTGCCCTTGACGACGCCAAGCTGCCGGAGCCGTCCCAGAAAGCCGCCAAGGGATTCGCCACCCTGTCCGGGCGGGCCAACTTTCTGCGTCAGGGTGAGCTTTTTCCGGAACAGGAAGCCGAGGGTGCCCTGCTCCAGATCTATCAGGACCAGCATTACGCCCTGACCTGGGTGGACAGCCTGGGGCGCTTCAGACTGGCAGGCCTGGCCGACAAAAAACATTCCTTCGGCAAGGCCATCATTGAGGGCTACCGCTTCGAACCCGGCACCAACACGGCCGCCTGGGCCATCGACAAGGCGGCCACGGGCAAAAACCGTTACCGGGTCAAACTCGGGCGGGGCATGACCGAGACGGACCTGATCATGTTCGGCTGCACCCAGACCACCCTTTTCGACCTCCGGGAAGCGCGCAACCTGAATCCCCTGACGCGCATCAATCTCCTGGATGCCCGCACGGACACCGAACCGCTGCGCTACTGGTACAGCCGGATCGACACCCGGCGTTCGACCCTGTGCAGCATCTTCCTGGACGGCGATACGCCCTTCAAGGCGACCCTCTCGGACACGGTGCTGCAGCGCAAGCTCCTGCTGCTGAACAACAGCCCCGACGACATGCTCGGCAAGGGATTCCCGGCCGCGACCACGCCCGCTGTCCTGAACACGTCCCTTCAGGCGGCACAGGACATGGTCAACCTGGTCCAGCCCCGTGTGAAGAACCTGGAGAGCCATTCCATCGTCAACCAGCGCGTGCGCCTGCTCCTGGGCCAGGCCACGGACCATCTGAACCGGGCCGAAGAGGCCAGGGACAACCTCATGCACAGCGTCGCGGACCGCAACGCCCGCGCCTGCCTGTCCCTCATCTCGCGCGTCTACAACGACGTGGAGGGGACCCAGAAGGACGTCCTGGGCGGCGTACTCTTCTATATCGCCCTTTTCGTACCCTTTGCCTACTGCCTGGAGCGCCTGCTCTTTGCCCACGTTTCCATCAACAAGCGCATTGCCTCGTTCCTGGCGCTCCTGTGCGCGGTCATCGCCATCGTCTACTCCGTACACCCCGCCTTTGAGCTGACCTACAGCCCCCTGGTTGTTGTCCTGGCCTTCTTCATCCTGGGACTCTCGGTCCTGGTCTCGCTGATCCTTTTCACGCGCTTCGAGCAGGAGATGAAAAACCTGCAACGCCGGGCCATGGTTTCACGAGACCAGTCCATTTCCCTGTGGGGGGCTTTTGTGGCGGCCTTCTCCATCGGCGTGACCAACCTGCGCCGACGCAAGGTACGTACGGGCCTGACCTGCGCCACCCTGATTATCCTGACCTATACGCTGCTCAATTTTACCACGGTGAAGCACTCCCTGGATCAGGGCGCCGTACGTTTCCAGCCATCGTCGCCCTATCACGGGGTCATGCTCAAGGCCCTGGAGTGGCGCTCCCTGCCGGCCGAACTCGATCGGGAGATCGTCCGACCGGGTGAGGCGGTTCCGGCCCGGCGCGTCTGGTGGGAGACCGCCGACAGGACACGGCCGCCGGCCATCGTCGTCACCTTCGGGGACCGTGAGGCCGAAGCCGCCGGTCTGGTGGGATTGGACCCGGGCGAAGCGATCCTGGCGGCCAGGCGCACCGTGATGGTCCAGGGCGCCTGGATCGACGACAGCGAAGGGCGGCAGGTTCTGCTTTCGGAAAGCATGGCTCGCGAACTCGGCATCACGGAACTGGAGGCGGGAACGGAAGTCCAGATATGGGGCATCCCCTTTGCCGTGCGCGGCATCTTCGACGGCGATTCCCACGACAGGGCCCTGGATCTGGACGGAGAACCCCTGACGCCCGTCATCTATCCCAACGAAGTATCCTCTGAACTGAGCGAGGCCGAGGCCGAGGCCGCGGAATCGGGCCAGGACATCGCCACCATGTCCAGCCGGTACCAGCACGTCCCGGGCAGCCGGACCCTCATCGTTCCGGCCACCACCCTGCTGCGCGCCGGGGGCGTCCTGAAAAGCCTGGCCATGCCGCCCATGCCCGGGCTGGACCATCACAACCTGTCGGCCAGGCTGGCGGACCGGTACCAGCTGCTGCTCTTCCACGGCGAGGGCGAGAGCACCTGGCTGCACTACTCGTCAAGCGCCCTGTCCTACGGCGGCATGGGCAACGTGCTCATCCCCTCGATCATCGCCATCCTCATCGTGCTCAACACCATGGTCGGCAGCGTGGTGGAGCGCAAACGCGAGATCGCGGTGTACACCTCCGTGGGCCTGGCCCCGCCCCACGTGTCGTCGCTGTTCATCGCCGAAGCCCTGGCCTTCGGCATCATCAGCGCCGTGACCGGCTACCTCGCGGCCCAGGTAGCCGCACATTTCCTGGCCGGCACGCCCATCTGGGCCGGCATGACGGCCAACTATTCCTCCCTGGCCGGCGTTGGTGCCATGATCACCGTCATGGCCGTGGTCCTGCTGTCGGTCATCTACCCGTCGCGGGTGGCCTCGCACATCGCCATCCCCGACGTGACCAGAACCTGGAAACTGCCTCCGCCCGAAGGCTCGACCCTGGTCGTGACCCTGCCGTTTCTCATCAAACTGCACGAACAGGAGTGCGCCGGGGGCTTCCTGGCCGAATACTACCTGGCCCACGCCGACATCTCCCACGGCCTCTTCTCCACCGACGACCTGGAGGTGGAGTATGCCTGCCCCGTGGGACTGCGCGCCGAGGACCACCCCGAATGCTTCGACATCTCCTTCAGGGCGTGGCTTGCGCCTTTCGATTTCGGCATCCGCCAACGGGTGTCCATCATCTCCTGCCCCTCGCCCGACTATCCTGGATTTCTGGAAATGCGCGCCACTCTGACCCGCGAGGCCGGGGAACGAAACGCCTGGCTGCGCCTGTGCAGGACGTTTCTGAACGACCTGCGCAAACAACTGCTCATATGGCGCTCCCTGGACCTTCCGGAAAAGGAAAAATTCGAACGCTTCATGCAGGAACGCATGAACATTGATGGAGGCACGGCATGACGCACGTCATCAGACCACGGGCCTATCTCGGGGGCACGCTCCTGGGCGTGGCCTTTTGCGCCGTGACCCCCTTCGCCAACGCCTACCTGCGGACCACGCCCCTGGCCGGCGGGCACTTCCCCCTGGCGGCCTTCTTCGTCTTCTTCGCCTCGGCCGTGCTCCTCTCGCTCCTGTCCAGGATCACCCGCCGTCCGCCCCTGCTGAGCGGTTACGAGCTGCTCACGGCCTGGGCGCTCATGGTCGTGGTTTCGGGCATCGGGTTCACGGGGCTTGTCCGGACTTTCTTCATCAACATCACGGCCCCGGCCTATTTCGCCGACGCCACCAACAACTGGGGAAGCCTGCTGCCCCACCTGCCCGAGGCCCTCTATCCCCGGGACCCGTCTATTCTGAACGCCGTGTACGGGGGCCTGCCGGGCAAGACCGGGCTGACGGTCATGGAAACCCTGGAACGCATCCCGTGGTCCTTCTGGCTGCCCGTCCTGGGCGCCTGGAGCGTCTTCATCCTGCTGGCCTACGCCACGCTCTTCTGCCTGGCGAGCCTGTTCACCACCCAGTGGGTCGTGAACGAACGGATCAACTTTCCCCTGCTGCAGATGCCGAAACTCCTGGCCGAGGCCTACGACGAGCAGCGCCTGTTCGCTTTCCTGGGCGACCCGTTCCTGCTGTGCGGCCTGTGCGTACCCCTGCTCATCCACACTCTGGGCGGCCTGTCAGCCCATTTCCCGTCCATTCCGGCCATGCCAACGGAAATTCTGGCCGGATCGTATTTTCCTTCGGCCGGGTTTCTCTCGGGCTTCCAGAAACTCAAGATCTTCATCTACCCGGCCTTCATCGGTTTTGCCTTCATCACGACCAGACAGATATCCTTCAGCTTCTGGGTATTCTTCCTCCTGGCGGGCCTGGTAACGGGCATCCTTCAGGCCTCGGGCCTGCAGATTCCGGATTCGGCTCTGGGCACCCTCTTTGGCCCGGTTATCTCCAGACCCGAAGAAACCCAGGTCATCGGCGCGACCATCGTTTTCTTCGGGTTCATGGTCTGGCTGGCGCGCGAATACCTGCTGAACACCATCAAACAGTGCGTACGGCCCGACCCGGAATTCAGGGAAGCAGGCTGGATTTCCGCACGCGCGGCCCTGCTGGGCGCCGTGGGGGGACTGGCCGCGCTGTGCGCCTGGTCGGCCTGGTGGGGCATGGGTCTGGGCGCGGCCGTCCTGCTGTATGCCGGCTTCTTCGCGGTCATGCTCGTAGTTGCCAAGCTCGTCTGTCAAGGCGGCATTCCCTACGTCTCCCTGAACACGGCCCCGTCCGACGCGGCCCTGTCGCTCTTCGGCTCCAAGCCCCTGGGCAGCATGGGCCTGGTGCTGGGCATGAGCCTGCAGAAGATGCTCTTCGTGGACGTGCGCGAATCCCTGCTGCCGTCCCTCATGAACGCGGGCAAGGTTGCCGAGCACGTGCGCAGGCGGCGGACCATGGGCCTGGCCATGGCCGCAAGCCTGGTCCTGGCCGTGGCCGCCTCCTTCGCGGGCATGCTGTACGTCTGCTACCGCTACGGCATCCAGGAGCTGGACATGGACTGGGCCACGCGCACCACCAGGACGGTCTACGCCAATTCGCAACGTCTCCTGGAGGCGGCCCAGACACCCGACGGCTGGATTCTGACGTTCATCCTCATCGGCGCCGCGGTCATGTTCATGCTGGTGCTGTGCTACTACCTCTTTCCCTGGTGGCCCATCCACCCCATCGGCTACATTCTGGCCTTCAGCTCCTCCATGCGCATCCTGTGGTTCAGCTTCCTCATCGGCTGGGCCTTCAACACCCTGTGCCTGCGCTACGGAGGGACGTTTCTGTACCGACGCGTACGCCTCGTCTTCATCGGGTTGATCATCGGCGACTTCTGCATGGGCGCCTTCTGGGCCCTGGTCAGCCTCAAAACCGGAATCAGCTACCTGGTTCTGCCATCCTGAGAGTGCCATGTACGACGATCGCGAACTCAAAGAATACCGGGATCTGCTGAAACCGCCGACGCACTTCGAGGAAGGCTTCGACTGGAAGACGGTTGTCGGCGCCATCTTCATCGGGTTCCTGATGATGCCCGGCTCCATGTACCTGCAACTGGTGCTGGGCACGGGCATCGGGCCGGCGGCACGCTGGGTGACCATCATCCTCTTCGCCGAGATCGCCAAGCGCTCCTATTCCGAACTCAAGCAGCAGGAGATCTTCCTGCTCTACTATATGGCCGGCGCAGCCCTGGCCTCGCCCTTCCAAGGCCTGCTCTGGAACCAGTACCTGGTCCAGTCCGACGCGGCCCAGATGCTGGGCCTGACGGAATACATTCCCAACTGGGTGGCCCCGGCCCTGGATTCGGCCTCCTATGTCGAACGGACCTTCCTGCACCGGGACTGGTTCGTGCCCGTGCTGCTCATGTGCGGCGCCATGATCATCCAGCGCGTGGACCAGTTCGGACTGGGCTACGCCCTGTACCGCCTGACCTCGGACGTGGAAAAGCTGCCCTTCCCCATGGCGCCCGTGGCCGCCCTGGGCACCATGGCCCTGGCCGAGTCCACCGAGGACAAGAAGGACAGCTGGAAATGGCGCGTCTTCTCCATCGGCGCCATGATCGGGCTGGCCTTCGGCTTCGTCTACGTGTTGTTGCCGGCCCTGTCGGGCCTCTTTTTCACGGAACCCATCCGGCTCATCCCCATCCCGTGGCTGGACCTGACCCGCAATACCGAAGGCTTCCTGCCGGCCGTGGCCACGGGCATCCAGCTGGATCTGGGCCTCATCTTCATCGGCATGGTCCTGCCCTTCTGGGCCGTCATCGGCGGCTTCGTGGGCCTGCTCATCACCATCGTGGCCAACCCCATCCTGCACGCCCACGGCATCCTGCACCGCTGGCACCCGGGCATGGGCACCGTGGACACGGTCTTCTCCAACAGTTTCGACTTCTACATGAGCTTCGGCATCGGCCTGGGTCTGGCCATCGGACTCATCGGGTTCTGGCAGGTGGGGAAATCCTTCCGAAAGCAGACCGGCGAGCGTTTGAACTTCGCAGCCCTTTTCTCCCCGCCCCCGGGCCGCGGGGACATCTCCATCTGGCTGTCCCTGGGCATCTACGTTTTCTCGACCCTGTCCTACGTGGCCTTCTGCATCTGGCTGGTGCCGAGCTTCCCGTGGATCTTCTTCCTGCTCTACGGCTTCATCTACACACCCATCATCTCCTACATCACGGCACGCATGGAAGGCATCGCCGGACAGTACGTCAGTCTGCCGCTGGTGCGCGAGGCCAGCTTCATCGCCGGCGCCAAATACTTCGGCTATCACGGCATCGAGATCTGGTACGCGCCCATCCCCATGCACAACTACGGCGAGGCCACGGTGGGCTTCCGCCAGATCGAGCTGACGGGTACGAGCCTGAGGGGAATCATCAAGGCCGAATTCCTGACCCTGCCCATCGTACTCGTGGCATCCCTGCTCTTTTCCCAGTTCCTGTGGCAACTGGCGCCCATACCCTCAGCCAGCTATCCTTACGCCCAGGAACTGTGGCATCTGCAGGCCCTCAATACCCTGCTCCTGCAGACGGCCACCCTGGAGGGCAACTCCCTGTTCTTCCAGGCGCTGAGTTCGCTCTATGTCTCATCGGGGGTGCTTTTCGGCGTGATCGTCTACGCCCTCTTGAGCGTGGCGGGTCTCCCCGTGCTGCTCATCTACGGCGTGGTGCGGGGCCTGGGCCAGTCCACGCCCCACGGACTTATCCTGGAGCTGGCCGGGGCCCTTCTGGGGCGGTATTATTTTCTGAAGAAATACGGGACGAAATGGCGCCAGTACGCGCCGGTCCTGCTGGCGGGCTTTTCCTGCGGCATGGGGCTGGCCGGCATGTTCGCCATGGGCTGCACCCTGATTCTCAAGTCATTGAACAGGTTGCCGTACTAGCGCAAAAGGGTGCCTTGAGAACCACAAGGCCTGGATTCCACGCGGAGCCTGGCATTGCCCGCCTTCGCGGGAATGACGCCCGGGCGGTGCAAAACGGCCGGGATCCGGGCATCTGCCGCTTGAAAAACTGTCCACTGTCCCCTTCTGAAACGATTCCGGATACTTCGGGATTCGACCGAGTGCACTGCCAAAGCGTCATCCCCGCGCAGGCGGGGATCCATCCGGCGGCACAGCGGCCCTTCACAGGACGCCCGGACCGTGCACATCCATATCCGCACCGCGCTCCAGGCGTTGCAGATCCCAGAACACGACGCTCTCCACCAGCTCCCCCGCCAGGGCGACCAGGGCCTCGGGCCGGGCCTCCAGTTGGGGCAGAAGCTTGCGGCGGTACAGAAGCAGACATTCAGTGTCCTCCTCGGCCCGCAGCGTATAAAGCCATCTGTATCGTCTCAGCAGGGCCAGGCCTCCTGCGCACATTCCCTCGCTCAGCGTACCGACCCTTCGCCGGTCGTGCTCAATGGCCGCCTTGCCGCGAATGACCACGACAGAGGCCTCGGCCGGATGTCCCGCCTCCAGGATAACCTGCCCCGACGAAAAAGACTCGCGTTCGCAGAGATAGGCCATGACTCGCAGCAGTTCCTCCGGCAGTTCAGCCATAAAGGGCAGCTCGCGCAGGATGCGCAGGTTGCACTCCAGCTCGCATTGGTGGTTTTCAGGCTGTTCCGACGAGACCATGAAGCACCCCCTTGGCGGCCATGAGTTCGTCGTACGGACCGCTTTCCACGATCTTTCCGGCTTTCATGACCACGATGCGGTCGTAATGGGAAACCGTGTCCAGACGATGGACAACGGAGAGGACCGTGTGCCTTCCGCGCACGGTCCGGAGAAAATTCTGGACCCGGGCCTGGGACGCGTTGTCCAGGGCAGCCGTGGCCTCGTCCAGGACGTACACGGCCGGCTGCTTGAGAAAGACCCGCGCCAGGGCGATCTTCTGGCGCTGACCACCCGAGAGATACTCGCCCATGCTCCCCACCTGGAATTCGAGCCCGAGCTCAACGATGCTCTCCAGTACCCCCTCCTCGATGAGAAGCTGGATCAGATGCTGGTTGATGCGCTCCAGCGTCCCGGAGCGGCCCGATTTGGGCTGCCCGAAGAGGATGTTCTCGCGGATGCTGTAGGACTCGAGGTACAGGGTGGGTTCGAGAAAACGCAGCTTCAGGTCTTCCCGATCCCTGATGAAATCACGAAACTCCGACCTGGCGTCCAGGACGCGGTCCTTGAGCTTTTCAGGCATACGCACGGTCTTGTGGCGACCGGACTCGAACTTCAGGGCCAGACGCATCAGCAGGTTCTGGGAGGATTTCGAAAGGGAACTCTGCCCCCGTACTCCCATTTCCGACACGATCTGGGCGTAGCGCTCCACGTCCTCCCTGGAGATGGGGCTCTCGGCGTACAGCTCAGGGGTCTGCGCACCGTAGCGCAGGATGGGCACGGTGGCGACGGCCACGATGGCGCCGAAGTCCACCAAAATCTTGTCCAGGCCGCTGTGTTCGAGGAACGCGATGAAATCCCTGTCGCTCAGGGCGTCCTCCAGACGGGCCCTGCGCTCGATGAAATCCCCGAAAACGATGTTCTTGAGGATTGAGCCGTAGTTCAGATAGCGCTTCTGATCGAAAAACTCGATATCCTCAGCGAACTGCTCCTCATAGCGCTCCCGAAAAAGGCGACGCATCTGGAGCACGCGCTCCACGAGCTCCGGATGCTCATCGGGTGTAATGTTGGCCTGACTGCCGAACTTGAGGATGTCCAGGAACAGGCCGACCTGCTGGACCACCTCGATGATGCGGTCCAGATCCGGAGGGACGAAGTCCGGGACGTTGTTGGCGGCGCTGGCGCTGCTGGAATAGAGCAGATTTTCCCGGACCGTGCCGCTGAAGATGAAGGGATGCTGAGGCACCATGCCCAGATTCTCGGCCACGTCGAGCTTGGTCAGATCGCGCACCTCGTAGCCGTCGATGCGCGCCCGCCCCTCGGTGTACGGCATGAGCTGGGCGATGACCTTGGCCAGGGTGGACTTGCCGCTGCCCGAAAAACCGACCAGGGCCACCATCTCGCCCGCGCGGATGTTCAGATTGACATCCTCGATGATGCGGGCGCCCTCGGGGGTCCTGAAGGCCACGCCGTCCAGGTCGATGTCGCCGCGCAGGCGGTACACGTCGCGGTCCACGGGCACGAGCAGGTGATCGGGCGGGAGGTCGAAGGCGGCCATGACGTTGGAATACCGCACCCGGCTGTCCTCACGGAGCTGGTAGAAATCCATGAGCTCGCGCCAGGGGTCGCTCAGGCTCGCGTAAGCCGAAAGAAAGGCCACCAGGGCGCCGAGGTCGAAGTGGCCCCGGATGGTCATGGCGCCACCCACCAGGAAGAGCAGAAAGGGCCCCAGGTGCTCGAAGAAATTGTTGGCGAACTTGATGCCGTACCGGTAGGCGTTCATGCGTACGTTGGCCTTGAGGAGCTGCCGGGCCTGGCTGGCGAACTTCTCGTTCTCCAGGGCGAAACCGGCATGGCCGTGCACCTCGTGCACGCCCGTGATGACCTCGCCGATGCTGCCGGAAATGGCCCGGCTGACCTGAACGCGATAGCGGTTGGCCTCGTTGGCGCGTTTCTGCAGCCGCGGCACCACCAGGATCTGCACGGGGTAGATGACGAAGCTGAGCCCCGCCAGGAGCGGATTGAGGTAGAAGAGGTAGCCCCCCATGGCCAGGAGAGTGCAGACGTTGATGAGGGGCACGGACACGGCGCTGCCGATGTATCCCGAGACCGAGGCGAGCTCGTTGATGAGGGCGTTGATGACCTGTCCGGGCTGGATGGTCCGGAAAAAGGACAGGGGCAGGCTCAGGATGTGCTCGTGCAGGCTGGTGCGCATGCGGCGCAGGGTGCGCTGCCCGATGTAGGCCTGCAGGAGGTTGATGCAGAACTTGAGGGTGCTGGCCAGAAGCGTCGAACTCACGAAGAGCAGACAGTAGAGGACGAGCAGCTCCATATCGCCCCGTCCAATGGCCTGGTTGACGATGCGCTTCTGCATCTCCAGCGGAACGACGCGGATGGCCACGGTGCCCACGACCAGGAGGACGATGAGCAACTGCCATCGTCCGTTTTTTTCGAGCACCCAGGAATTCAGGCTGCGCTTGGTCACCATGAACTGTTGCCAATCCTTGTCGAGTTGTGGTTTGACCTCCCGAGTACCCTACTCTATGCCGGGAGAAAAGGACGCCATGACCGCCAGATTCGATTTTTCCCTGAACCGTCTGGAGGACGACCAGCAGAATCTGCTCGCAGCCCTGGAGGAATTCGCCAGGGCCAGGGCTCTGCCCGACGCGTTGCGCTACCGCCTGGGGCTCATCGTCGACGAGATCGTCTCCAACAGCCTGACCCATGGCAAGAGCCGGGGGCAGGACTGCGGCGTTTCCGTCGTCGTGACAGACGCCGAGAAGGAGGTCGTCGTGGAAATCGTCGACACCTGTCCGCCCTTCGACCCCACCGCGCACGCCCTGAAACCATGCGCGGAGCATGGAGACGTCCACGTCGGCGGCATGGGCCTGTGCCTGGTGCGCAACCTGGCCGCACGCATGGACTACGCCCGCAGCAGCGGCCGCAACCGCACCCGGCTCACCATCAGCAAGAACATGCAGGAGAACGCATGCAACTCCACGAAATAGAGCACCCCGGCGCCGCCGTCTTCCGGGTCAAGGGACGCCTCGACGCCGCGACCACGGCCGAACTGGAGAAAAAGGTCCTGCAAAGCCTCGATCGCGGCGTCAGGCACCTGATCATGGATTTCTCGGAACTTGAGTATATCAACAGCGCCGGCCTGCGCATCCTGGTCATGAGCTACCAGCGCCTGAATCCCCGCGGCGGGCAGGTCCTTATCTGCGGCGTCCGGGACTACATTGCCGAGATTTTCGACATCTCCGGCTACGACCGCATCTTCGCCATGTGCCCAGACATGGAGGTGGCCCTGCGGGAGGTCGACCCTCTCTGATTGTAAAAAATCAAAATATGCAGGCCGTTCAAAAATGGTGAGATGCAAGGAAGCGAAAAAATCCAGGGCGCGCAGTGTATTACACAGATGCGCGGTCTGGATTTTTTCGCTGACGCAGCAGATTACCGTTTTGGGGCGGCATGGTAGGGGGCGGCTGATCCATGGAATTCAACACGTCCATTGCGTCCGTGCTGTCCAGCGACCGCCTTC
>CAZQYA010000027.1:0-24138 GCA_964597325.1 uncultured Desulfovibrionaceae bacterium
TGCCCGCCCCGGATTCGCCCACCAGACCCATGCGTTCGCCGGGGTTCAGGGTGAAATTGATGCCGTTTAAAGCGGTCAGGTCGCCGGAGCGCAGCCGGAATTTGACCACCAGGTCCTGGACGTCGAGGAGCTGTGTCATGTCCGGTTCATCCTTTGTAGAGTTTGGGGTTGAGCACGTCCTGGACCCAGTCGCCCAGCAGGTTGATGACCAGGATCAGGAGTACAAGCAGAAAGCCCGGGAACATGGTGATCCACCACGACCCGCTGAAGATGTACTCGAACCCGGAGTTGATGAGCGAACCCAGGGACGGCTTGGTGATGGGCATGCCAAGGCCCAGGAAGGACAGGGCCGCCTCGCTCATGATGGCGTTGGCCACCTGGATGGTGGACAGGACCAGGATGGGCGAAAGGGTGTTGGGCAGGATGTGCCGCCACATGATGCGTCGCGAGGGCAGGCCCACGACGCGTGCGGCCTCGACATATTCTTTCTGCTTCTCCGCCAGGACCGAGGCGCGCACGGTCCGGGCGAACTGCGGCCATTCGGCGATGCCGATGACCAGCACCAGGAAAGGCACGGCCATGCTTTCGAAAGCCGCCACGCCGAAGATGGCCTGGAAGATGGCTGAAAGGAAGATGGCCACCATCAGTGTCGAAAAACTCAGCTGCACGTCGGCCAGGCGCATGAGAAAGCTTTCGATCCTGCCTCCCTTGTATCCGGCGATGAGGCCGAGGATGATTCCGATGAAGGCTTGCAGGCCCACGGCACAGATGCCGATGACCATGGAGATGCGCATACCGTAGAGCATGGTGCTCAACATGTCGCGACCCTGGGCGTCGGTGCCGAGGACGAAGTTCTGGTCGGCGTTTTCCATCCACACGGGGGGAAGTTCCGAATCCATGATGTTGATGGTGGTCGTGTCGTAGGGATTATGAGGCGCGATGAGCGGCGCACCAAAGGCCGTCAGGGCCAGCACCGCCAGGATCAGAAAGCTGCCTATGGCGACGGGGTCGTGCAGAAAGCTGTACAGAAAGTAGGATGCGCGGAACCGCTTCCAGAGTTTCATTATTTCCTCCCCGTGATGCGGACCATGGGATTGACCAGCCCGTAGATGATGTCGACGACGGTGTTGACCACGACAAACACGATGCCGACGAAGATGAGGTAGGCCACCAGGAGCGATGTGTCGGCGCGTTCGACTGCTTCCAGGAAGAGAAAGCCGAGTCCGCCCCATTGGAAGACCGTTTCCGTAAGGATGGTAAAGGCGATCATGGTGCCGATCTGCACGCCGCCCACGGTGATGACCGGCAAAAGCGTGTTTTTGAAGGCGTGAACGAACCAGATGCGCAGGCGCGGGAGGCCCTTGGCCCAGGCGAATTTCACGTATTCCGTCTGCAGGACTTCCATCATCTCCGAGCGGATCAGCCGGATGAAAAGGGGCAGCATCAGGGCCGACAGGGAGGCCACGGGCAGGATAAGGTGCTTGAGGCCGTCAAGGGTCAGAAATCCTGTTTCCCAGCCCCAGACGTTTACGGTTTCCCCCCGGCCGTAGGACGGCAGCCAGTTCAATTCAATGGCGAAAATATAGATCAGGACGATGGCGATGAGAAAAATGGGGACCGACACGCCCAGCGTGCTGAAACCCATGATGAATCGTGCCAGGAGCCGTCTTGGGTAGATGGCGCTGTAGACCCCCATGGGAATGGACAGCAGGACGATGAGCAGAGAGCAGCAGATGACCAGTTCCAGGGTGGCTGGGGCCTTGTTGAGAATGACCTCCATGGCCGGCTTCTTGTAGAAAAAGGACTGGCCGATATTCCCCTTCACGGCTCCTTTGAGGAATCGCGCATACTGGATAAGGAAGGGGTCGTTGAGGCCCAGCTTCTCACGGATGGCGTCGCGTTCGGCCGCGGAAACGGAGATGCCGGTGAGCTCGCGCACGGGGTCGCCCACGCTTTGCTTCAGGGCGAAGCCGATGAAGCTGATGATGAGCATGACCACGATGGCCTGAAGGACGCGACGGACGATGAATGCGAACATGGTGAACCTGTCGTGTGCCGCGCGGGATTCGGGCAAACCGCACGGGTTGTGTTCGAAAAAGGGCAGGCTTCGTGAAAAAGCCTGCCCCGCGTACACAGTGTTGGCGAAGGGATCAAGTCCCGGGCGTGCCGTTTCGGGCGCCGCGCCGCATGGCTTCTCCGCTATTCGATGACAAGGTCGCCCAGGTAGGGGAAATCCATGTCATTGACGATGGGCTTGATGTTTATGCCCTTCTTGGCTGCCCAGGACAGGTTCTGCCAGTGCAGGGGCACGAAGGCGGCGTCCTCGTAGGCGATGCGTTCAACCTGCTGCAGGAGCTTCTTGCGCTTTTCGAGGTTGCTCTCGACGTTGGCCGAGTTGACCAGGATGTCGAGCTGCGGATTGCAGTAGTTGCCGCTGTTGTACTGGCCCTTGCCGGTTTCCTTGTCGGGGCACATCAGGAGGTATTCGGAGTAGTTGGCGGAATCCTCGGTGTCCGGATGCCAGCCGATCATCTGGATGTCGGCCACCTGGGCGTCGAATTCGTCCCAGTACTGAGCTTTGGGCATGGTTTTCAGGCTGACCTTGATGCCGATCTTGGAGAGCATGGACACCACGGCTTCGGCGATCTTTTCGTCGTTCACGTAGCGGTTGTTGGGGGCGATCATGGTCGTTTCAAAGCCGTTCTCGTAGCCGGCTTCCTTCATGAGCTGCTTGGCTTTGGCCAGGTCGAAGCGGGGCTTGAGGTCCGGAACGTAGCCAGCGAAGCCAGCGGGGGCCTGCTGCTGGGCCACGGTGGCGGTGCCCTTCATGAGCTTGGCCACAATGCCGGCGTTGTCGATGGCGGCAACGATGGCCTGGCGGACCTTCTTGTTGGCCAGTTCGGGCTTGCGCTTCTGGTTAAGCTGCAGGGTGATGATGCGGCTGCCGGACATGGTCACGAGGTCGACGTCGGGGTTCTTGTCGAGGCGCTGGTAATCCTGAGGCGGTACCGGAGCGACGAAGTCCACGTCACCGGACAGGATGGCGGCGGTGCGGGTGGCGTTTTCCTTGATGGGGGTCAGGATGATTTCACTGACGTTGCCCTTGCTGTTCGTGTCCCAGTAGTCGGCAAAGCGCGTAAAGACCGTCTTTACGCCCTGCTCGCGGGAGGTGATGTAAAAGGGGCCGGTGCCGGACTCGTTCTCGTTGGCGAAGGAGTATTCGGTTTTGACGATGGCGTCCTTGGGCTGGCCCTTGTCGTCGGTTCCGGAGTAGAAAACGGAGTCCATGGGGAAGATGTAGGTCGCCATGCTTTCCACCAGGGAGTAGGGCTCGTGGGTGATGATGTCGATGGTGTAGTCGTCGATGATCTTTGGCTCGGCAAAGGCGGTGAAGAGCCCTTTGAAGTCACCGCTTTTCTTGAGGCGGTCCAGGGTCCAGGCCACGTCCTTGGCCGTGAAGTCGTTGCCGGAATGGAACTTGACGCCCTTGCGCAGGAAGAAGCGTACGGTCAGGTCGTCGATGCGTTCCCACTTGGTGGCCAGGCGTGGTTCGAAATTGCGGTCCTGGGTCCAGCGGATCAGCGGGTCGAAGACCAAGTGGGAATACTGCAGCATGCCGCCGGAGAGCTGGACGTGCGGATCCAGGGAAACCGGGTCGGCGTCGAGGGCCATCTTGAGCGTTTTGCCCTGGGCGGCCGTGGCCAGAAAGACGAATGCCAGAGCGAGGAAGAGCAGTTTCTTCACGACGAACCTCCTTGGATGGTGAACCGATACAACCGCCTGCGGGGAACGTCCCCAACAGGATTGTCCCGAATGTGCGTATACGCGTTTTTTGGTATTCGGAGTGTGTCGCAAATACAGACTTAGCGTATCCGCGGACGCAACAACCTT
Organism: uncultured Desulfovibrionaceae bacterium; assembly: GCA_964597325.1. GTDB lineage: Bacteria > Desulfobacterota > Desulfovibrionia > Desulfovibrionales > Desulfomicrobiaceae > Desulfomicrobium. The sequence goes on from CAZQYA010000027.1 coordinate 3,892, forward strand.
CATAACTGATTATGAAAAATAACTGAAGCGGGAATTTTTTCGGTATCAACCTATTATCGTTAACCAGGGACGAAAAGGGCTCACCGGCAGCGCCCTTCACAGTCAGATGTATTGTTGCTAGGGATTCCGGACGTATTGATATCAATTTCCGGAGGATGTTCATGCGTACCGTCTGTCTCTGGCTGCTCCTCGTGTTGCTCCCGACAATGGCACAGGCCAGAACATTGGTCTTTGCCCCCCTGCCCATGGAAAATCGCGAGACCGTGCTCAAGCAGTTCATGCCTCTGGCCCGGTACCTGGAAGAGCGTCTCGGATGCACGATCGTCTTCGACTACTCCGAAAATTACGCCCAGATTCTGGAGAAGTTCGAATTGGGCCGCCTGGATCTCGCCTACCTCGGCCCGCTGCCCTACGTTTCCCTGCGGGCCATGGATGAAATGGCCACACCGCTGGTGCACTTTCGCGAAGCCTCGGGAGATACCCTCTATACCTGCGCCATTGTCGCCCTGGCCGACAGGCGGCTTAATCTGTCCCACCTCGAGAACCGCAGGGTGGCGTTGACGCAGCCCCTGTCCACGTGCGGTTTTCTGTCCACCAACGGCCTGCTGCGTGGGCACGGTTCAAGTCTCGAGCGCAATCTGTACCGCTATGTGAAAAAGCATGACGAGGTTGCCAAGGCCGTGGTGCGCGGCGAATTCGAACTGGGAGGTCTCAAGAGTGCCATCGGCAGGAAGTACGCGCATCTCGGCCTGACGATTCTGGCCGAGACGCCGCCTTTGCCTTCCTTTGCCCTGGTGGGCAATTCGGGCTCCCTGTCTCGCGAGGAGCAGGACGCCATCCGCGAAATCCTGGTCGGCCTCGATCCCCTCGGCAAGGACAGGGAGATGCTTTCCGTCTGGGGAGAGAACATCCGTCACGGCGCCGCTCCCGCGAAAGATGAGGACTACGAGCCCGTTCGTGTCCTGCTGGGCGATTCGATCATCCCCGAGAAAGGAAATTTTTAGATGCCCTTCAGGCAACACGTCACATTCGAACGCAATCTGCTCATTTTTCTTGCCCTGCTGCTGGGGCTCGGCGCGGCGTATTTACTGCATTCCAATCGCATCGAAAAGGAAAAGGCCCATTTCTCCGAGCAGAGCAGCGTACTCCGGACGGCATTCAAGGCCTCCGTTCAGATGTATCGGCTGGCCATGGACGGTTTTTACGAAACCTCACTGGACACTCCGGAAGTTCTCGAAATCATGAAGAAGGCATGCCAGGCCAGAGGGACGGAGCGCGATATCGAGCGCGGCCGCCTCTACCGTTTGCTGTCTCCCACGTTCGAGTCCATGAAGCGGCACAACCTGCGCCAGCTGCATTTTCATCTGCCCGACGGAAGCAGTTTTCTCCGCTTTCACCTCTCCGAACACTACGGGGATCAGCTTGCGGACAAACGGCCGCTGGTGCGCATTGCCAGGGATTTTGCACGTCCGGCCCAGGGTTTCGAGGTAGGCCGGACCGCCACGGGCTATCGTTACATATTTCCCCTGAACAAGGACGGGGAGTATCTCGGCAGTGTCGAGACGCTCATCACCACCAAGGCCCTGCGCGACGCCCTGGCCGCACTGAATCCGGATCGCGAGTATTCTTTCATCCTGTCCCGCACTCAGGCGGAGAAGCTTCTTTTTCCCGAACAGACCTGGCTCTACAGCTCGTCCAGTCTGCATCCCGATTTTATGGTGGAGGACGCCAACGCGCTGCTGAACACAAGCCCGCCGCCCCTGACCGACACGGCCCGGTCCATCAATAGCATCCTGCGCGACGAGGTGAATTTGCAGAAAGCCATGGCCGAAGGGCGCGCCTTCGCTACCAGCGCGGCGGTGAAAACAGGGAATTACGACGTGATCCTGCTGCCCTTGAAGGATGTGACGGAGCGCACCACGGGTTATCTGATCAGCTACTCGCCGGACCGGGTCGTGCCGAGTTACCGGACGGAATTCCGGACGTACATCCTGGTGGTCGTCCTCGTACTTTTGCTTCTTCTTCTGCTGCTGGTCCGCCTGCGCGAACGGACCGCGGCCCTGGAGATCGAGCGAAGCAACCTGCGGGCCATGAACGACGCCTTGGGCGAAGGGATCTACGTCACGGACGGGTCGGGCGTCATCACCAGGATTAACCCCGCCGGATGCGCCATCCTCGGTTATGCCGAGGAGGAACTGCTGGGGCGGGTCGGCCACGACATGTTTCACTGTCATGAGGCCAACACCTTTCTTTCCCAGGAGAATTGCCCGTTTCTGACGGCCCTGAACCGTGGCGAAAGGTACGATGCCGAGGAAATTTTCCTGACCCGGGACGGCAGCCTGCTATACGTCGAGGTGGCCAGTCGCCCCATTTTCAAGCAGGGCGTCCATGCGGGTTCCGTGACGGCGTTTCACGACATCTCCGAACGCAAGCGCACGGAAAAGGCCCTGCGCGAGAGCGAGGAGCGGGGCCGCAAGCTCTCCACCGTGGTCTATCAGAGCCCCGTCAGCGTCATCATCACCGACACCGAGGGGACCATCGAATACGTCAACCGGAAGTTCGAGGAGACGACGGGCTACACCCTGGACGAGGTGGCCGGGAAGAATCCGCGCATCGTGAAATCCGGGGAGATGCCCCCCGAAATCTACGGGAATCTCTGGAATACAATCCTGGATGGGGGCGAGTGGAAGGGCGAATTGCACAACAGACGCAAGGACGGGACGCTTTTCTGGGAAAACGTTACCATTTCGCCCATCCGGGAGGCCGGAGGCATCAGCCATTTCGTGGCCCTCAAGGAGGACATCACCGAGCGCAAGACCATGGAAGAGGCCCTGCGCGACAGCGAAACTCTGCAGAGCAGCCTTATGGAGCATCTGCCCGTGGGCCTGGTCATGATCGATGCCACAAGCCGGACCATCGAAAGCGTCAACCCCGCCGCTGCCGGCCTGTTCGGAGCGCCTGCCGAGCAAATCGTGGGCAGGCGTTGTCACAATTTTTTGTGTCCCGCCAACGAGGACAGCTGTCCCATCATGGACCTCGGACAGAATGTGGATAACTCCGACAGGGTCATGATCAGGGCCGACGGTTCCCGAATTCCGATCCTCAAGACCGTCACGCGGGTCCGCATCGGAGGCCAGGACAAGCTCCTGGAGTGTCTGGTCGACATCAGCACGCGCAAGGAGGCCGAGGAGGCCATGCAGCAACTCAACAGCCAGCTCGAAGCAGCTATCCAGCGGGCCGAGGGACTGACCAGGGAGGCCGAGGTCGCCAATCAGGCAAAGAGCAGTTTTCTGGCCAATATGAGTCACGAGATTCGTACGCCCATGAACGCTATCCTGGGCATGGTCCACCTGGCCCTGGGTACGGAGCTTTCGGGAAGGCAGCGGGATTATCTGGTCAAGGTGGAGAGGTCGGCCAAGTCGCTTCTGGGTATTCTGAACGATATTCTGGATTTTTCCAAGGTCGAGGCCGGAAAGATCGTTATGGAGCACGCCGAATTCAATTTGCAGGAGGTGCTCGACAACGTAGCCACCGTGGTTGGAGTGCGCGTCAGCGAAGACCTGGAATTCGTCATCACTGTCGAGGGCCGTGTGCCCAGGTTCCTCCAGGGGGATTCCCTGAGGCTTGGGCAGGTCCTGATCAATCTGGCCGGCAACGCCGCGAAGTTCACCCGGAAAGGGGAAATCCGTATAGACGTACGTATTGAGGCTTCGGACTCCCAGGATCGGATAACGCTTGTTTTCGAGGTTTCTGACACGGGTATCGGCATGAGCCAGGAGCAGGTTTTGACGCTGTTCACCCCGTTTTCCCAGGCGGATGTATCCACGAGCCGACAGTATGGAGGCAGTGGCCTCGGGTTGTCCATTTCCAAACATCTTGTGGAGATGATGGGCGGGGAACTGTCGGTACAGAGCCAGCTTGGCGAGGGCAGTATCTTCACATTTTCTGCGGTGTTTCCACGTTCCAGGCGTCCCGAACTGTTTCGTTTCGAGCGGGCCGACATGGCGCCCTTGCCGCCTGTTCGGGTGTTGCTGGTCGACGACTCGAAGACGTCTCGCGATTTTGTCCGGGAATGTCTGCAGGAACGCGGGCTCGACGTCAGGGACGCCGGGGCTGCGCACGAGGCGCTGGATATCCTGTCACGGGCCGAACAGGGGCCGCCCTGGCTCGTGCTGGTGGATTGGCATCTCCCCGACATGAAAGGCGCGGATCTTTGGGAACGAATCATGGATTCGGGGATGTCCGCCGAGCGGGGCATCCTGCTTTGTCCCTTTGGCCGGGAGAGCATGATCCGCAACGCTTCTGCCTACGGCTTTTCCGCCGTAGTGACCAAGCCGGTGAGCAGGTCGGTGCTGGAGATCGGGCTGCGCGAAACTTTCGGCATTAACGAGGCGTCTTCGGATTTTTGTTCCGTGTCGCCGGAGGATGGAGCGCGGTTCGTCTGCAAGGGAGGGAGGATTCTCCTGGCCGAGGACAATGAACTCAACCAGCAGGTGGCCCGCGGCATCCTCGAACAGGCCGGGCTGAGCGTCTCTGTGGCCGCCAACGGCGAGGACGCCGTGCGCATGGTCGGGGAGGCGGACTTCGATCTCGTCTTCATGGATATCCAGATGCCGGTCATGGACGGGTTCGAGGCCGCGCGCAGAATCAAGGCCGATCCCCGTCTGGCCGGTCTGCCTGTTGTGGCCATGACAGCCCATGTGCTCCCCGAGCAACGGCAGAAGATCAAGGCTGCAGGCATGGATGACCATGTTTTCAAGCCCATTGATCCGGCCGAGGTCTACCGTGTGTTGAACCGCTGGCTGGGCAGAGGCGCTTTCGCCGCGCAGACCTCTTCCGCCGAAGACGGCGGCGATCTGCCCGCCCTGACAGGATTTGATCTGCCCGGGGGGCTTTCCCGCTTTCTCGGGGATCAGGGCGCCTATGTCGAGGCGCTGCTGCAGGTTCGTCGGGACTACGGGCAGGCCGTGGCCGCGACGCGCGGCCATCTCGACAGGGGAGACCTGGAGGATGCCAGGGCTTTCGTGCACGGTCTGCGCGGCATGTGCGCAAACATCGGGGCTGTGCGGGCCGCCGAGGCCGCGGGAAATTTGGAGCGATGTCTGGCGGCCGGATGCCGGACCGGGGAGCAGGCTCTGTTCGAATCGTTTCGGGATGCCTTTGAGTCCATGCTCGGGGAAATCGGCCGTCTGTCGCCCCCAGTGACGCATTCGGGCAGCGCGGAGGATATCGACGAACACGCCCTGGCCGCGCTTCTGGAGGAGCTTCTGCCCGGGCTTCGGTCGAGGACCCCTCTGAAATGCCGTGACGCTGCCGAAAGATTGCGTGATGCCGTTGTCCCCAAGGCTTTTCGGGAAGAGATCACTCGCATCTGCACGCTCACGGATCAGTACAATTTTATCCCCGCCCAGAAGTTGACGGAACAGGTGCTGGGCAAAATCAGGAAGGACGGATGATGGACGATCTTTCGCAATGCCGGGTGCTCGCCGTGGATGACACCAAACTCAACCTGGACATCCTGGTCAATACGCTCGGGACGAGCCATGAACTCGCCGTGGCCCTGGACGGGGAGACGGCCCTTGAGATGGCCATGGAGTCCCCGCCGGATCTGATCCTTCTCGACATTATGATGCCGGGCATGAACGGCTACGAAGTCCTGGCCCGCCTCAAGGCCCATGCGGCCACGGCGTCGATCCCGGTCATCATGCTTTCGGCCCTTTCGGATATGAACACCAAGGCCCGCGGGTTCGAACTGGGGGCCGTGGACTATCTGAGCAAGCCCTTCGAAGTGGAGGAGCTCAGGGCCCGTGTCAGGACGCACCTGGCCCTGGCCCAGGCGCACCGGGAATTGCGCCTTCAGAACGACCGTCTGGAGGAGAAGGTGCGCGAACGGACGAGCGAAGTGATCCAGACCCAGCAGGCGACCATCGAGAGCATGGCCGCCCTGGCGGAGTATCGCGACCCTGAGACGGGACAGCATATTCACAGGGTCAAGGGGTACGTGACCATTCTGGCGGAGGAACTCAGGGTGCATCCTCGCTTCGCCTCCATCCTGACGCGGGGCTACATCGAACTGCTCGGCCTCTCCTCACCGTTGCACGACATCGGCAAGGTCGGCGTGCCCGATCACATCCTGCTCAAGCCGGGTCGGCTTTCCCCTGAAGAGTTCGCCGAGATGCAGCGGCACACCGAGTACGGGCGGAACGCCATCCTTTCGGTTCAGAGGAAGCTCGGGGCCATGCCTTTTCTGCGCATGGCCGAGGACATTATCTACACCCACCACGAGAAGTGGGACGGCAGTGGCTACCCCAGGGGCCTTGCGGGCGAGGATATCCCCCTGTGCGGCAGGATCATGGCCCTGGCCGACGTCTACGACGCCCTTATCAGCCGCAGGGTCTACAAGCCGCCTTTCACCCACAGTCGGGCCACGGAGATTATCCTGGAAGGGGCCGGCTCGCATTTCGATCCGGACATTGCCGATGTGTTTGGAGAGTTTTCCCAGGCATTCAGGCAGGTCGCCCTTTTCTTTTCCGAATCGGACGAGCAGCGCGAGGCTCTTTCGAGGTAACCGGACTCCCGGGCCGTCAGTTTCGTCTGCCGGCCGGGAAAGGTCGTCCCTTTCGCTGGTATTTGATGACTGCGTTGTTGTGTTCGCGCAGGGTCCGGCTGAAGTGGTGCGATCCGTCCCGGCGTGCGACGAAATAGAGGAATTTGTGTTTTTCCGGGGCCGAGGCCGCTTTCAGGGCGGCTCTGCCCGGCGAACAGATGGGGCCGGGCGGCAGGCCGGGGTGTACGTACGTGTTGTAAGGGTTCGCGCGATCTTTGAGGTGCGAGCGCTTCAGGTTGCCGTCGAAGGTGTTGCCCAGCCCGTAGATGATGGTGGGGTCGCACTGCAGGAGCATGCCCAGGCGAAGCCGGTTGGCGTAGACGCCGGCCACGGTGCCCCTTTCCGAGGGCACGGCGGTTTCCTTTTCCACCAGGGACGCCAGGATGACCATGCGATGCAGTTCTGCGGGGTCCGTCGCCTGGGGCAGGTCGGCGACGTTGCTTCGGAAGGCTTCCAGCAATTTGTCCAGGATGGGGTAGGGATCCTGGTCCGGAATGCGCGGAAAAAAATAGGTTTCGGGAAAAAGGTAGCCCTCGGCGTCTGTGGCGTTCACGCCTCTGGAGCTGAGGAACTCCGTGTCCCTGCAGGCCGCCAGAAAGCGTTTGGCCGTGGAAAGGCCTGATTTTTCCACGGCTCGGGCCACCTCGCCCATGGTCAGGCCCTCTGCGAAGTGCAGCCGGTGGAGGATGGGGCGGCCGAAGGCGAGGATTTCGAGGATACGTTTGGGGCTCATGCCCGCGGAGAGTTCAAACTCTCCGGCCTGCAGGGGGAGCTTGCGCAGGCGGCCGTATATTCTGAAGACCTCGCCGTGGCCCACCAGCCCCTTCTGTTCCAGGCGTCTGGAAACGGTGTGCAGGTTTTCGCCCGTCTCGACCCGAAAGACCGTTGTGGCGTTTACGGACGGGGCCAGGGGAGTTTCCACGTAGCGCCATGCCACGTAGAGAGCCGCTCCTGCGGCCGCGATCGCCAGCAGCATTCCCGCCAGGGCCAGTTTCAGCCACAGCCTCATGCGTTCTCCAGAAAGGTTTCCAGGATGCACACCGCGGCCATCTGATCGAGCATTTCCGAGTGCCTGCGCTCAGGCACCCCGGCCTGGCGCAGGCGTTCGCGGGCGTCGAAGGTGGTCAGGGCCTCGTTGACGAGGTGGATGGGCAGATCCGTGCGGCGGGCCAGGCTGTCCCGGAAGTTCAGGACCTGGCGGGTGGTCAGGGTTTCCTGGTCCTTCATGTCCAGGGGCAAGCCCAGGACCAGGGCCTCGGCACCTTCGGCCTCGATGACGGCCAGGAGATCGGCAAAGAGTTTGTCCCTCGTGGTTTTGAGCAGGGTCCGCAAGGGGAAGGCCATGCCGCCCTGGGCTATGGCCAGCCCGATGCGTTTCTGCCCGTAGTCGATGCCCAGGAGTTTCATGCCTTGGCCACGACCTGGACGCCATTTGTCCGGGACTCGGACTTGGAGAGCAGCTTGTGGAATTCCCTGCGCCATTTATCGCCGTGCCTCAGCCTGACGAGATATTCCAGGGTGTGCAGGACTTCGCGGTTCGTGCCCATTTCCAGCAGGGAACGTTGAATACCGATCTTGCACGAGGGGCATCCGACAATAATGGGATTGTCCGCAGGATAACCCGTGAGGTCCGAGGAGAGCTGCTCCTGTTTGCGGGCGCGCAGGCGGTTGTAGATCTTGGGAGAGCTCAGGGCTCCGAGGCCGGACTCACCGCAGCAGTAGGGTGAAATGGAGACCTTGGTCCCCAGCAGCTTCCCGATTTCACCGGCATAGACTTCACCGGCCTTGAGCGGCGCCACGTCGGTCCATTCATGGTGGCAGGCCGCATGGTAGAGCAACTGCTCCGGGCCCTGGCCGAAACCGCCCTTTGCGAGCTGGATGACGTACTGGACTACGTCCAGATGCTCCACCTGCCTTGTCTCCAGGGACTTGAGCCGATAGTCCTTGATGCCCTCGCGGCAGGTGCCGCAGGACGTCAGCACCGCCTTGACGGCGAAACCTGCGGTCTCGGCCTGGCGGATGAGATTTTCCAGGACCTTCTGATTGTCCTTGCCGATGCGTTCGAACTGGTCGCGGCAGCCCGAAGCCAGGAGCGGATAGCCGCAGCACAGATGGTCCGGCGGAAGGATCACGTTCACCCCGGCATCCAGGAGCAGACGTGTGGCGGCCATGCCGATGGAGCGGTAGAAGAGGCTCGCACCACAACCCGGAAAATAGATCACGGCCCGCTTGTTGGTGCTTTCCTTCTCCGTGATGATGTTGCCCCGGGTGAGATGCAGGCCTTCCTTGAGGTTTTTGAACTGCGTGGTCGGCCCTTCGCCCCTGAGCAGGGGACTGTCCAGTCTTTCTCGCCATTTGGCCGGGATCAGGTGGACGGCGCGGTTGCCCAGTTCCTGGCCGATGCCGGCGATCTTGGCCATTTTGGGCAGGGTGGATTGGGGGTCCTGGCTCAAGAGGTTCAGGACACGATTTTTGAAGGGGTGCCCGCCTGCGCCTTTTTCCTCCAGATACGAGCGCATCTGCAGGGTCACGTCCTGGGTGCGGATTTTGACGGGGCAAATGGCGTAACATTTGCCGCAGGCAGTGCAGTGTTCAAGGATCTTGCGCAGCTCACCCAGGAGTTGGGTCTGGGGTTCCCCGTTCTGCAACTGGGAGTAGTAGATGGCTTCCACCAGGGCGCCCAGGGTGATGTTCTTGTTGCGTGGGTGAAAGAGCAGGCCCTTTTGGGGCAGATACATGGGACAGACCTGTTTGCATTTGCCGCAACGGGTGCAGGTCTGGACGTTCAGGAGCAGATTGATGAGGTTTTCCTTGCCCGGCAGGGCCGTCTTGTTGATGTCCTTGATGAGCCGGTTGAAGGAAAACGTATAGGGCACGACCACCAGGTCGCGCTGGGTCAGCTTGCCCGGGTTGAAGATGTTGTTGGGGTCGACCTTTTTTTTGTAGGCGCGCAGGGCGGCAATCTTTTCTTCGGCCAGAAAACCTATCTTGGTGATGCCGATGCCGTGTTCGCCCGAGACCTGTCCCTTCAGCTCCAGTACTTTGCGGAAAATCTTTTCCACGGCCTCCTCGGCCAGGGACAGCATGCGCGGGTCGTTGGAGTTGACGGGCAGGTTCACATGGCAGTTGCCGTCGCCCGCGTGCATGTGGTTGGCGATGACAATGCGCGTGCTCTGCATGTTCTCGAAGATTTTGCCCAGGTCTTCGTGCAGTTTGGCGTATTTGCTCTTCAGGTGCTGGAAGAAGAAGGACGTCTGCAGTTCGAGTTCCTGTTCCGGCAACTCGTCCTTGTTCGTCCTGCCCTTGATGATGGATGAGGCCACGTCCATTTCCATGCGGATGAACGTGTCGTCCACCTCGATGCCCGGCAGGAGCTGAACCTGCTGCAGGGCGTCGCGGTAGGCTATGGCCAGGTAATAGAGATTTTCGGCTTCCAGGAAATCTGCGAAATCCGGGATGACGTCCAGGGGGATGACGATGTCTTCGTTGAGCTTGAACCCGCTGGTGCGTTTGGAGATGGCCGAGAGCTGGTGCCGGTCGTGCCAGAACACCTCGGCCTCGCTCTCGTCGGCGGCCACGAAGCTGTCCACGTTGTCGTATTTTTCGCAGATCGCCGTGATGCGCCCCACGGCCTCGAATACGGCGTTTTCGTCCATGGAGTCCATCTGGATGATCAGGACCGAAATGGGGATACCGTCGAACTGGGACGATTTTTTTGAATACTCGATGGCCTGGACGTATTTGATGCCGAATTCTTCCAGGGCCGAGAGTTTGACCAGGTCGCCCTGATTGCGGATTTCGTCGCGTAGGGCCACGATGTCCCTGATGACGAACATGGCGTTGCGCATGGAATTTCCGTAGAATTCCAGACACATGACCCGGGAATGGGGCAGTATGGGCTGCAGGGTGAAGGTGGCCTCGGTGATGACACCGTCCACGCCCTCCTTTTGCACGCCGGGCAGGCCGCCCAGAAATTTGTTGGTCACGTCCTTGCCCAGGGCCGCGCCGCGGATTTCGTCGCCTTTGAGGGATATGAGTTCCTTGCGGTTGCCGAAATCATCGAGGATTTCAAAGACGGCCGTGTCGTCGGGCATGATCTTGTGCCAGGGGTGATCCACGCGCCTGACCTGGATCAGTTCGCCCGTGGGCAGAACCATCTTGTAGGAGAGGATGTTGTCCAGGGTGGTGCCGTACTCGAAGGCAAAAGGGCCGCCCGCGTTTTCCGAGACATTTCCGCCGATGGACGAAGCCGCCTTGGAGGCGGGGTCCACGGTCAGCAGCATGCCCTTGGCGGCCGCAGCCTGAATGGCCGTCAGGGTGATGACACCCGACTGCACGGTAATGGCCCGGCCCTGGACGTCGATGTCCATGATGTCCTTCAGGCGGCTCAGGCTCAGGATTACGGTGCGCGGCTTGGCCGGTACGGCACCGCCGGTCAGTCCCGAGCCGCCTCCGCGGGGCACGACCGGGAAGCCCATTTCGTTGGCGAGCCGGATGATGCCCTGGATCTGGGCCGTGTTTTCGGGGAAGACCACCAGGGCGGGCAACTCCATGCGCAGGTCCGTGGCATCGGTGGAGCATTCGATGAGGTTGTTGGCCGCTGAGACGATCTGTTCCTTTTCGAGGAATTTTGACAGACGATCCACCAGGGTCGTCTTGAATTTGCGGTCGGCCTCGAAATTTTCCCAGAAACGCTCCAGGCAGCCCGAGAGTTCCCGGTAGTATTCCGGGGAAAGGGCCGCGCGTTCGGCTTGCAGGCGGGCGCCCACGCTGCGGCGGACGTCCTTGGCCGGTATGAAGGGATTGTACCGGATGATGAACAGTTCTTCGGCCAGGTCAAGGGCCAACTGCTGCAGATATTCCGGCCAGGTCTGGAATTCTTCCAGTGGAAGCCCGAGAACGCGTTTGACCAGTCGTTCCGGGGCAAGGGATATATGGGGTCCTTTCTGGGGCATGATGAATCCGTTGAATGGGCCGGGCTGTCCGGCCGTTGGTGAACCGGCAGGCGGTGACTGGACCGTCGCGCCAACGAAAAAAGTATATTTTTAAACGCAAGAAGGGGGGTTGGCAAGGTCAAAAGGGGCCCGGTGCGCCGGGCCCCTGTGGGATCAGAAGGCGGAGGCCTCGCATTCGAGGCTGCGGGCATAGATATGGCCCGGGTCGGCAAAGCTGTCCAGCAGCCCGGTCCGGGCCTGGACCATGGCCAGAATCCTGGTCAGGGTCGGGGACTGCGGGGACGCGAAGACGCGTCCCGTGGCAGCCACGGCTTGCAGGAATTTTTCTCGCGCAGAGGGCTCTCGACGCAGTTCCCTGCTTTTGGCCACAGTCAGGCCGGCCAGGGCGCCGGCCGTCTTGACCGCCTCGTCCAGATCGCCAAGCTGGTCAACGAGTTTGTTTTCATAGGCGGTCTTGCCGAGGAAAACCCGGCCCTGGGCCATTTTTTCCACGTCTTCGGGCGCGAGCCTCCGACCGTTGGCCACCCGATTGATGAAGAGGTCGTAACCGAACCGCAGGATGTGACGGACGGAGGCGTCCACCTGGGGCGAGATGGGGCGCAGGGGGTTGCCCAGGTCCGCCAGGGGCGTGGTGCCCACGCCGTCGCTGACGACGCCCAGTGCGTCTGCGGCCTTTTCAAAGGTGGGGAAGGCCGCGAAGATGCCGATGGAACCCGTCAGGGTCGTGGGCGACGCCACGATGCGGTTGGCTCCCGAGGCGATCCAGTAGGCTCCCGAGGCGGCCACGCTGCCCATGGACACGACCACGGGTTTGCCCGCCTCCTGGGTGCGCGCGATTTCGTGATGAATCTCTTCAGAGGCTGCGGCGCTGCCTCCGGGGCTGTCCATGCGCAGGACCACGGCGACCACGTTCGGGTCCTGCCGGGCCTTCCGGAACAATGCGGCCATGGATTCGCTGCCCATCATGTCCTCGGAGTGTTTGCCGGGCAGGATGGGGCCGCGCCCCCGGATGATACCGACAATCTCCCCACCCTCGGAAGGCTCGGCCCCGGCCAGGTGCAGGTAATCGCGAAATTCGACGCGATTGAGATTTTCGGGTTTCAGACCGATCTTGCCGGCCACGAACTGGTCGAACTGGTCGCCGGTGCGAATGTCGTCCACCAGCCTGGCCGTTACGGCCAATCTGGCGGCGTTGCCCTCGGCGTCACGCAATCTGGTGTCGATGTTCTCCACGTAGTCGGTCACATCCTCGGCCGTGACGCTCCGATTGGCGCCCAGTTCGGCCAGGTAGGCCTGCCACAGTCCTCCAAGCCATTTCCTGCTTGATTCGCGGGCTTCGGGAGACATGGATTCGCGCATGAACGGCTCGGCGGCCGTTTTGTAATCGCCCACTCGGTAGACGTGGAAATTGATGTCGAGTTTGTCCAGCAGTCCCTTGAAATACGTCTGGTACATGCCGAAGCCGCTGATGAGCACCCCGCCCAGGGGGTTCACGGATACCTCGTCGGCGTAGGAAGCCAGGAGATACTGGCCCTGGCTGTACAGCATGGCGTGGGCCAGGACAGGTTTGCCCGTCTCCCTGAAGTCGCGGATGGCCTTGCCGATGTCTTTCAGCTTGGTGGTGTCGCACCCCTGCAGGTTTCGCGGGTCGATGACCATGGCCTTGATCCGGGGGTCCGTGGCTGCCTGGCGGATGGCGTCGATGAGATCCTGGGCCCTGGTTTCGCCTGCCTTGGACGCCTCATTGCCGAGCTTTCTGAGGATGGCCTGAGTCGGATCCGGCGGTGCGGTTTCTTCAACCAGCTTCCCGGCGGGGTTCAGGACCAGGACCGAATTGGACTGGAGGGTTTCTTCCCTGTCCGCGAAGATGGCCATCAGAAGAACCACGACGATGACAATGAAAAAGATATTGGCGGTGGCGTTTCTGACGATGGTCAGCGCTTTCCAGACGATGTGCAGAAATGTTTTCGCACCTGAGAGTATTTCCACGATGTCCGCTCCTTTTATGGTTGCAGCGCCAGTCTGCCGTAGGCTGCCTGGCCGAGGGCAATGCATGCGTCGTTGGGCGGAAGGCAGCGGTGCGTGAGAACCTGCAGCCCACGTTCTTTCAACAGATCGGGCAGCCTCCGTGCGAAGGTGAGGTTCTGCATGACCCCGCCGCTCAGGGCCACAGTATTGCAGGAACACTGTTCGGTCAGTCGCACACAGAGCCGGACAAGACCGTCCATGAGCCCGAGGTGGAATCGTCTGCTGATTACTGCCGGATGAACGCCGACGAGCCATTCAGCATGGACCTGGGAGAAAAGCTCCAATGTATCGAGTTCCACAATGCCTTCCTGTTCGAGCATGGGGCACGTATACCTGTCTTTTTCGCTCTTGTCTTGTATTGCTTCGAGGCGGATTGCGGCCTGCCCTTCGTAAGAAATGCTGTCACATACTCCGAGCATGGCGGATACGGCGTCGAAAAGTCGTCCGCAACTGGAGGATAGGGGGGAATTCAGGCCCTTGGCGAGCATCTGCCCCACGACCCTATCGGCGGCGGCGTGCTCTCCGAGCCATGGCCACGGCCGGTCGTCCGGCGTGTCGATGCCCATGGCGTGCAGAAAGGCACGGGCCAGGCGCCATGGTTCCCGGGCCGCCGCATCCCCGCCTGGGAGCATGACCTGGGAGAACCTGGCCAGCCGCTGGTGCACCGGTTGCGTTGTGTCCACCAGCAGGGCCTCGCCGCCCCAGATGGTGCCGTCATCGCCAAGGCCTGTGCCGTCCAGGGCCAGACCGATGGCTGGACCCTCGTGGCGGTTTTCGGCCAGCACTGCGTGGATGTGGGCGTAGTGGTGCTGCAGGGCCAGACAGGGGAGTCCCGACGCGCGTGCGAAGTCCGTGCTCAGGAAGTCCGGGTGCAGGTCGTGGACCACAGCCACGGGATTGACCTGCAGGATGTCGGCCAGATGGGCGCTGATCTCCCGGAAGAAGGTGAACGCTTCGAGGTTTTCGAGGTCGCCGATGTGCTGCGAGACAAAGGCCTGTTTGCCTTTGGTCAGGCACAGGGTGTTCTTGAGCAGGGGGCCCACGCCGAGGACCGTGGGGCCGTCCTTGGCCAGGTCCACGGGCGCCGGCGTATAGCCGCGGGCGCGGCGGATGAACTGGGGCTGGTCGTGCACGGCGCGAACCACGGAGTCGTCGCAGCGGATGAGAATGTCCCGGTCGTGCAGGAGGAAGACGTCGGCGATGCTTCCGAGCCGCCGCAGCGCTTCGCGGTTGCCCAGGCAGATGGGTTCGGAACTGAGGTTGCCCGAGGTCATGACCAGGGCCGCGGGTTGCCCATCTGATGTGGAAAGTTCGTCGAAGAGAACGTGATGCAGCGGCGTATAGGGCAGCATGATGCCCAGGTATCCCGTGTCGGGCGAGAGCCCCGGGGCCAGGCCCGAATCCCTGCGCGCCGGGGCCAGGACGATGGGCCTCTCCCGGCCCGTGAGCAGGCCTTCCTCGGTTTCCGAGAGGTCGCACAGGGTCCGGGCAACGTCGAGATCCCGGACCATGATGGCCAGGGGCTTGTCTTTGCGGTTCTTGCGTGTTCGCAGTTCGGTCACGGACTTCCGGTTTCTGGCGTCGCAGGCCAGGTGGAATCCGCCCAGCCCTTTGATGGCCGCCAGTCGACCCGACCTGAGCAGTCGGGCGATTTCGCGGATGGCGTCGTCGTTTTCGGCCAGGGTCGTGCCGTCCCTGTCCGCAAGCCACAGCCTCGGACCGCACGCGGGACAGGCGTTGGGCTGGGCGTGAAAACGGCGATCGAGAGGGTCCTCGTATTCCGTCTGGCATTCGGGACACAGGGGAAAGCAGGCCATGGAGGTGGTGGCGCGGTCGTATGGGATGGAGCGGGTGATGGTGTAGCGCGGTCCGCAGTTGGTGCAGTTGGTGAATGCATACCTGTAGCGGCGGTTCAGCGGATCGCGCAGGTCCGCGATGCAGTCGTCGCAGGTGGCCACGTCGGGGCTGATGAGCACCTGGTGACCAATCCCGGCTGTACTCTTCACGATGCGAAAGGCATCTTCGTCGGGCTCGGCTGCGACGGTCTCACGGTCCCAGGTTACGATGCGGGCCAAGGGTGGGACGGTCGCGTTGAATTCCGTTTCAAAGTCGCGCAATTGCTCCGGGCTTCCCTGGACTTCGATGAGCACCCCCTCGGGAGTGTTCAGGACTTTCCCCGTGACCCGGGCCTGCAGGGCGGCCTTGTAGACGAAGGGACGGAAGCCGACGCCCTGCACGCCCCCGGTGATGATCCATTTCCAGCGTTGAATGCCCATTGGTTGTCCGGTGGTTTGGATGCCCCGCATTCTTCGTGGCGCCCGAAGCGCCGTGGTTGCGGCGGAAGCAAGGTTCATAGCCCCAAGGCCAGGAGGATCGCAACATTGACCTTTTCAGAGGCTGTCCGTATGAAAAGATTCTCCAAAACTGCCAAGGTCTTATTATGGCTGGGAAATCGTGAATTTACAATACTTTGCCGACCTGCATGACAAATTTCTGAGCTCCGGACATCTTGCCCGTATCGTTGACGAGTCCCATGCCCATATCATGCTGCTCGACGGTGACCGCAGGCTGGTTTACTGCTCCAGGGGCATCCTTGAACTGACCGGCGCCCTGGACGTCAAAGACCTTTGGGGCAAGCGCCCCGGAGACTTTCTGCACTGCATCAACGCCGAGGAGGCCGGGTGCGGCAAGGGTGGGTTGTGCAGCGAGTGCGGAGCCCTGCTCGGCATTATGAGCGGCCTGGATGGGCGACATGTTGAGACGGTATGCTCACTGACCCTCAAGACCGAAGACCGGCTGCTGGCCCGCGACTTCAGGGTCAAGGCCGTTCCCCTGGATTTTGACGGCGCCCCCTTCGTAGCGGTTTCCCTCCATGACTGGTCCCACGAAAAGCGCTGCCGTGCATTGGAACAGGTCTTTCTGCACGACATCCTGAACACCGTGGGCGCGGTCAAGGGCATTCTGCATTTCCTGCGTTCGGACCTGACAGGCGAGAACCGCGAACTCATGGATACTGTTCTGCCGTATTTCGACCTCTGCGTGGACGAGATTTCGGCCCAGCAGAAGCTGCTGGCCGCCGAGAACAACGAACTGCGTGTCTCCCGTGAGCGTTTTTCCTTGGCTCAGTTGCTGCAAAGCCTGGCCAACATCCACTCCCAACATGCCTTGGCCAAGGGTAAGAACATTTTCGTAGAGATGGCCACGGCCCTCGACGAGGTCATTTCCGACCGCACCATTGTGCACCGCATGTGCATGAATCTCCTCAAGAACGCCCTGGAGGCCACTGCCGAAGGCGGGAACGTCCGACTGCGGGGCGAGGTGGGAGAGGGCAGCTTTCTCATTTCCGTGCACAATCCCGGCGTCATGTCCGAAGACGTCCAGCGTCACCTCTTCCGGCGCTCTTTTTCCACCAAAGGTCAGGGCCGGGGCCTGGGCGTCTACAGCGTGCATCTTCTCTGCACGAACTATCTCAATGGGGAGGTCTGGTTCGAAAGCGGTGAGGCCGGCACGGTCTTTAACCTGCGTATCCCCCAGGGGGAGGACCTTCAACAGGATTGAGCCCCTTATCAGGTTGCCCGAAAAACGGTTATCAGCTGCGTCAGCGGAAAAAGTCAGGACTCGCAGTGTATTGCGCAGATGCGCGGTCTGGCTTTTTTCGCTTCCTTGCATTTCACCATTTTTGAACGGTTTGCGAATTCTGATTTTTTCAACAGGCCGTTATCTCTTCGAGAGCGCTGACCATGTGCGCCTGATCAGGCTCCGCACCAGCACGTCGGGCCGGAAGGATTCCGGTTTAAGGGTCTGCGGAAGCTCGAATCCCCTTGCATCGAAAGCCGCCGGGTCTAGGCCTGGGAAGTTGAGTTCAGCAGGATTTGCGTCGGCAAAGCCTCTGCGTACGCATTCCTTCCAGACGGGGATTGCTTCAGACTTCGCATCGAGGATCATTCCCACGGCAGTGTCCAGGGCCACGGGGCTGACGCTCGCCCCGAGGAGCCCGAGTTCGAAGGGCGCGCCGTGGATGGGGCCCGTGCGGTGCATGGCCCGCACGCCGTCCATCAGACTGACCACCGGGGGCAGAATTTCCATCAGGCCGCAGATCATTCCGGCGAAGCGTTCGCCCTTGTCCCCGTGGCGCGCATGAAGCCAGGCCTTTTGCGTGCCCGTAACGCATCCGAACAGGTTCTTGACCGCGCCGCTGAAGCGCATCTGTGAATGTGCCTTGAGCTTGGGAAGGTTGAGGATGATGTCCGCGTCCAGGGCGTCGGCCGATACCTGCACACGTACGGGCCCGCTGACGACTTTCCGGCCGCGTCCCAGGGTGATGATCGGGACGCCCAAGGGTCGCAGCAATTCGGGCAGCCCGATGGCTTTGGCAATGGCCAGGGCTGTACCGAAAGCCGGAGAGTCCCCGACCACGGCATGTGCGCCGTTTTCAACACAATATGCCGCTGCGGCGGCGATGACGGCGGCATCGGTGCAGCACAGGGGGGCACCCCGCAGGGCCACGAAGTTCGGCTTGATCAGGACGCGTGCGCCGGAGATGTCCGGCAGAACGTCTCGCAGCAGCGAACGGACGCACTGCGGCGTCCGTGTGGATTCCGGACAGCTTGCAAGGAAGACGTCAGTCACCGAAGAACCGGTTCAGGGCCTTGGAGATGACCCGCACATGCGTCTTTTCCTGTTCCGCCAGGAGCAGGTAGGTCTGCGCCGCCTCGGTGTCACGGTTGGCCAGGCCGCGGTACAGATCGTACGCATAGTATTCAATCTCGCAGGCCAGTTCCAGCAGACGGAGCTTGCGGTCCTCGGGATTGCGGCCCAGGCGGGCCATCCAGGCCGAGACAGGCTTGCCGCCTTCCATGATCTTTCCGTCGAGGCGTTCGAAGATTTCCGCGAAGGTGTCTGTGGACGGTGTGGTGCGGTGCTTGTTCCAGAAATTGAAGATGGTGCGTGCGTGCGTCTCTTCCATCTCGCCGAGATCACTGACCATGTCGCCGAGTTCGGTGCCTTCGTATTCTTTGGCGAGGTCCCGATAGAAGAGCCAGGCGCCTTTTTCCATATTCATGGCGCGGTACAGGGTCTGAGCCAGCGGCATGTCCCGGGGAAAGAGCTCCAGGTGCGGGATGTCCTTGAGTTCCTTTCCTTCCCAGCCCGCGATGCCGCCAACGAGATTGTAAAGGGCGCCTTTTCTGGTCGAGGCGTCCTTGATGAGGGCGGCGGCCACGGCGGATCTGCCTCCGGTGCGGCAGTAGAAGATGAGGTCCTTGCCCGGATCGATTTCGTCAACGCGGTTCTCGATCTCCGGAAGGGGAATGAGTTTGGCGCCCGGGATGTGCCCTTCCGAGTATTCGCGAGGTTGGCGCACATCGATGAGGAGGTAGTTCCGTTCCCTGGTTTTGGTGCGGAATTCCTCCAGCTCGTCGGGAAAGATATTGATCACGTTTCTGCTCATTACCGCCTCGTTTCTGGCCAAAGTTGACGTGAAGTCTTCTCCTTACGGTAAAGATTTTCATAAATCCAGACCCCTTCGGACGGTAGCCCGCGACGTCTGTCCCAGGGGTGTCCCCGGGTGAAATGATGTTTGATTTTATGCCGGTCTGGGATAGATGAATGCCGTTTGCCGATATGAAGCCCGCGCTGGTCACTTGGCTGGCCCGCGGATTCCAACATGTTTTTTCCGGAGGAGCTCATGATCGTTCCCGTCATTCTGGCCGGAGGGTCCGGCACCAGGCTCTGGCCCCTCTCCCGCAAGCTCTATCCCAAGCAGCTCCTGCCTCTTGTGGATTCGAACACCCTTGTGCAGAACACTCTTGGCAGGCTGCAGGGTCTCGACGACGTGGTCGAGCCCGTGGTCATCTGCAACGAGGAGCACCGTTTCATCATCGCCGAACAGATGCGTTCCATGGGCGTGTTTCCGTCGGCCATTGTCCTTGAACCCGTGGGCAGGAACACCGCACCGGCCGTGGCCACCGCCGCCCTGCGCGTCCTGGCCGACGATCCGGACGCCGTCCTGCTGGTGCTCCCGGCCGACCATCTTATCGCCGATCCCGTCCGTTTTCACGAGGCCGTCAGGCAGGCCGTGTCACAGGCCGAAAAAGGACATCTCGTCACCTTCGGTATCGTGCCCTCGGCCCCGGAGACCGGCTACGGCTATATCCGCCAGGGTGTGGCCCTGGAAGGCGGCGTTGCCAGGTCCATCGACCGTTTTGTGGAAAAACCCGACCTGGCCACGGCCGAGGAGTATGTGGAGTCTGGTGAATATTTTTGGAATTCCGGCATGTTCGTGTTTCGGGCCGATGCTGTGCTCGCCGAACTCGAGCGCTTTGCACCGGCCATTGTCGATGCTTGCCGACAATCCCTGGATGCCGCGGCGCAGGACCTCGATTTTCTCAGGCTGCACGAGGAATCCTTTGCCGCCTGTCCCGAGGACTCCGTGGACTACGCCGTCATGGAACAGACCGACAGGGGCGTCATGATCCCCCTGTCCTGCGGCTGGAATGACCTGGGTTCCTGGGAAGCCTTGTGGCAGGCCGGGGACCGCGACGAATGCGGTAACGTAATCAGGGGCGACGTGGTGACCTGCGATGTGAAGGACTCCTATCTGCACGCCGAGACCCGCCTGCTGGCCGCCGTGGGCCTCGAGAACCACATCGTCGTGGA
>CAZQYA010000028.1:0-795 GCA_964597325.1 uncultured Desulfovibrionaceae bacterium
AGTTCCGGATCGTGAGGTTTTTCATGGTCACGCCGTCGGAGGCGAGGGTCACGATCCGCGTCCGCGCCCGGTCGTCCCGGGCGAGCACGGCCAGGGCCGAGCCGTCATGAAACCAGACCGGGGCCGAGGCCGCCGCCAGATCGGACGCCAGCCTGCGCGTTTCGCCGCCGGGGAGGTCGTGCACCCACAGCTCCGTCAGATCCCCCGATGATCCTGCCGGACGGAAAAAGACAACGGCGCGCCCGTCGGGACGCGCCGCAGGCAGAAAACCTTCGACGAGTCGTGCCCTGCCGCCGCCGTCCGCGTCGCAGCGCCAGACCCAGCCGTGCCTGGAAAAAAACAGAACATCCCCTTCCCCGGCCGGCGAAGACGCAGGAGCCAAAAGTCCGAGACAGAATACCACCGCGGCCAGAACCCACATGACAGAAAATTTCATGATCCCTCCCCGCCAGGTTCCCCCCCGCCGTCACGAATGGGAGTCATTCCGGCCCCGGAAAGAGCCTCGCAACGCAATTGCAACAGGATTTCCGCGCTTCTGGGCCCCTGGTCCCGATGCTTCTGCGGCAGCCGCACGGCCTTGATCACGGCCAGCTCAGACCCGGCACGTTCGCCGACATCCTCGCCGCCGTCGGCGGCCACGAGGACGAAAAACGCCGCCATGACCCCCGCCTTATCCAACTCCAGCAACATGCGCACCCGGTTGGAAGACTCCAGATTAGCATAGCACCCCGCAGCCATGTGCCAGCGCGCAGACAGCCGGCCAGCCGCACGGACACGGTTCGGCAGGCGCAGACG
>CAZQYA010000028.1:805-2878 GCA_964597325.1 uncultured Desulfovibrionaceae bacterium
CGCCAGGGTCTGGCCTGCGTCCTCGTGCCCGTAATGGTGCGGGAGGACCTCGGCAGGCGTGACCGTCTTGCCCAGGTCGTGACACAGGGCCATCCACACGGTCAGGGCGTCCCCGGCGCAACGGTCCATGACGCGGGCCGTGTGCTCCAGGACGTCGGCATCGTGGAACTGCGGCGGGCCCGCCGGAATGGCGTCGGCCCCGCGAAACTCCTCCAGCCAGGGACCAAGGGCCTTCCCGTCGCGCAGAACACGCAAGAAATTGCCCGGCGCCCTGGACGCGCAGGCCTTGAGAACCTCCTGCCCCACGCGCTCGGCCGCCACACCGCCCAGGGCGTCGGCCGGCACGGCCCGCATGGCGGCCAGCAGATCCGCGTGCACTGTGAAATCGGGGAAGACCGCGGCAAAGCGCGCTGCGCGGATCGCCCGCAGGGGGTCGGCCAGAAAATTGGATGGGGCCACGGGCCGCAGGATCCTGTCACGCAGGTCGGCCAGGGCGCCCGGGTGGGCATAGAGGCGGCCGTCCGCACCCTCGGCCAGGGCGTTGACCGTCAGGTCGCGGGAGGCCAGGTCCGCCTCGATGGTCGGATATTCCGACACGGTGTACTGGGCGTTGCCGCGCACGAACACGGGGATGCCCCGCCCTACACGCGTCAGGCCTGGAACCCGCCGGAGCAGTTCGTCCTCATCGCCGTCCACGGCCACGTAATCGAGGTCGCCCGGCGCAAGGCCCCGCAGCCTGTCGCGCACAGCCCCGCCCACGAGAAAAATGTCCATCAGGCCTCCATCCTGTTCCTGAGCAGCCCGGCCCGGACGCAGCGCAGGGTATCGTAATCGAATTCCCCGTCCAGGGCCTCGGCCGCGGCCACCAGGCCGGACGAACCACGGCCCCCGGCGTTCTCCAAGGCCTTCTCGATACGCGAAAGCTGCGCGCCGGTCAGGCCGGTGACCTCCGCCGCCGAGACCAGCCCCAGGGACACGGCCCTGGTCAGGTGCCCGAAGACCGTGCCCGGCTTGAGCCCGCGGGATGCGACAACCCCCTCCACGGAGCCCGTCTCCCGGAGGGCGTCCAGGCTGGCCTGCTCCGTACCTGAGAGGCCGTCGGCTCTGGTGCGCAGTTTTTCCGTACGCGGTGCAGGCAGGGGCTCGAGGCCCTCGGGCCGCCCATGCTCGTCCTCGTGGCTGCGCAGGACGCCGATGAACCGTTCGCCGTAGACCGCGAGCTTCGTGCGGCCGACGCCGCTGACGGCCAGGAGGTCTTCCACCCGGGAGGGGCGGAACCGGACCATCTCCGCCAGGGTCCGATCGGAAAACACGGCATAGGGCGGCACGCCCTGCTCCCGGGAAATCTCGAGCCGCAGGGCGCGCAGGCTCTCCCAGAGTTCGCGCTCCTCTTCGGTGCGCTCGCCGCCGGGGGCCGCGGGCAGGGTCCGGGGACCGCGGGTCGCGGGTGCAGGGCGCGGGTCGCGGCGCAGGGCCACTTCCTCGCGGCCCTTCATGATGTCCCAACTGCGGGCGTTGAGCTTCAGGGCGCCGTAGCCCTCGAGGTCCACATCGGCCAGGCCGGCCGCCACGAGCTGCCGGTAGACGCCCATCCACTCGGTCCGTGAAAGCTCCGTGCCCACGCCGAAGGTGGACAGCGCCTCATGACCCCAGCGCTCCACGGCGCGGGTCGTCTTGCCCACCAGCACGTCGGCCAGGTGCCCGGCACCGAAGCCCTCGCGCACCCGGAAGATGTTGGACAGGGCCTTCTGGGCCGCCACGGTCCCGTCCCAGGTCTCAACGGGATTCAGGCACGTGTCGCAGTTGCCGCAGGGCTCTGGCAGTTCCTGGCCGAAATAGTGCAGGAGCGCCTGCCGCCGGCACCGGGGCGTCTCGCAGTAGCCCAGGAGGGCCGTCAGCTTGTGCTGCTTGAGGCGCTCGTGGCGCTGCCGCCCCCCGCCCTCGCCGTCGGACGGCGCCGGGGTCTGGGCGACGTCCATGGCCACCAGCCGCCGCAACATGGCGATGTCGCCCAGGCCGTAGGTCATCCAGGCCACGGCGGGCAGGCCGTCGCGCCCGGCGCGGCCCGTTTCC
>CAZQYA010000028.1:2888-23930 GCA_964597325.1 uncultured Desulfovibrionaceae bacterium
AGGCCTCCAGACTGGTGGGCGGGTCCAGATGCGCCACATAGCGCACGTTGGGCTTGTCCACGCCCATGCCGAAGGCCACGGTGGCGACCATGACCACGCCCTCCTCGCGCATGAACCGCTCCTGGTTGGCTTCGCGCACGGCCGCGCCGAGTCCGGCGTGATACGGCAGGGCCGTGAACCCTTCCCGCGTCAGGGCCTGGGCCGTGGCTTCGACCTTTTTGCGGGACATGCGGTACACGATGCCGGCCTCCCCCTCGGGCCTGGAGCGCAAAAAGGCCAGAAGCTGCCGCTCGGGACGGTCCTTGAGCTCCACGATGTAGCGGATGTTGGGCCGGTCGAACCCGGAGGCGAAGACCCGCGCCGAGTCGAGACGCAGCTGGCGGATGATGTCGACGCGCGTCACGTCGTCGGCCGTGGCCGTCAGGGCGAGCCTGGGCACGCCGGGAAAGCGTTCGGTCAGTTCGCCGAGGCGCGTGTATTCGGGACGGAAATCGTGGCCCCACTGGGACACGCAGTGCGCCTCGTCGATGGCGAAGAGGGACAGGGAAACCCGGTCCAGGCGCTCCATGAAGCCGGGCATGAACAGGCGCTCGGGCGCGACGTAGAGGAGGTCGAGGCGTCCCCCGGCGAGATCGTCCTCCACGGCGCGGGCGTCCTGGGGGGAAAGGGACGAGTTGAGGCAGGCCGCGCGCACGCCGTTTTGGACCAGGGCCTGGACCTGGTCGCGCATGAGGGCGATGAGCGGCGAGACCACCAGGGCCGTGCCGGGCCGGATCAGGGCGGGAACCTGGTAGCACAGGGACTTGCCGCCGCCCGTGGGCATGAGCACCACGGCGTCGCGGCCGGAGACGACGGTCTCGATGATATCCTCCTGGGGGCCCAGGAAGGCGTCGTACCCGAAGACCGAGCGCAGAATTTCCGAAGGAGTCGACATGGGGAACCTCTGTGAGAAGCCTGGAATTGCGCTCCGCACTACAGGAAGCCGGAAGCTCCTGTCAAAACGCCCGGAGAAAAACCCGTCAAAATGCGCACAAGACCTGCCACGACAGCACCGGGCATCCCGAATTCGCCCGATTCAGGCGCGCCCGATCATGCGGTTTTGGCAGTAGCCAGCGCCAGACCCGCACCCACGAACAAGGAGCCGAACAGGCGGTTGCCCCGGCGCATGGCCACGGGCGTGGACAGGACACCGCGCACGGACGCGGCCAGCATGGCGTAGCCGATCATGACCAGCCAGTCCATGGCCAGGACCGTCAGGCCGAGGATCAGGTACTGAAACGCCTGGGGCGCATCGTGCTGCACGAACTGCGGCAGGAATGCGGCCAGGAAGACGATGGACTTGGGGTTGGAGAGGTTGACCAGAAAACCCGTCCGCGCCAGCTCCCACGCGCCCGCCGCGCGACCCGACCCGGCAACGGCCAGGGTGGGCGACTCGCGCCATTTCTGCACGCCGAGCCAGACCAGGTAGAGGGCGCCGGCAAACTTGAGGGCCGTGAAGGCCCAGACCGAAGAGGACAGGAGCATGCCAAGACCCGCGGCGACGATGAAAATATGCACGGTCAGGGCGGCCTGCAGCCCCAGGATATTGGCCATGGCCCGGCGCGGGCCGTGGGCCAGGGAGGTGCTCATGGTGGAGACGGCTCCGGCCCCGGGAGAGAGGCTGAACACGAAGCAGGCGGCGACAAAGGTGAACCAAACGGTCAGGGACATGGGCGGACTCCTGTGGATGATCTTGGGGGCGCAAAGGCGCAGTCCGGCAGTCATAGGCCCGCAGCACCGCCTAGGCAAGGGCTGAAAGCTCAGACCTCGCGACCCTTGCCAAAGAACCCGCTTCGAGGGGCGTCACATTTTTCCGGCACTTGATTGACCACGACAACGATATTTTCTAACCATGAACTTTCCCGAAAACCCCCTACGCACATGCAGAGGTACCTCATGCGTCTCGTGGCAACACTTCTCCTGGCCGTCATGCTCACCGCAGGCCAGGCCTTGGCTGGACAGGACGCGGCAGGGATCATCAAATCCCTCCAGGGGAGCGGATCGGTCCTGCGCGGCGGAGACGTCATCCCCGCCAAGGTCGGCGAGACGCTCTACGTGACCGACACCATCGTCACCGCGGAGGACAGCAGCCTGGGCATCATGCTCGAGGACGACACGCTGCTGTCCCTGGGCGAAAGCAGCCGCCTGGAAATCAGCGAATACGCCTTCATACCAAAAGACGAGCTCTTTTCCATGGTTCTGCGCCTGCTCAAGGGCTCCTTTGGCTACATGTCCGGAGTGATCGGCCGGCTGGCGCCCGAAAAGGTCGATATCGAGACGCCCGACGCCGTCATCGCCGTCCACGGCACCCGTTTCCTCGTCAAGGTGGAGGGCAACCGATGAAACGACTCCTTTTCGCATTGATCTGCCTGCTCCTGGCGGGCTGCGCGGCCAAGGGAACGAGCGTGGTGCTCCTCGAGGACCCGGACGGAACCGTCGGCAAGGTCGAGGTCACGACTCCGGCAGGCGAGCAGACCCTCTCGCAGGCAGGGGAAAGCACGTCCGTGAAAGATCCGTCCGCCGCTCCGTCGGCCGTGCGGGTCCTGAGCAGGGAAGAAATCGACCGGACATACGGCCGAGCCCTGAATGCCCTGCCTGATCCCCCGGAAACATTCCTGCTCTATTTCCGTTCCGGCACCACGGCCCTGGCTCCCGAGTCCGAAGGAACGCCGCAGGAGATCGCCCGGACCGTTGCGCGGCGCGCGTCCGGCGACGTCAGGGTCAACGGCCATTCGGACCGGGTCGGAGCGCGCGAGGAAAACGAGCGACTGTCCCTGGAACGTGCCGCGGCAGTGCGTGACATCCTGATCGGCCTGGGGGTCGACCCCGGCATCATCAGAATCTTCTCCCACGGCGAGGGCAATCCCCTGGTTCCCACGCCTGATGATGTCCCCGAACCCCGCAACCGCCGGGTGGAAGTGCTGGTCCGCTGAACATGACGACCCGGTTCGGACAGGGCGGCTTCAGAAAGAACGGTTTCCGGCGCCGGGACCTCCTGCGTCTTCTGGGCACGGGATGCGTGGTCACGCTCTGCGTCACGTTCGTGCTCATCTCGCGTCCAGGGCTGTTCGAGCACATGGAGCACAAGGCCTTCGACGTGCTCTTCTCCCAGACCAGCATGCGCCCGACAAGCCCGGTGCCCGTCCTTATCGCCATCGATGACAAGGCCCTGTCACACCTGGGGCAGTGGCCGTGGCCACGAAACATCCTGGCAAGGCTGGTGACGCGCCTCCATGAGGCCGGGGCCGACGCCGTGGCCCTGGACCTGGTGCTCTCGGCCCGGGACCGGACGTCCCCAGTTGCCGTGTTCGAAGGCCTGCCCGCGGCCGAAGCGAATCTCCGCCTGAAAGCCCTCGCTCCAGACTTCCTCGACCACGACCTGGCCCTGGCCAACGCCCTGAAGCAAATGCCTGCGGTCCTGGGTTTCAAGATCCTGTTCCGCGACGGCCAGAAACATCTCCCCGAAGAATGCACCCTGCGCCCCCTCTTCCCGGAGGCGCAGGTGCCTCCGAAACTCGACCCATACGCGGCCGAAAGCGCCCTGTGCTTCCTGCCGGCCCTCGGCCAAGCGGCACAGGGTGCCGGCTTCACCAACGCCCTCCCGGATTCGGACGGCGTGATCCGACGGGTCCCTCTCATTGCCCGCGTGAACGATCTCCTCGTGCCGGGCCTGATGCTCAGGCTCGCGACCGTGGCCATGAACCCCGCCCTGGGCCTGGGCAGCGACCTCGATGGAAACTTCCTGCAATTCGACGACAGCCGGCACCACATCGACACCAGGGGCAACATGCTCCTGAGATATCGAGGCCCGAGCGGCACGTTCGAAACGTTTTCCGTGGCGGACATCCTCAACGGCCCCGTCCCGGACCTGTCCGGCCGCATCGCCATCGTGGGCCCGACGGCCGCAGGCCTGGGGGACAACCACATAACACCCCTGGACAGGGTTTTCCCCGGTATCGAGGTGCATGCCACGATCCTGGACAACCTGCTGCATAAGGACTCCCTGACGCGACCGGCCTGGGCCCTGGGTGCGGAGCTTTTTTCGGTGCTGACCGTCGGCATCCTGTCCAGCCTGTTCCTCATGGTCACGGGCCCCCTGCCCTGCATCGCCGGCTTTGCCGGTGGAGCGCTCGGGATATGGAGCACGAGCCTCTGGCTCCTCGACAAACCGGGAATCTGGCTGTCTCCCCTGCCCGCCGAGATGGTCCTGGTGTTCAACCTGGCCATCCTGAGCCTCATCAAATACGGCCTGGAAGAACGTGAACTGCGCAAACGCAGCCAGCAACTGCTCCAGGCCCAGGACGCCTCCATCCTGGGTCTCACGGCCTTGGCCGAGACCCGCGATCCCGAGACGGGTGGTCACATCAAGCGGACCCGGGAATACGTGCTCGTCCTGGCCCGGTGCCTGGCGCGGAAACCCGGCTTCAGGCGCCGCCTGAACCGGGAGACCATTGAACTGCTGCACAAATCCGCCCCTCTGCACGATATCGGCAAGGTGGGCATCGCCGACAGTATCCTGCTCAAGGAAGGCCCGCTCTCCGACGCAGAGCGTCTGCGCATGCAGGATCACACGATCCTCGGAGCCCAGACCCTGGCCGAGGCCGAAAAGCAGACCGCCGCCCACTCGGACACGTCCTTCCTGGCCATCGCCCGGGAAATCGCCGAAGCCCACCACGAAAAATGGGACGGCAGCGGCTACCCTTACGGCCTCAAGGGAGACGACATCCCGCTAGGGGGGAGGCTCATGGCCCTGGCCGATGTCTACGACGCCCTCATCTCAAAGCGTGCGTACAAGGAGGCCTTTTCCCACGAAAAGGCCGTAGGGATCATCCTCGAAGGACGGGGCACGCATTTCGACCCCGACGTGGTCGATGCCTTCGTGGAGATGCAGGACACGTTTCTGGAAATCAGCAAGCGCTACTCGTGATGCCGCTGGCGTCTGCCGGTACACGCCCCCAAATCTCCAACGTCCCGCTGCTTGAACTCGTCCCCTCCGCCATGTATGTGCCGCACATCGGGCGTACGCGCCGCTTCCAGCCACCTCTACCACCAGCACGACAATGACCCTCTACGCCTTACTCGGAGCCCTGGAACAGGGTTTTCTCTACGGCATCATGGCCCTCGGGGTGTACCTGACCTTCCGCATCCTGGATTTCCCCGACCTGACCGTGGACGGCAGCCTGCCCCTGGGGGCGTCGGTCAGCGCCGTGACCATCACCGCCGGGCACAGCCCCTACCTGGCCCTGACCCTGGCCGCGGCGGCCGGATTCGCGGCCGGGGCCGTCACGGCACTTCTGAACACCAAGCTCAAGATCCTGCATCTGCTGGCCTCCATCCTGACCATGATCTCCCTCTACTCCATCAACATCCGCATCATGGGCGGCCCCAACGTGGCCCTGCTGGGCACGCCGTCGGTCCTGACGGACCTGGAGGGCCTGGGCCTGCCCCTCTACCAGGTCACGCCGGCATTCTTCTTTGTCGTGGCCGCGGCGGTCACGGGCGGGCTGATCTGGTTTCTGCACACGGAGTACGGCCAGGCCATGCTGGCCACGGGCGACAACCGCCAGATGATCACGGCACTGGGCGTGAACACGGACAACGTCATCATCTTCGGCGTGGGCCTGTCCAACGCCCTGGTGGCCTTCAGCGGCGCCCTGATCGCCCAAAACCAGGGCGCGGCCGACGTGAACATGGGCGTGGGCACCATCATCGCCGGACTGGCCTCGGTCATCCTCGGCGAGACGATCTTCGGCAAGGCGACCATCGTCCGGGCCTGCATCGCGGTCATCGTCGGGTCCGCGGCCTACCGCATCGCCATCGCCCTGGCCCTGGGGCTCAAGCTCGGCAGCTTCTCCTTCACGCCCAGCGACCTGAACCTCATCACCGCCTTCCTGGTCATCATCGCCCTGACCTCGCCCATGATCAAAAGGAGGTTCGCCCGATGATCGCCGCCCGGGACATGAACAAGTATTTTCACCGGGGCAGTGTGAACGAAGTGCACAGCATCCGGGACCTTTCCATCGACATCGAGCAGGGCGACTTCATCACCATCATCGGCTCCAACGGCGCGGGCAAGTCGACCTTCCTGTCCTGTCTGTCCGGCACGCACGGCCTGGACTCGGGCAGCATCACCGTGGACGGCATCAACGTGACGCGCTGGCCCGAGCACAAGCGCGCCCGCTTCATCGGCCGCGTCTTCCAGGACCCGCTCATGGGCACCTGCGCCGGAGGGTCCATCGCCCAGAACATGGCCCTTGCCCTGAAGCGTGGCCAGCGGCGCGGCCTGGGCCGGGGCGTCAAGCCGAGCGACCGGGAGCTTTTCCGAGAACACCTGCGGGTGCTGGGGCTTGGTCTCGAAAACCGCCTTCAGGACCGGGCGGGCCTGCTCTCGGGCGGCCAGCGCCAGGCCCTGACCATGGTCATGGCCACCCTGGTGCGGCCCAAGCTCCTGCTCCTGGACGAGCACACAGCGGCCCTGGATCCCAAAACTGCCGCCCAGATCCTGGAGCTGACCGAGAACATCGTCACCGGCAGCGACCTGACGACCCTCATGGTCACCCACAACATGCACCAGGCCCTGAGCCTGGGGAACCGGCTGGTCATGATGCACCGTGGTCGCATCATCTTCGACGTGCGCGGTGAGGAAAAGGCCCGCCTCGGCGTGGAGGACCTGCTGGAAAAATTTCACGGTCAGGAGGATGCGGACATTTCGGACCGCATGCTCCTTGGCTGACGTTTCAGCACGCTCTTTGCTTGGCCCTTGCCAGCAAGGAGGACACATGACGCACGACACACGTATCTTTCGCACGCCGCTGCTGGCCGCGGCGGGCATGATCCTGGCCCTGGTCCTCTGGGGCCTGTGGTCGTGGCAGGGCTACAACGAGCGCACCCGGGACCTTCGCCGCCAGCGCGCCCAGGACAGCTTCCAGACCCTGAACGCCATCATCGCCACCATGAGCAACGGCGAACTTACGGACTGGAAACAGATCGAACGGGTGCTCACGAGCATCACGCGCGACTCGCGCATCGCCTTCGTGCTGGTCGAGGGCCGCTACGGCCGCCTGCTCACAACGGGTGAGGTGCCCGGCTTCCTCATGACCAACAGCACCAAGGGCGAGATGGCCACCGAGGGCCTGCACATCCTCTGGGCCCCCCTCCAGCCCGCCCAGCTCCCGGCCTCCTGGGCCGAGGCCATCGAGTCCCCGCAGTTCGGCCTCGGGCTGTGGCCCAGAAGCAACCCGATCATGTACCTGGGCCTGCGCAGCCGCGCCGAGACTTTCGCCACGTCCTGGTACTGGCAGCGCCAGGCCCCCATCTTCGGCCTGGCCCTGGCCCTGATCCTGGCCCTGACCGCGGCCTGGATCGCGGGCAATCGGCGCAGGGTCCTGGCCAACGAACTGGCCGCCGAGCGCGTCCGCAGCGCGCACCTGGAGGAGCTGGGGCTGGCCGCCGCGGGCCTGGCTCATGAGACCAAGAACCCCCTGGGCATCATCATGGGCATGGCCCAGCAGATCGCCGCCCGCCACGACATCCCCGAAGACAGCCGAGTCATGCTCGAACACATCATGGACGAAGTGGACACGACCACGTCCAGGCTCGGCAATTTCATGAATTTCGCCCGACAGCGCACCCCCAGGCCGCGCCCCGTGGCCGTGGACCGGCTGTGCGCGGAGCTGTCCGACGTCATGGGGCCGGACTTCGACCTCGCCGGAATCGGCCTGGAGGTGGACACGCCCCCGGCCTCGGTCCTGGCCGATGAGTCCATGCTGCGGCAGATCCTGGTCAACCTGCTCCTGAACAGCCTGCACGCCTCGCCCGCCGGAACCGGCGTGCGCGTCCGCCTGGAGCGGCACGGACGCCGGTGGCGGCTGAGCGTCGAGGACCACGGCGCCGGCATCCCATCGGAGCTTCTCCCGAACATCTTCAAACCCTACGTCTCGGGCTCGGCCTCGGGCCACGGGCTGGGGCTTGCCATCGTCAAGCGTCTGGTGGATGCTCACGGCTGGCGCATCCAGGCTGCCTCGACGCCCGGTCGGGGCACGACCATGACCATCTCCGGAATCGCAAACGCCGAGGAAAACGCATGAACAGGACCATCCTGGTCGTGGACGACGAGGTCCGCTACCGCGAACTGTACGCGCGCGTGCTGCGCGACGCCGGCTTCGATGTGCGCGAGGCCCGGGACGCGTCCGAGGCCCTCAAGCTCCTGGCCGGGGACACGCCCGCCATGGTCGTCAGCGACGTGCGCATGCCCGGGGCGAGCGGCCTGGACCTGCTCCGCCGGGTGCGCGACGAGCAGCCGGGCCTGCCGTTTCTGCTGGTTACGGCCTTTGCCGACGTCCGCGAGGCCGTGGACGCCCTCAAGCTCGGCGCCGTGGACTACCTGGCCAAGCCCGTGGACCTGGACGAACTGCTGGCCGCGGTCCGAGACACCCTGAACGTCGGCAGCGGCGAGGATGGGGACGTGCCTGCGGCGGCCCTGGAGGGCATCGTGGCCGAGAGCCCGGCCATGCGCGCCGTGCTGCGCGACGCCTGGCGCGTGGCCCCGAGCGACGCCACGATCCTCCTGACGGGCGAGAGCGGCTGCGGCAAGGAGGTCGTGGCCCAGTTCATCCACCGCAACGGCGCCCGACGGGACAAGCCCCTGGTCACAGTGAACTGCGCGGCCGTGGCCCCGACGCTCCTGGCCAGTGAGCTCTTCGGCCACGAGAAAGGCGCCTTCACGGGCGCGGTGGCCAAACGCAAGGGATATTTCCGCGAGGCCCATGAGGGCACCCTCTTCCTGGACGAAATCGGGGACATGCCGCTTGAGCTGCAGGCTTCCCTGCTTCGGGCCACGGAAACGGGCCGCATCACCCCGGTGGGCGCGGACCGCGAGATCGTCGTGGACTGCCGGCTCATCGCCGCCACCAACCGCAACCTGGATGAGGACGTGGCCGAAGGCCGCTTCCGGCAGGACCTCTTCTACCGCTTGAACGTCATCACCATCGAAATTCCGCCCCTGCGGCAGCGGCCCGAGGACATCCCGCACTTGGCCAGACTCTTTCTGAACACCGACGCCGCCGAGACCCGCCGCCTGTCCCGGGCGGCCATCCAGGCCCTGCTGGCCCACACCTGGCCCGGCAACGTGCGCGAACTGGCCAATGCCATGGCCCACGTCCGCCTGCTGAGCCAGACCGACGTCATCCTGCCCGAGCACCTGCCCCCGGCGGTGCGCAAATCCGCCGCCAACGCCCCCAGAACGCGCACGGAATCGGAGCCGGTTTCGGCCGCGCCGACCAAAACCCTGGAGCAACAGGAATACGAGGCCGTGGAAGCGGCCCTCCGGCAGACCGGCGGCAACCGCACCCACGCGGCCCAACTCCTGGGCATCACCCGCCGCGGCCTCATCTACAAGCTCAAACGGCTCGGACTCGGCTGACTGTTGAAAAAATCCAAATATGCAGACCATTCAAAAATGGTGAGATGCAAGGAAGCGAAAAAATCCAGGACGCGCAGTGTATTCGCATACATAAACGGTCTGGATTTTTTCGCTGACGCAGCAGATTGCCGTTTTGGGGCGGCCTGCTGAGCCCCGGTGTGAAAGACCTTCCCGGTTCGCCCCCGAACGTGAAGCGCCTGGTTCATTCCTGACCGGTCCGCCCCGGAACGGCACGGCGAAAATACCCGTCCCACAAGCTCTCCCGCATCTTTTCCTCCCTGGCATGGCCCTTGCGATGGCCATGTCGGACGCGAGTCGTCCAAGGAGGAACCATGAACATACAATCCAGATACGCCCCACTGCTTGTCCTGGCCCTTGGCCTGCTCCTGCCGGCCCCTTCCGCCCTGGCCGCCAACGTCATGGATCTTCTGGAGCGGCACGCCCGCCAGGAGGAGTCTTCGCGGACGCAGCCGGGGTTCGAACGGAAGCGGCCCAATCGCGATCACGATCGCGCCGCGGAACGCAGAGCCCGTGTCCAGGGCCGGGAGAACCGGGCCGAACGCCGCGAGACCCGGGACGCCGCCGTGCGGCAACAGCATCGCGAAACGAAAAAGATCGAGCGGACCGTGACTCGCAGCGTGACCGTCACCCGTCATGACGACCGGGACGGCCGGGACCGCCGTGAAGTCCGGCGGGAGAGCGTGCGAAGCCATTCCAGCGCCCCCCGCGTCACCCTTGCAGATCGGCATGACCGGAATGATCGGCGCAACCGGTTCGACCGGCATGACAGAAACGACGCACGCTACGACCGCAGGCATGAGGTCCGCCACGAGCGCACTCGCACCGAGGTCAGGCACGTCGTGCACCGCCTCCCGTCCCGGCACGCCGTGATCGTCCACGGCCGCGACAGGTACCACTACCACGGAGGCCGGTTCTACCGCCCCTGGAACTCGGGCTTTGTCCTGGTCCGCCCGCCCGTGGGCCTGATTGTCCTGAACCTCCCTCTGGGCAGCCGCACCGTGATCTCGGAGGGCATCACCTACCACGTCTTCAACGACATCCACTACCGCCGGGTGTCCGGGGGCTACCGGGTGGTCGAGCCGCTGCGCGGCCCGGTCCGCGGATGGCCGAGCAGGGTTTTCGCCGACGCCGACCTGCTGAACGTGCGCTACGGCCCGCGCCTGCACGAAGAGGTCATCGCCCGGGTGGACCGCCACACGGCCCTGCACGTACTGGGCGTCACGCCCGGCTGGCTGCTGGTCGAGATCGGGGGCACGGACGTGCACGGATGGGTCAGGGACCGTTTCGTGGTCAGGATCAGAGGCTGACCACGCGGTGACGACCACGCAAAAACGGCCGGGAGCATTGAGCTTCCGGCCGTTTTTGCTGGCGGGAAATCAGGAGCGTTCCGACAGCACGCCTGCGGCGACGCGGACGGGAACGGGTCAGGCCCGCTCCCGTCCCAGGCGGGACATAAGCTCCAGGGCCATGGCGTGCCGGTTGAAGGGCGGGATGATGTACACCCCGGCGAAATGCGGCCAGGCGTATTCCAGGAGTTCCCAGGCGATGTCGACGCCCTCCTGCTGCCCCCTGTCCCCGGCGCGGGCCATGCGCTCCCTGGTCTCGTCCGGAATCTCGATGCCCGGGAACTCGTTGTGCAGGAACTCGGCGTTGCGATGGCTGGCCAGGGGCATGATGCCGAGCACGATGGGCGCGCCGATGCGGCCCGTGGCCGCCAGGATCTCGTCCACGCGCCGCCTGGAGTAGACGGGCTGGGTCAGGAAGTGCGTGGCGCCCGCGGCCATCTTCTTCTCCATGCGGCCGACCTGCAGGGCCATGTTGCGCGTGTTGGGGTTGAAGGCCCCGCCGATGCAGAAATTGACGGGCACGCGCATGTCGTCCCCGTAGTGGTTGCGGCCCTGGTTGAAGCCGGCCAGCAGGGACATGAGCTCCATGGAGCGCAGGTCGTAGACGCCCGAGACCCGCTCGGCGCTCCCGGCCGAGGGTGGATCGCCCGTCACGGCCAGAACGTTGTGCAGGCCCGAGGCGGCCAGGCCCATGATGGTGGCCTGCATGCCCACCAGGTTCCGGTCCCGGCCCGTCAGGTGCACGATCACCTCGGCCCCGGTCCGGGCGCGGACCATGCCGCCCAGCACGATGTTGGACAGCCTCGGCACGGCCAGGGGGTTCTCGGCGATGGTGATGGCGTCCACCCCGGCCGCAGCCAGGGCCTCGGCCCCCTTGAGGACCGGCTCCACGTCCAGATGCTTGGGCGGGTCGAGCTCCACGAGGACGACCTTGCCCTCCTCCAGCCGTCGGGCCAGGCGCGTCGGGGCCGCGGTGCGCGTCTCGGGCTCGGGCTGCGGTCCGGACACGATGCGGACCTCGGGCGACCCGGCGTCCAGGGCCCGGACCAGGGCCGCGATATGCTCGGGGCCTGTGCCGCAGCACCCGCCCACCAGGCGCGCGCCATGGGCGGCGCAGGCCGCGGTCTGGCGGGCGAAATATTCCGGGGACGAGGCGTAGATGAGGCGGTCCCCGGCGGACTCGGGGAAACCCGCGTTGGGCAGGACCGTCAGGGGGACGTCCACGGGCCCGAGCCCCTGGACCACCTCCAGGGCGTTCTTGGGGCCGATGCCGCAGTTGAGGCCCACCATGTCCGCGCCGGCGGCCACGAGGGCGTCGAAGCACTCCCTGGCCGTGCGGCCCGAGTGGGTCCGGCCGCGCTGGGTGAAGACCATCTGCGCGGCCACGGGCACGCCGACGCTGCCCTTGACCCCGCGCAGGGCCGCCAAAAGCATGTGCAGGTCCGCAAAAGTCTCGAGGATGATGAAATCCGCGCCGCCCTCCACCAGGGCCAGGGCCTGCTCGGCAAAGACGCGCTCCACCTCGGCCGGGTCCATGGCCTCCTCGCCCATGCGCCCAAGCGGGCCCATGGCGCCGGCCACAAAGCGTTCCTCCCCGGCCTCGGCCCGGGCCAGCTCGGCGCCGCGCAGGTTGATCTCCCGGGTCTGATGGCCCAGCTCGAAACGGCCGAGCTTGACCCGGTTGGCCCCGAAGGTGTTTGTCTCGAGGACCTCGGCCCCGGCTGCCGCATAGGCCTGGTGGATGGAACGCACCAGGGCCGGATCCGTCAGGTTCAGGGCGTCATAGCACGACGCGCTGTCCACGCCGCGCTCGAACAGCAGGGATCCCATGGCCCCGTCGGCCACCACCACGCGCTCACGCAGAACGTCGAGAATGGCGCGCCTCACAGCACCGCCTCCAGGTCGGCCAGGGTCGGCCGGTGCAGGTCCTGAACGTCGCGCTGCACGGTGCGGGCATAGCGCACCTCGGGATGTCCGAACATGACGACATACATGGACCGGTGCTCCAGGGGGATGCCGAGCCGTTTCCCCAGCTCGGGCACCACGTTCTGCAGTGCCCAGCGGGCATAGCCGCACCAGACCGTACCCAGGCCCAGGCTGTTGGCCATGAGTTCGAAATAGGTCAGGGCGATGAATGGGTCGGCCTCGGGGGAAGAACTGGCCGTGGGCGCCGAGGCGATGAGCATGTGCGGGGCCCCGCGAAAGACGATGTCGCGGCCCTGGTCCCAGGCCGCAAGGAACTTGGCGAAAAACTCCATGCCTTCGGGCAGGCCATCCTCGTCCACGGCCCGACGGATGCCCTCCATGGCCAACACGCGGATGCGATCCATGACCGCGGGATCTTCCACCAGGGTGAAGCGGACACGGCGCTCGTTCTTGCCCGTGGGCGCATGGGCGACGACGTCCATGAGGCGGTCCAGGACGGCCCGGTCCACGGGCTCGGGACGGTAGCGGCGTACGGACCGACGGCCCTTTATGAGATTCTCCAGGGCGTCCGGGGACGGCGGCAGGATAGGTTCGCTGTCGTCAGGGTCCTTGCCCAAAATGGACAATGCGGCCGTGGGGCACACGGCCAGGCAGTGCTGGCAGCCTATGCACAGGGACTGCCTGTACTGCCCGATGCGCGGAAAGCCTTCGTTCAGGTCGATAATACGGACCGGACAGTCTGCGGCGCACTCCCCGCACTGGACGCAGCGGGTCTCGTCAACGGCAAAATTCAGCATGTTTCCTCCATGGGTCTTGCGTCCCGATCGGACGCGACCCCCTTTACCTAAAGCCTGAACGGACGATGCACAAGCGCACCCGCGAACGCCTTGTGACGGCCGGACTTGACGAAATGCAATCCTGTTGCATAATGATTATTTTCGACTCGAAAAACATACGGAGATTCCATGAGATTTTTCCTGCTGACAACGATATGCCTCATGGCCCTCGGCACGGCCTGGGCACAGCCCGGCCCAACGGTCTTCGTCACGGTTCCGCCCCAGAAATACTTCCTGGAAAAAATCGGCGGGGACCGGATTTCCGTGAAAATCATGGTCCCGCCCGGAGCCAACCCGCACACCTACGAGCCCAGGCCCCGCCAGATGACCGAACTGGCCGGCGCCGCAGCCTACTTCACCGTTGGCGACGCCTTCGACCACACCTGGCTGGAGCGTATCCTGGGCGCAAGCCCGGACATGGCCGTGGTGCACACGGCCGAGGGCGTCGAAAAGATTCCCATGTCCGGAGAGCACGGGAATGAGGATGCCGGGCACGAAGCCGGACACGGGCACGGCGGGCACGACGACCACCATGCCGCCGGACATGATCCCGCCGCCGAAGCCGAGCACCACGATGACGGAAAGCACGATGGGCACGATCACGGCGCCCTGGACCCGCACATCTGGCTGGACCCGGCTCTGGTGAAGATCCAGGCCGCGAACATCCGCGACGGACTGAGCGCCGTCGATCCCGAAGGTGCGGACGTCTATGCGCGCAACACCGACGCCTTTCTGAAGGAAATCGACGACCTGGACAGAAAGATCCGGGACATCCTGGCCCCCATCCCGGCCGAAAGGCGCACCTTCCTGGTTTTTCACCCGTCCTGGGGGTACTTCGCCCGGGCCTACGGACTGACCCAGTCCGCCATCGAGGTGGACGGCAAGGAACCAAGCCCCAAGGACATGGTAAACATCATCGAGATGGGCCGAAAGACCGGTGCGCGCGTCGTTTTTGTCCAGCCGCAGTTCTCGCAGAAGAGCGCCTCAGTCATCGCCGCGCAGATCAATGCCCGGGTGGTGCGGCTCGACCCCCTGGCCGAAGACTGGGCCAGGAATCTGCTGGCCGCGGCCCGCGCCTTTGCCGAGGCCCTGAACTAGCCCACCCCATCCCAAGGCAACAGCATGAATTCACCCGACCGCACCTGCGCCACCTGTTCCGGACACGACCTGCCCGTGATCCCGGGGCCGCGCTTCCGCCCGCAAATGGAAAGGGGCAAGCCCGTCATCGAACTCGAGGGAGTGTCCTTTGCCTATGACGGTGACGAAGTCCTCACGGACGTGGACCTCTCCCTCAAGTCCGGGGATTTCATGGCCGTCATCGGACCCAACGGCGGCGGCAAGACCACCCTGGTCAAAATCATCCTGGGCCTGCTGGCGCCCACGCGCGGCACGGTGCGCGTGCTGGGGGCCGATCCCCGGACGACGCAGCCCGCCGTGGGCTACGTGCCCCAGCACGCCCTTATCCAGCCGAGCTTTCCCGTCACCGTGCGGGACGTGGTGCTCCTGGGCCTGCGCCGCCGGGGCGGCCTCCTTTCCACGGGGCGCTGGCCGGGGAACTCCGCGGCCGAAAAGCGCAAGGCCGTGGACACCCTGGACATGGTGGACATGGCCGACCTGGCCGACCGCCGCTTCGACGCCCTGTCGGGCGGCCAGAAGCAGCGCGTCCTCGTGGCCAGGGCATTGATCTCGGACCCGGCCCTGCTGCTCTTCGACGAGCCCACGTCCAACATCGACCCTCAGGGCAAGGTCTGCCTCTTTGACCTGCTCTCGGCCCTGAGCGCCTCCATCACCATCCTCATGGTCAGCCATGACCTCATCTCCGCGTCCACGCGCATCAGCAGCGTGGCCGTGGTCAACCGGCGGCTCATCCAAAACCAGGGCCGGGAACTCACGCCGACCATGCTCGAACTCGTCTACGGCACCCACGACGCCACCTGCCCCCTGGACGAATACATCCGCGGCATGTCCTCCATCATCACCCAGGGCGGCTCCCGGAGTCACCCATGATGGACATCCTCGCCATGGAATTCATGCGCAACGCCCTCTTGGCCGGCCTGCTGGCCAGCGTGGCCTGCGGCGTCATCGGCACCCTGGTGGTGGTCAACCGGCAGGTCTTCATGGCCGGCGGCGTGGCCCACACGGCCTACGGCGGCGTGGGCCTGGCCTTCTACCTCGGGCTGCCCGTCCTGCCCTGCGCCGTGGCCTTCACGGTCCTGGCCGCCCTGGTCATGGCGGCCCTGTCCTTCGGCCGCGCCGAGCGCACCGACTCCATCGTCGGCGTAATGTGGGCCGCGGGCATGGCCATGGGCATCATCCTCCTGGACCTGACCCCCGGATACAACGTGGACCTCATGAGCTACCTCTTCGGCAGCATCCTGGCCGTTCCCAAAAGCGACATCCTCTTCATGCTGGGCCTGGACGTCTTCATCCTGGCCGTGGTCCTGTTCTGGTACAAGGATTTCCTGTCCCTGTCCTTCGACATGGAGTTCGCCCGGTCCATGGGCGTGCCCGTGCGCCTGCTCTATGCCCTGATGCAGGTCATGACGGCCGTGACCGTAATCATGGTCATCCAGGTGGCTGGCCTCATCCTGGTCATCGCCCTGCTGACCATTCCACCCATGCTGGCGGAACTGTTCACCAAATCCCTGTGGCGGATGATGGCCCTGGCCACCCTGGCGAGCCTCGTCTTCTGCCTGGCCGGCCTGGCCGTCTCCTACCACTACGACATCACCTCGGGCGCCTCCATCATCGCCATGGCCACGGTCGGCTACGCCCTGACCTGGCTGGCGCTCCGGATCCGGGGCCGAGCGTGACCATGTTGTCGGCACAGGACGCTGCAGCCCGGCTCAAGCGCGCCGGGCTGCAGGCCACGAAACGCCGCGTGAGCGTCCTCAGGGCCGTGGCCGGCTCCACGGGCCCGTCCAGCGCGGCCGAAATCCTTAAAGCCGTGCGCACCGATTCCGGTATCAACAGGGTCACGGTCTACCGGATCCTCGACCTGCTGGTGGAGCATCGCGTCCTCCACCGCCTGGAACTCAGCGACAAGCCGCGCCGCTTCTGCCTGCGGGAAGCCGACGAAAACGGGCATCCGCACTTTCACTGCATGCGCTGCGACTGCCACCTGTGCCTGCGCCACGGCCCGGACATCCTGAACTCCGAAGCCCTTCAGGCCCTGGGCCTGGACATCCGCCACGTGGACATCCGCCTCGAAGGCTTCTGCCCCGCCTGCCGCCAGAACGGCAACTGACGCCCCAGACCCTTTCGGCGAATGCGACGAAAACGGCCGGACCCCTCGCGGAGCCCGGCCGTTCGTGTTGATGCTTAGTCGGATCAGAACCCTTTGAGCTTGTCGATGAACTCGGGCAACCACAGAGAGATCTGCGGGATGTAGGTGATGAGGAGCAGGAAGGTCAGCAGGATCATGAGCCAGGGCAGGGCCGCGCGTACGACCCAGGTGAGGTCCCGGCCGGTGATGCCCGCCGTGACAAAGAGGTTCAGGCCCACCGGCGGCGTGATCAGGCCGATCTCCATGTTCACCACGCAGATGACGCCCAGATGAATGGGATCGATGCCGAGTTTGACCGCGATGGGGAACAGGATCGGGATCATGATCATGGTGATGGCCGAAGGCTCCATGAAGTTGCCGGCCACCAGCAGCAGGATGTTGACCACGATGAGGAAGCCCCAGGCCGGCAGGCCCCAGCCCACAATGGCCTCGGCGATCATGTGCGGGATACGCTCCGTTGTCAGCACGTGGGCGAACAGCATGGCGTTGCCGATGATGA
Organism: uncultured Desulfovibrionaceae bacterium; assembly: GCA_964597325.1. GTDB lineage: Bacteria > Desulfobacterota > Desulfovibrionia > Desulfovibrionales > Desulfomicrobiaceae > Desulfomicrobium. Next base: position 20,263 of record CAZQYA010000028.1, read on the forward strand.
ACAGCAGCATGATGCTGACCTTGGCCGCATCCAGAACCACGTGGCGCACCTCAGGGTGCACCCAGGACCTGGGAATAGCCACCAGAGTCTGCCAGAGTCCCCTCGTCAGGGCTGAGAAGACGCTCTCCTCGACCTTGCGCAGGGGCACTTCCTTCAGGGGCCCCATGTCACGGTAGACGAAGACCGCAATCCAGTAGGCGTACACGGCCGAAACCGCCGCCGCCTCGGTGGGGCTGCAGATGCCGCCGTAGATGGAGCCCAGTACGATGATGACCAGCATAAGACCGCCCAGGGCCTTGAAGCCCGAGCGGAACACCTGCCGGAATCCGGGCCAGGCCAGGGCCGGGTAGTTCTTGATCCGGGCCACGATGTAGATGGCGATCATGAGCATGAGCCCGAGGCCGATGCCCGGAATGAACCCGGCCATGAACAGCCTGGCCGCCGACTCCTGGGTGGCCGCCGCGTACACGAGCATGACGATGGACGGCGGGATGAGGATGCCCAGGGTGCCGGCGTTGCAGATGACACCCGCGGCAAAGGATTCGGGATAACCAGAGCGGACCATGCCGCCGATGACAATACTGCCGATGGCCGCCACCGTGGCCGGAGAGGAACCGGACACCGCGGCAAAGAGCATGCAGGCCAGGACCGAAGCCATGGCCAGGCCGCCTTTGACGTGCCCGATGCAGTCCAGGGCGAAGTTGATGAGCCGCTTGGCCACGCCCCCCGTGGACAGGAACTGGGAGGACAGGATGAAGAAGGGGATGGCCAGCAGGGTGTAGTGTTCGGAAACCGATTCGAACAGCTTGAGGGCGATGGACGCCAGCGAATCGTGGGAAAAGAACAGGATGGTCGTGATGCTCGAAAGCCCCAGGGCGATGGCGATGGGCATACCCGTAGCGATGAACAGGAAGAGCAGGATGAAAAGTGCCGCAGTGGTCATTCGTCGTCTCCGTCCAGGGCCGTGCCCTCTTTTTGGGCCAGGTACATGCTGTCCTTGGCCTCATCCAGAAGCTTGAACCCATCGGCCCGGCCGCGGATCACGGCCCAGAGCAGTTCAAGCAGGCGCAGTGCCAGCATGACCATGCCGAGGAAGAGAATGCTGTTGGCCATCCACTTGGGGACAGGGATGTCCTCGAGTTCGATGCCAACCATCTTGAGCTTGGCCAGGTAGGTCCAGCTGCCGCTCAGGAAGAGGCCGCAATAGACCAGGCACAGGATGATGGCGACCACGGCTACGCCACGCCGGACGTTGTCCGGGAAAAGGCGAACCAGGGCGTCGACACCGATGTGGGAACCGACCTTGATGCCGTAGGACACTCCGAACATGACCATCCATCCCGAAAGCAGAAGGGTCATCTCCTGGGCCCAGTGGATGCCCACGCCGAACCCGAAGCGAAAGACCACTTCCACAAAAACGAGAAGCGTCATGGAAGCCAGGAGGAGGGAAATGATCACCTCCTCCAGCTTGTTGATAAAGTTGCTCATGATGCAGGGAAACTAGTTGTTGGAAGCGATGGCGGCTTCGATGTTGTCCTTGCCCACGTCACCCTCGAACTGCTTCCAGACGGGCTTCATGGCCTCGACCCAAAGAGCGCGCTCCTCGTCCGTCAGGGTGAGGATTTCACTGCGATTGGAGTCAATGATGCGCTGCCTGTCGTTCTCGTCCTTGCGGGCGGCGGCCGCATTGCCCTCGGCGATGGCCTCGCGCAGGCAGTCTTCCAGGACAGGGCGGACATCGTCGGGGAGCCCGTTCCAGAACTCGGCGGTGCTGACCACGAGATAATCCAGAATGCCGTGGTTTGTCTCGGTGATGTAAGGCTGCACCTCGTAGAACTTCTTGGAATAAATATTGGACCAGGTGTTTTCCTGACCGTCGATGGCCCTGGTTTGCAGCAAGGTAAAAACCTCGGAGAAGGGCTTCTTGAGAGGCATGGCGTCCACGGCCTCGAACTGAGCTGCCAGAACGTCGGAGGTCATGATGCGGAACTTCTTCTTGGCGGCGTCGGCCGGGACGCGGATCGGACTGTTTGCGGACAGTTGCTTCAGGCCGTTATGCAGGTACGCCAGGCCGATGATGCCCTTGTCCTCCATGGAATGCAGCAATTCCTGGCCTTTGGGGCCCTGCTGGAACGTGTCGATGGCCGCCATGTCCTTGAACAGGAAGGGCAGGTCGTAGATCTGCAGGAGCGGAGTGTACTTCTGAAATTTGGAGAGGGCCGGCGCCAGGAGATGCACGTCCCCGAGAAGGAGGGCTTCGAGTTCCTTGCCGTCACCGAAAAGCTGGGAATTGGGATACACTTCCACCACAACCTTGTCGCCAAGACGCTCCGCGACAAGATCCCGGAACTTGTTGGCCATGATGCCCTTGGGTGTGTCCTCGGCAACAACGTGGGAAAACTTGATGACGATGGGAGCAGCGATGGCGGACACAGCACACAGAAAAACCGCACCCACCGCAAACGCAAGAATGGTCTTCAATTTCAACATTCCGAATACCCTCCATACGGTTAGATTTGTTCGAGCTTCCCTACTCTACATGCCACACCAGCGCAAGAAAATAAGAAATATCACGGTATTTTTTCATAAGTGAACGGAAAAGAAACACCAAACAAACTGTTCGCACAAACAATTAAAGATTAGGAAAAAAATTATATATATGTAATGAATCAAAATTCTACTCTATATTGAAAATAATATTCAAAATATAAATGAAAATTTTACTATAATTGCAACATATAAAATAAAATCATATAACTTATATTCATGACAAAAAGCACTTCTACATAAATCAAAATCCAATCACAAATCGACAAGGGGTCCGATTTTTCAGACAATCGATTATCAAGCCACATTTCGAACATAAAGATTCGTGAATATTCATCACAAAGAAAAAACTTTTATCTTTGAAAAATGAAAATAATTCGATTAAAAATAAAAATACAGAATTCAACGATGGAAGGACAAAGGACCAGCATACCGAACACCGCAACCCAACAGAACTGAATCGACAACAAAACGCCTCAACGCGTCGGATGCATGGAGAGATGAAGAGGATGTTGTCCGAAAAAACGGACCACTGGAATATATCAGGCTAAGCAGCTACTTTCAAAAATAAATCTCGAAAGAACAGGCCATATGGCAGGTCACGCCAGACACGTGCACGTGACATGAAAACAGAAATGCTTTCACGTGCTCCCGGATGAAAGAACCCGGTCTGCAAGCCGGTCAACTGCCGCTGTCCGGCTTCAGAGCTCTGAAAATACGGTGGAAAAAACCTGGAAGACCGGGTTGACCAGATACTCGAAAAAACTTGGCTCCCCGACAATGCCATTGGTCTGCAAAACTACTCCCAGCAACAGGGGATGGGTCTGATGACCGTTCGAGAAAACAGCCGTGTCAGGGCGAATGCGGACAAGATAGCATGGGCCTGATTCGGCTCACCGACCGCATCGGCACTTATGTATCGCAAGACGAAAAAAGGGGCTAGCTTGTTACAGCTAACCCCTTGTTTCTACTGGAGCCAGGAATCAGAATCGAACTGACGACCTACTGATTACGAATCAGTTGCTCTACCGACTGAGCTATCCTGGCAACGTTTGAGGAATCGCTAGTTATTCAAGGCGTCCCCTGTCGTCAAGTGTTTTTGTTTCCGACGGCCGGGGCCG